>AYTS01000092.1 GCA_002009475.1 Candidatus Brocadia carolinensis | reverse complement strand
TTTTTCTGGCTAAATGAAGAAAATCGGAATGCCACATTCTCGGACAGCCTGTCTATTTCTGACCTTTGCTGCGCATTGCCCCGCCATGGTAGAAAGTCTCGCTTGTAGGAACCGGGCATCCAAGCTGCTTCCGTTGTCAACGTGGGCCAGAGTCGCGAAACGAGCGCGGGCGCGGCCTCCGCCTGCTTCCAAGCCGCGTAACGGTTGCGCACCTTCCACAACTGAGTGAGCAGGTGGGCAAAGTCGTCTTGTTCATATGCGGTCAGGGTCGGTGCGACGCCAAGACTGCTCATATTTACCAGCACCAGCAATCGTCGAAACATCTTGCGATCCAGATTGAACCGCGGCAATTCCTGGGCTATTGGCTCACCAGCTTTTTCACTATTATACAGACTCTTTAATTTGTCCAATTCGTCTGACGAATACACTTGGCTGAGCGCGTTTGCGGCAGAGCCTGCACGAAGCAGTGTATCGAATTCTTCGAACTTCACGGCCAATTCAACACCGCGCGACCTCAACAAACTCAACCAGTCCTGAGCATTAGGTGAAATATCCGCCAAATCAAACAGGTCCGGATCGAGTTCTGAATGTCTAGATTGCTGCGCATCTTCCAAAGCCCATCGATAGGTGAGGTTCCCACGCTGCTCCCACACCAATTCAACAAAGCCACTCGGCACTTCCAACGGCTCAGTCGGAGTGAACGTGAGTGGTAATCCAAAGATGACATTCAGCCTGAGTTCGAACTTATCCGTGCCGGGCTGAAAGTTCGGGACTAGGGAGTTCAGATAGTCCATGGCCGGGTCGACGTTCAGCAGACCCAGGCGCTCTGCAAGCGCACGGCGCTGATCCGCTGATAATGCGTTGAGTCCGCGAAGTTCCTCAAGCGAAGTCCCAAGTCCAACCAGTAATGCCTCATAAACGGCCTCATGGTAATCAGCAACAGGCGTTTCGGTCAGACCGGCTCTCCGATCCAGCGCCAGATACTCAATATCCTCAGAACTCAGTGCAAAACCATAGAGACGGAGTTCAGCCAGTCCACCTTTGAAGCTAGCGCAGGACGGACTCGCGCCAATAAACAGAGGGTCAGAATTCGCAACAACGTCACCCTGCAATTGAACTTCAGCATCCAATATGCCATTAATGTACAGCCTGAGCATCTTTCCAGACTTGACATACGCAGGATGTGACCAACGCTGCGTGGGCAACTGTGTCCTGGAGTTACCACCATCATTCCAGCTGCCCGTCGTTGCTATGCGAAAGTGCACCGTATTTGCGTCCGGATAGAGCCATATCCCAAAGGTCCGGTTCACGCCCTCCTGTCCCTTGTACAGCACCTGCCGCCATGTACCACCACCACCGCCGGTATCGTTTGGATAAATCCAAAACGAAACAGTAAAGTCGCGGTTATCCCGGCCCACTTCGAGTACAGAGAGGTTCAAATCCACACCCAGTTTGCGTACAGAGTTATAAACCTTGGCATAAGAGATACCGTCCAGAACTACAGCACACTCAAAGTTCGTCCCAGGTCTACCCCACATCCGAGCCACAATATCGACATAGGGGCTGCCAATGTCGTCGTCATAGATACCTGCCAAGGCGAAACGGCCTGCTCCTGTCTTTCAACCCATCCGTTGCACCTTGGGCGAGCTCAGAAAAGGTCCAGCGTGCGATCAGACCCGCGGAGTCTGCAGCGTCTGCGTCTGTTGGCTTGGCATCCCGCAGGATTCGCACCGGGGTCAGAAGATCTGAGATCAAGCGTTCACTGGCGGGCGCATTGGGCTGGGCGATGTCGCCGAAGGGTTGCTTGAATGCGGTAGTGATTACATCTGTGTTAACGGCGGCACCCGTCTGTGTAAGCAGATGACTACGTGCAAAGCGTAGCAGTTCATTCAAGTAAGCGGTGGGACAGAGTAACTCATCGATCGACTTCGGCTTGTAGGAAGAAACCACTTCAAACTGGCGCACGACCAAACTTGAGCGCGTGTTGCCCGCAACATCCGCCGCGGTCATAGTCAGTTCGTATTGTCCAAAACTCGCAACGGCTAAGTCGAAGAACCAAGCCCCATTCACGACAACAACAGGAACATTAGTCTGCCCGGCGAACGAATAGGTCAACGTGCCGTCTTGGTAGCCACTTTGTATGTCACGAACGGTTCCGCGAATAACCAACTGCAGTGGTACCTCAGCAACAATAACTTTATCTTCTGTGGGCTCAGTTATCGAAATTGTAGGAGGGGTACTGTCGCGCGTATTGAAGCTGAATGCCGTTGTCGTGGTCACTCCAAAGAAGTCTGTGTCATCGACGATCAACAACTGCCCTGCTGGGGCGTACCTTCCGGGAAGGTTCAACGTGAATGTCCATAAACTTAAGGGAGTATGCGAAGAATGTTCCTGAGGCGGCAACGTGTTGATCTGAACGCGGATCGTCCATGTTGGGCTGACTGCCTTAACCTCAACCTGCAAGTTCTTACCATCCTCTGGGAGATCGATGATCGGATTGGTTGAGGCATCAACCCCGTCCAGCCGGACGGTGATGGGTTGGCGTTGATTGGCATCAACGCTGAACCGAACGTCATCAAGTAGATAGCCCCTGTTTCTCACTGTTACTTGCGCGGTACCTGGTTTGCATGATGGAAAGGTGACAGACCAGGCGCCCACATTGTTTGTCTTGGTTCTCAAAACTTTGTCTGCGATATCTTTTTGAATTAGCGTAACAGTGAGATCCTCGTTGTTATGATGGTGTATAATCGTTTCTATCACCCCATGACTATTTTCTATCTTTTCCTCCTCATCAGCCACGTGCCGGCGCACCTCAAGCCCCTCCCTTGCGCCGGATCCGTGACGATTTGATTACTTGTTGGAGTTGAAATTATTGACATATGTTGTTTCCTCCTTCTTCTTAGCCGAACTTACGCAAAAAGTGTAGCCGAAGCGGTACTTTTGCATAGTGAGCAAGTCGTAAGTGGTAGAATAATAAGGGTCGAGAATTTTTGCCGGCGATGTAGTGTGTGAATAGTGAGGATTGTGTTGACATTTTCGTCTTCTCTGGTATAATCATGGTATGTATATCAGAGATGCATACAAAAAGAGAGGTGATAAGAAATATTCCTGTCTGGTCCTGGTTGAGACCATAAGGACGAAGAAAG
>AYTS01000091.1 GCA_002009475.1 Candidatus Brocadia carolinensis | reverse complement strand
GGGAGATATACAAAAAACTCGGAGTTGATCCACAGGCGATAAAAAGAAAGCGGATAACCTTCAAAAAAACAGCTTTGTAGTGAGGAAAATATTTGAAGACCCTTGTATACCAGCTACTTATGCTCTTAAATGCGTAACTTAGGCTAACCCGAACGAGTCGGAAAAGATTTATGTTAAGTAATCAGCAAACGTAATATACAATAATAAGCGAATAGTCATATTCAACCCACTCGTTCGTGTTAGTCAGATAAAAGGTAGTTATTCTCCATAAGGATGCTCTATGAAACTTATCACAGAAACCCACGCGGAACATATTCGAGGTACTCTTTCATGCTATGATCGTATTTATTATCCAAGGCACATTACCCTCTTTTTGTTATGCAAAGGGTATGACATCATTTCTGTATGAGAAGAAAATCCGTATCTTTGACTACCCGCAATTTGCTCAAGGCTTGCGGGACGAATTGATTGCGCATGCCCAAAAGATTGCCCGTGAGAATAATCTCAAGATCGAATACATCCCAAAAAAGAACTTTCGCCAGGAAAAACGTATTGCAGAAATCCTGAAAAACCGTGGCAACCATCCTGGCCTTGTTCACATCTTTTCAGTACAGGAATCCTGCACCTCCTATAAACCATGGCACGACAAGAATACCCATAAAACGTTTCTCAAGTACGATCCGAGCGAGAAGTGTCTTCGCTATTACTTTTACTTTATCCATGAAGTTCTCGGACTCTGCTATGTCCGTGTACCGACATGGATTCCCTTCCGGCTTCAAATCTATTTTAATGGCCATACCTGGTTAGCATCACAGTTGCAAAAACAGAAAATCCCTTACACCCTGTGCGATAATGCGTTTCTTGATATTGGTGATTTTCAAAAAGCACAAGAAATTGCCAACGGTTTTTCACCAGAACACCTCCATACCATCCTTGATGAGTTCTCCCGGCAGTACTGCCCGTTTCTCAAGGAGTTTCACCTTTCGTATCATTGGAGTGTTATGCAGATTGAGTATGCAACGGATATTGTCTTTCGTCAGCAAAGCTATTTACAGACCATGTACGATACCCTTGCCAGAACAGCTATCCATACCGTAAAACCGGAGAATATAGCGACATTTCTGGGGAAGAAACTTCATGGTAATTATCAGAACGATATGGGCAACAGATTTAACACCCGTATTGAAGGCACCCGGATCAAACATGTCATGGGTCCTGCTTCGGTAAAATTGTACGACAAATTTGGTATCATGCTGAGGATCGAAACCACAACATATGATGTTTCCTTTTTTGAGCACTACCGCAAGGTAGAACACCGTGACGGAACACGTGAAACGAAGGTCGCACACGTAAAAAAAAGGCATCTATAGTCTTGTTTCGTTGCAAAACCTATTTTCACGTGCCAATCATCGTTATCTGGAATTCATCTCTACCTTCGATGACAACCGAGTGGGGAGTGTGAATCTCAACAAGATTTCAAAGAACGTTACGGAAAAGAATCATACGTACAAAGGATTTAATTTCTTCAGCGATGAAGATCAGCAGATATTTCTGACCATTGCCCGTGGTGAGTTCAATATCCGGGGTTTTCAAAACAAAAACCTTCGAACAAAACTGATGGAAAAAACCACGAGCCAAATGTGTCGTATCATAAAGCGGCTGAGAGTCCACGGATTAATCAGAAAAATTACCCATTCATACAAATACCACCTGACAACTCTTGGGCGTAAAGTAATCGCTCTTGGCCTGAAACTCAAAGAACTCGTGATTATTCCCCAACTTGCTGTTCAAAATTAATAAATTATTTTTGCCCAAATTGTCAAAATATTTTTTATTAGATATTAATTGTGTAGGAGTTTTCATTTTATTTGAGGGGTTTTTTGGGAGATATTGGTATGAGGTATGGAGCAGTAATATGATATAGTAAGTAACATTGTTAAGAAGACTTTCTGTTTCATATCACTTGCAATTTCTCTGGAAAATTTTATAAAATAGTCTGCATAACAATGTTACACATTATATGACAGAGGCTATAATTATTTACCTATGAAAGTAGAAGATGCGAAAGGGTGGAATGTATTCAAGCAGATATTTATGGATCATGGGGATGGGTTTAAAAAGAAGTATCCACGCTATAATAAGCAATACTATGATGAACAAGTAAAAAGGATGTTGTTTTGCGGTAATCCAGAAGAGATGGGATATATAAGGTGCCTATGTTTTAGCTGTGGAGCGGGAAAACGAGTAGTGTCGATGAGTTGCAAGAGTACCATGTGTTTGAGATGTGGGAAGGTGTCTGTGGATGAGTGGGTGAGTCAGGGCAGCAAGATGTTGCATGAAGGGATAATCTATCGGCATATGGTGTTGACGGTACCGGAGAGGTTAAGGAAGACGTTTGATAATCACACAGAAGAGTTGTTGGGAAAGCTAATGTCGAGTGGGGTAAAGTGTTTGGATGATTTTTTAGCATGGTCAGGCGGAAGGAGCTACGGGGAGGATACAGAGGAGTATTACAGACGCATGGGAGAATTGGGCAGTATAATCCGCATTTGCATATTATAGCGGCGAGCGGGGGGATGGATAAAAATAGCCAGAGGTGGGAACATTTGGAGTATTTACCGTATCCGATGTTGCATAAGAAGTGGCAGTGGTATTTACTGGAGATGGTAAGGGAGGGGATAGATACGGAAGAGGTAGAGCAGTTGGTGGATAGTTGTTATAGGAGCTATCCGAAGGGATTTGTAGCGAATGTGCAGAAGGGGGAAGTACCGGGGCGGTATGAGAGTTTGGCGAGATATTTGGCGAAATACGTGGTGAGTCCTCCGATATCGATGAGGAGGATAGATGGATATGATGGGGAGACAGTAAGGTATCAGTGCCGATCGCATAAGACGGAGCAGATAGAGGAAGAACGGGTGGATGTGTATCCATTTATCGGGAGGATGATTTAGCATATATTTCCGAAAGGGTTTAAAAGGATAAGATATTATGGGGTGCAAGCGACAAAGACGTTTGAACAGGTTCGGGAGATTGTTCAAGAAGCCTTGTCAAAAGTTAAAAGAGTAGTGAGGGGGGGCGATAAAGATAATAGCGCAGAAGAGGTATCGAGAGAGATATAGGGAGAGGAGCGGGAAAGACCCTTTTGTTTGCGCGCATTGTGGGCAAGAGATGGATATTTGTACAATATGGCATCCCCGGTATGGGGTGATTTATGATGAGTTGGATGAGATAAAAAGAGGTAAGTATGAGCAAAAGGAGAAAGAAGACATTCGAGAGGAAGGTAATGGAAGAGTCATTCTGTCCTCCGCCAAAGGAGTGCAATTACCGTTGTTCAGTCTGTGGAACTGAGCTTTTGGTCAATGAAGCAATTGTTGATGCAGGAATCGGGATGGCCAAATTCAGCAAGGAATATTATGAAGGATACCTGTCAAAAGTCGGATGTCCAGCGTGTAATAACTATACCACGGAGTGCGTTGAGTGAAAGTCTGCCGAAGGCGTTAAGTTCCGGTATAGGAATTTCAATCCCCCCCATAATCCCCCCGTAAACGTAGGGAAACAAGGAGGCAAGTCGCCGAAGGCGTTAAGTTCATACTAGTCAGGATTCGGGAAACTGCCGACTCTGGAATATTGTAAAGCTTTGCCCGTCTTTAGGCATGCCGTGATAATTTTATCTCCACAAATAGTGCCTTTTACACATAACAACTTATTCACCAATATTATTTATCGTGAGCGTCTGAAAAAAGTTGACGTTCTCTATCTCTGTGTCATTCCCACGCAATTGGGAATCCAGGAAAGTAACGAAAAACTGGATTCCTGCTTTCGCAGAGCCCGCCCTGTATCAAGGACAGAATGACAACTTAATTTCTTTGTTTCCTATACGGTAATTGCCGAACGATACCAAGAGACTTTATTTTTTCAAAGCGAAATAAAGATTAACATGCCTGAACTGAAATTATTAGGTCAGGTGTATGATACAATCCCAGAAAAACATTATAATATGAAAACCGGGGTTGTCTGTACCATCGTAAAGGAGTGCATGTGGATCTTTTAAAAAGCTAAGCAGTCACAAAATTCATTATCTGTATGTGGATTCTTGATTTTCCCTGCAGGATTGCATTAAAATTACTTAAGTATTCTAAAGGGCGGTATATTTTTCTCTTCCAGTTGACCTCCATGAAAGATTTTATCAGGCTCCTGCAGGAACATAAGCAATATCAGGAAATTACCCGAAGACTCCGGGATGGGGAGGGCTGCACGGTTAATGGTTTGTGGGGGTCGTCTGCAATGTTCTTTACCGCCGTTCTGGTGAAAGAACGTTTAAAGACGACCAAAGCAACGCCGCGGGTGCTTTTGGTGGTTTCCCATATTGACGAGGCTGAACATGATCTTGAAGACCTCCATACCTTTTTGCCAGGCCATGCCGGTCTCTTCCCGGCGGTTGAAAATGTGTATACAGTCGATTTTGAAGATAATGCCGATATCAAGACGCAAAGGATTCAGATCGTTAATCAGCTACTTCACGAAGACGTCCCTGCAACAAACAGGCTGGATATTATCATAGCGCCGATTCAGGCTCTTTTACAGCCTGTACCATCTCCCAGGGCAATCTTGGAAAATGTCTTAAAAATCCAAAGGAACCAGGAGTTTCCCCAGGAAGAGCTCATTACCTGGTTGCAGGATCACCGCTATCAGATGACGAACCAGGTTGAAAATGCCGGGGAATATGCGCTGCGCGGTGGTATTATTGATATTTTCCCGTTCGCCTCGGACACTCCCTGTCGTATCGAGTATTTTGGCGATGAAATTGAGTCTATCCGGAGGTTTGATGTTGAGTCCCAGCTTTCCGAGGGGGAATTAGACGTCTGCCAGATACTTTCTCTTGACAGGATTTATAACACAAACGCTTCCGGGAGAATTCCAGCAAACGTCCTTCCTCTCCTATCTTGACAAAGACACTTGGGTTGTCCTCGTGGAACCCGCACGTATCGAAGACCAGGCAAGGAAGATATTGGCCAGTATTGAAACTGGCGATGGTGTGTCCGGCCTTAGTAAAGTGAACACAGACGAACAATCTCAGCTCAAGGCATACGGAGACATGGTTTGTGCACACCACCCATTTGATGAAATTTTCAATCAATTGGGTGCCTTTAGAACGATACATTTGACGAAGCTGCCGGTGTCATCAGGTGACGACGAGTTTACATTCCACGTAAAATCGGCGGATAATTTTCCCCGAAAAATTCAGGAGATTACCGCTGAGCTAGGTAAGGTCATTGACGCCAATACCCGAACGATTGTCTTTTGTAATAATGAGGCTGAGGAGCAACGGTTTCAGGAAATTATCAATGAATCTGATATAACAAGGAATAGACGGTTGGAGTTGCGTATCGGCTACCTTCACTGCGGGTTTCAATTCTCTGATATCCAGATCGCGATCCTTGCACACCACGAGATTTTCCATCGGTATCAGCAGCGTCGTGAGACAAAAAAGCCCATACAAACCAGGGCGATAGATTCCTTCCTGGATTTGAAAAAAGGGGATTATGTGGTGCACGTAAGCCACGGGATTGGACGGTATCTGGGGATGGACACGCTTGAAGAGGAGGGACAGAAGAGGGAGTATCTCGTGTTGGAATTTGAAGAGGGTACGAAAATCTATGTGCCTGCAACGAAGATTGAGCTGGTGCAAAAGTACATTGGCAGTTCTGACCACAGGCCAAGACTTGATAAAATCGGTTCAAAGTACTGGGAGGTCAGAAAAAAGCGCGCAGAGCATGCCGTCAGGGATGTTGCCAGTGATTTGCTGCATATTCAGGCGTTACGGAATGCAAAGGAAGGCATTGCGTACCAGAAGGACACGGAATGGCAGGGGGAATTTGAGGAGTCGTTTCTTTACGAAGAGACGCCGGATCAGCTTCAGGTGATAGAAGAGATAAAGCGTGATATGGAGTCGAAGAGGCCGATGGACCGGCTTATCTGCGGCGACGTTGGCTATGGCAAAACGGAACTTGCCATGCGGGCTGCCTTCAAGGCTGTTATGGATGGGAAACAGGTGGCTGTGCTGGTGCCCACGACAATCCTTGCCCAGCAACACTACGTTACCTTCTCGGAACGCATGGCGGATTATCCTGTAACGGTTGGTGTGTTAAGCAGGTTTAAAACGCGCAGGGAGCAGAAGGACGCCCTGGAGAAGGCGGCGGCAGGCCTCATCGACATCCTCATAGGCACCCACCGTCTTTTGCAGAAAGATGTCTATTTTAAAGACCTCGGACTGGTTATTATTGATGAAGAGCAGCGATTCGGGGTCGAACACAAGGAGCGGTTCAAGAAATTGCGGCAGACCGTGGATATGCTTACGTTGACAGCTACACCGATTCCCAGGACACTCCATATGTCGCTCCTGGGGATTAAGGATATTTCCTCCCTGAATACGCCGCCATTGGGCAGACAGGCGATTCAGACGCATATTCTGCGATTTGACCCGGCACGTATCCGGCAGGCGATTATGCTGGAACTCAATCGTGACGGGCAGGTATATTTTGTTCACAACCGCGTATACAACATCGAACGCATTGCCAGAAACTTAGCTGAGATTGTGCCTGAGGCAAGGATCATGACGGTGCATGGGCAAATGGACGAAAAACTCATGGAACAACGGATGCGGGACTTTACTGGTGGCCGCGCCGATATCCTGGTGGCCACGACGATCATTGAGTCAGGCCTGGACATTCCGAACGTTAACACGATCTTTATCAATGCCGCAGACACCTTTGGTCTGGCAGATCTACATCAGTTGCGGGGACGGGTGGGTCGATACAAACACCGCGCCTATGCCTATATCATTTTACCTGCCGACCGTCCCGTTACACCGGAGGCAGAAAAACGGGTGAAGGCCATTGAGGAATTTGCCGAATTGGGAGCGGGGTTCCGGATTGCCATGCGTGACCTTGAAATCCGTGGCGCCGGAAATATTTTAGGGACGGAGCAGCATGGCCATATTGCCGCGGTAGGGTATGAGATGTATTGCCGGTTATTGGAATTGGCGGTGAAGAAAGCGAGACACGAACCCATACCTGATCCCGTTGATGTCTCCATCGATCTTCATCTGGAATCCTTCATCCCCCATGCTTACATCCGTGAAGATGCGCTGAAGATGGATATCTACCGGAGATTGAATCGTTCCACGACCTTTAAGGAGATAAAGGCAATTGCGGAAGAAATGGCAGACCGGTTCGGTGATATTCCGCATCCGGTAAGGAATCTCCTTTCTGAGAGCGAGTTGAGGATTGTCGCTCAGCAGTCGAAGATTCGTTCCATGGTAAAAGTGGATGGTGTTTTAATCATTCAAGTCGCAGATTTGAAGAAGGCGGAGTCGGGTTTATATAAACTGAAAAACTATCTCCGTGTCATTAACGATAACACGTTGCACCTGAGACTTCCAAAAAAGGGGATGTTGCCAGAGGATTTACTAGACTTTTTAAGAAAATCAATTAAAATTTAAAAAACAGGTAAAACTAATTTCAGACATCTTTTCATGAGGACAAAGATATTGAAAGCGTTCATACGGTTTTACGCATGGTTTGTCCCGTTTACTCTTATCGCATCTGCCGTTTCCTATGGGGCGGTAAGCGATTTGAACGAAGACAAAATCAATTCTATTAAGGCTGTCGTGGGTGATGAGATCATTACGCAAGGGGACGTTGTCAAACGCGCTGCGGTGGCCATTCGGGAAGCACAGGAACGGTATAAAGAAAAGGAGTTTCTTGAGAAGGTTGACGAGATTCTGAAGGAAACCCTGGATGAATTGATTAACAGAAAGGTGCTGATTCATGAAGCGCAAAAGTTGTTTGGTACGGATGAGATGCAGATGAAAGAGGTAGAAAAGGACCTGGATTCTTTCATGAAGGGCGCAGTCAAGAACGTGGGGTCCTTATCAAAGTATTATGAAATTGCCGAAGCGCAGGGAATTAATCCCCTGGAAAAGAAGAATGAACTCAAGGAAGATATTATGATCGACAAGATTATGAAAGAAAATGTCTATAATAGAATTAAAGTTCAACCGAAATTGCTGAGGCGCTATTATATCGAGAATATTGATGAATTCCGGCAAAAGAAAGAAGTGAGTCTGCGACAGATCATGATCAAGTTTTCTGCACATGACCATGATAAGGAAAAAACGCTTTCTCTTGCGCAGCAGATCGTGAAGCGTCTTGAAAAGGGCGAGGATTTTTCAACTCTGGCAAAACAGTATTCAGACGGGCCAAAGGCAGAGGAGGGCGGACTGCTGAGCTTTGAAGAAGTTAATGAAATGAGAAAGGACCTGCGGGATGCAGTCTATCAGTTAAAAGACAACGAACGGAGTGGAATTCTGACATCTCCGGTGGGGTATCATATCTTTAAGATGGAGTTGATTAAGCCGGAAAAAGTCCAGGAGTTTGAGGAAGTGCAGGAAGATATTTACAAAAAAAATCTATCGTGAAGAAATCAGCCGGTTAAAAAGCCAGTATCTCAACAGCCTGAAAGCAAACATTTTTGTCAGGGTAATTCAATAATACATGCCTCCCTTCCTTCCATTTGCCGGGGTTTAATACAGAGAATACATGAGTTGGGTCGTGTTGATTATCGCGGGTATCTTTGAAATTGTCTGGGCTGTCGGGCTGAAATACTCCCATGGTTTTTCGAAGCTAGTGCCATCTATGGTGACTGCATGTGCCATGATCGTCAGTTTTGTGCTCTTAGGTATTGCAGCTCGGGGTCTTCCTATCGGCACCGCTTACGCAGTATGGACGGGCATTGGCTCCACTGGTACGGTAATAGCGGGTATCTACCTGTTTCATGAGTCCCGCGACTGGGGACGTGTCTGCTGTATGCTGTTTATTCTGGCCGGTGTGGCGGGTCTCAAAATTCTGAGCCGTTGATGATTCGTCGGGTTTGCCTGCGATTAACGTATAACAAGCGGACGAGGAAACTGTCATCACAAGGTTGCTTTGCTATCCATCACAAAGACCAGGATAAGTCAACTTATTTCATACGCTTACTATCGTGCCAGATACTTCTGTCTGCCGGCAGGCAGGTATGGTAAGCATTTGACAGAGGATATCCAGCCTAACCCATGCCCGTGGGGGGGGGCAACATCCGTCCTACGCGTAACAAATCGTTCTGATTAGGAGTTTCTGGTGAAAATAATGGATCAAAAAAACATGGCCTCAGATAGTGAAGTCGATGTGGGGGAAATGGGATGTGGTGAGTTGATCATTACCCTGATGAGGGCAATGAAGCCTCTCAAGACGGGACAAGTATTGAAGGTGCGTGCCCTTGATCCTGGTGCGTTTGCGGATATTCCGGCCTGGTGCAAAATGAGAGGATACGAACTCCTTGCTGTGCCCGGCAAGGGAAATAATGATCGTTATTACATTAAGAAGAGATGAAATTTCATTTGCCTTTCAATCTGTTGTGATAGCAGATAAGGGGCAGGCACCTTTATGGTAAAAGGAGGTTAGAGATCATGGCAAAATTTATGGTTAGTGTTACTCATGCAAAAGATAACGCCGATAAAGCGACCGTTGGTTTTGTTGTTGCCACCGCTTCAGCCGCATCAGGCATCGAAACGGTGGTATTTCTTACTACGGAAGGTGTGAGACTTGCTCCAAAGGGATATGCCGACAGCATCCATGAAGAGGGTTTTGCCCCGCTCATGCAACTTATGGATGACTTTGTGGAAGCAGGAGGAAGTATATGGGTTTGCTCCCCCTGCTTTAAGAAGCGTGGCTTGGATGCAAACAATCTCGTGAAAGGGGCAACGATCGTGGGCGGAGCCAAGGTGGTTGAGTTCTTAACTACCGGCGGCTCCTGCATTACCTATTAATTACATGGCCTGGAATTGCATACCGGTCCTCTTCCCCGATGAAAGGAAATTCGGTGGTTAGTCATGTCGGAAAGTGATCTTCAAGCCCCGGACAATCTTCAGACACCACATGTTTGTGAAGGTGGCAATCTCGATTGTGGTTCCGGTTTGCTGCTGCTCATTCGCAGGGCGGTGAACCAGATGCCGGAAGGGAATGTTTTGGAAATTCACAGTACGGAGATCAGCGTCAGGGAAGACCTTCCCGCATGGTGCCGGATGACCAAAAACCCGTATCTGGGCTGGCGACAGGGAAATGATCATCAAAAATATTTTGTACGGAAGGGCAGTAGCAGCAAAAAAACGGATGAATATGATGAGCATGCTCGCAATTACCGCTGGCAAACGCGTATTCACTGGAATGGCGGGATGCAGGCAAAGGTCTTTTGCCGGAACCATTCGTGGACGGTTGGTCAGCCTGCCAGTTTTGATGTTAAAGATAATGCCCCCAGCGCCATCGAATATCTTCTGGGCGCAATGGGAGCCTGCCTGGCGATGGGATTCCAGATTCATGCTTCCCGAAGAAACATCCATATTGACGAACTGGAAATCTCCCTGAGTGGGCAGATTGAGAATATTTTTGTTTTTCTTGGCGCCGAACAGAGCGGACACAGCGGTTTCAGAGAGATAACGGGCAGGGTTTATGTTCAATCCGATGCAGACGAAAACGCTTTGGGGCAAATCTGGCAGGAGACGATTGCCGCTTCGCCGGTTGTTAATACGTTAACCCATCGCTCCAATATAAACATCAGCATGACAGTAGTTTAATGTACAGGAATTTCAAACAAGAGTCCATCCCCCTTGATGGAGGAGGTTAGGTAGTGTTGAACGAAAACTAGCTGAAGGCCGGTAAAACGCGGAGAAGAAGGCGTAAAGAAGCGAATAAAGGCATTAAATATCTGAAGCCGGAGAGGAGGTATTCAGGATATGAGAGGAGAAGATACAGAAGGGGAAGAAAAAGACGGGGAGATATGGGATGGATTTGTGGCATATCCTCGTGCTATCGGCAGTGAGATGAAGGTTGGGTGCAGATTACGATTGGCTGGCGGATTTCGTCAACCATCATAAGCTTACCAGGCAGATACTTGTGGTGGAGACGACATGTGGAGAGGGCAAGAGATCTTCAAGGCAGAGCATCAAGGACAAGGTAAGCTTATTGGATGAGGAGACCATCAAGAAGATCAATGAGGTGGTGATAAGAGCGGGACATACGTTGGTTAAAAAACAAGACGAAGGACTGCGTATTAAGGCAGATACGTATGTATTAGAGAGCGATGTACACTTTCCAACGGATGTGAATTTGTTATGGGATGCGCACGCAAGAGTTTTGATGTGATAGAGGATGCAAGAGGAGAGGGGCTTCTGGAGGGAATTCAGGAGAAGGCACGAAAGAAGGAAAAAACCTTACCTCTGACAAAAGTCTAGTACCGAATGGCAAGGAAAGCTTGTTGCAAGCCTAAAACCATCCCAATACTTTTCAAAAAAAAGTGCGTTTTCGTTCAGGTACTACCTAATGCGCAGCAAAGCCGCCCCCAAACCCCTCTATTGGTAGAACAAGCATCCCCCGCTTGTCATTGTGATGTCAACCGGGGACGGTTGACATAGCTCAGGGATTTAGGGGTATGTTAAAAAACTGGCAAAAAAGAAATTTTTACACAGTAATATTATCGTGAGCATCTTGGAAAAAGTTGAGGCAAGTCTCGCAGATGGCAAACGGGAAGGTTAATAACTTTTTAACTTATCCCCACTTCACATACTTCGGGTTGTGGAAGGTTCGCGGAGGTTTTCCGTCCCCGTATCATCTCCAAAAATCCTTCTATCCGTGTGGAAAATTGACCCGGCATATAATTGTGGTCGTCAATACAATCCCCGTCAAGGCTGAGGAGGGGATAGCCGATCTTATTCAATTCCCTTTTCAACGTGGGGACTGCGGCGTTGTTTCTCCTGCAGCCCCAGGATGAAAATACCACTACGCCGTCAACCTGATACTCCCGGGCAAGCTTCCTGGTGATCTCAATACGGCGCTCCAGCGGGCCATTGTAATGGCTGGTAATAAGCTTCTTTGCGAGGCTTTCATATGGTCTTTGTGGATCAAGCTTGTCCCAGTACACGTAATTGGTTTCCTCAAAAACGATCCTGACCCCTTGCTCCTGTTCTAATTTCGTCAGGAAATCGACTTTAAAATAAGGTTTTAATTCTAACCAAAGAATCCTGATCAGATCTTTCCGGGGAATAGGGTCTCCTTTCGTCTTGTTTTCCTCAGTTTTCTCGCGTAATTCAGCAGCCAGTGCAGAGAAAAACTCCACGGACAGTTTCGATCCAATTAGCAAATATGCCGGAAACATAAACCCTAGTGCGTTGCTGCCAGGAAGGGGACAAAACGGATCTTTTCTCAATTCATTAATTTCGAGCATCTTTTCCCGTGTTTGATTGGCGTAATCAATTGCCTTTTCAAATGCGGTTTGCTCCATCTTTCTTCCAGTGATCTCCTCGAGCCGTCGAGCAAAATCTTCAAGCTGTTTTGCAAGATATTGAACCGAATAATCATCTGCCTCATAGGGCACGTCAATGACGATGGTCTCTTTTCCCGTCATAGACTCGCATATTTTCATCGTCTTGGTATTGTTATCACAAAGCGTTGTTGTGGCAGCCTGGAGGACGTTTTTGGGAAACAAATCCCTAAAGGTGTGCCCAATTGCAGACCGGTGAAAGGTACAGATATCCGTAGGGACTCCATATGATTCAGCCTCCATAAGCCCCTGGGAGCTTTGCCCCAAACCCGCAAAAAGAGCTGCGCCGATTTCAAGACAAAAAGGATACAGCCCCATGGCAAACAGAATTTCTGACGGAACAAACATCGTCGTCCAAATGGTTCGTTTCGGGTTGGCATACACCTTATAGAGATGCTTTATGCCGACACGGGTCTGGACGCGCAGAGAAACCAGTTCTTTCTTTTTATTTCCCCGGAAGAAAAAAGAAGATATCCGCAGAAACCGCAAAAGCTCACGAAATAACATCGGAGAAAAACGACGACGGAGTGGTTTTATCCATTCCTTATATTTACGCATTGACGCCATATTTCACTCACTCTTTCCTTGAAGTGCTGGTTAATTGTTCAAGAAATGCTTCAACCCTTGTTTTGATTTGACCTTCACTGCTCAGGGTATAATCACAATTAAGATGAAGGAGAGGTATGTTTTTCTCGTGGAACGTCTTTTTTATCATAGGGTAATCCAGGAGATTGTGATCACAAAATTTGAGCGTGTGATAAATCGCCCCATGAATTGATCTTTCCTGCATTGTGGTCAGCACTTTGTTAATTCTATCAAAGATGTTCACCATCCTGGAGCACGGAGACCGCACGATATATCTCCTGGCAATGGACAGAATGGGGTCGTCGCTGACGTGAATTTGGGCATCAAAGTAACGGCTGCCATTGCATAAATCCTCTGCAATCACCTTGGAACCAGCGTCTTCTATAATCTTCATAATCTTTTCGTTTTCCATGATACTCCCCCAGACGAAAAGCCTGGGTATGTCCCGTGTATCACGTACGTCTTCCCTTTGTTTCATCAGATGGGTCAGATAGGACTGGAATTTCTCCGGCACGGCATTAGCGCCCTTTTTTAACAGGGAAAAAATTTCATAGCCCGATTGCCCGAGATGTCCATTCCAGTACTTCTGTAAAAACACCCGAACCTTTTCTCTCACCGCATTGTATAAGGTAATGCTCTGGTTAATATCATCCTGGTTGATTTTTAGTCTAAAAAACGTTTCCAGTTTTTCTTTAAAGTTTTTGAGCAGGTTTGCATAATAAAAAACTGCGGCATCATCGGTGTTTTTGGGAATATCTAAGATATAGTTAAATGTCTTTTTCCCCTGGTCCAGTTTTATCCATGCATCATACAGCCGTCGCATCCCGTCACACGAATTGACAAATACCATTCCTTTAAAATCTTCCAGTTGGCCATTGATTTTCTGGTCGACAACGGCCTTGATATAAGGGCAGATATTGCCGCAAAGCATTTCATTGGCAGCGCTCGATTCCTGTTCCGAACCTTTGATTCTGACCGGATGGAATCCGGCGGCGCGAATAAGCTCTACCGGAGTATACGAACAAAAATACCCGATCTTCGGTAAGGTATGGTCGTCAACAGAGAATTCTGTCACGGAAGCATCGTTCCGGTCGTTTTCAGAGACCGAAACGGACACCGATACCGGGGCGTTAACCTTTGCCCGCGCCTTTTCCAGGGCAATCAATGCCGCACCAAGCGCTCCATTGATTTGAGGTTCCTCCGAAATCTTGATTTTGCAACCAAGATGTTTCTCTATCTCTGTTACAACACCGATATTCTTTGCAACACCACCGGTCATAACAATCTCCTCTTCCAGTCCAATCCTCTTGAGCTGTGCAGTGATGCGTTTGGCGATGGAGATGTGTAGGCCTTTGCAAATATCTGCCGTTTTGTGATCCGCACCGATGAGGGATACCACCTCGGATTCAGCAAATACCGTACAAAGGCTGCTTACGGAGACATTATCCTTTCCGTTCAGCGAGATTGGACCCATCTCTTCCAGATCAATCTCCAGGGTTCTGGCCATAACCTCAAGAAACCGTCCTGTTCCGGCGGCACACTTGTCATTCATAACAAAGTCGAGGACATTTCCGTTCGCATCAACCTTAATGACCTTGCTATCTTGTCCTCCAATGTCAATAATCGTCCTTGCCATGGGGAAAAAATAGTTTGCTCCCTTTGCATGGCAGGTTATCTCCGTTACCACTTCATTGGCAAATGGCACCTTGATACGCCCATATCCGGTAGCAACAATGTAATCAATATCGTTTGCAGACAGCTTGTGTTCAGTAAGTATCTGTTGAAAGGTTTTATCAGCAGCCTTTTTGCTGCTGGCGCCGGTTGGTATAATGATGGATGAAAGAATTGCCTTTTTCTCATTTAGCAGAATTCCATTGGTCGACATGGAACCAATATCAATTCCTATGGTGTACATTATCAGAAATCTCCTTTTGGTACTTTTTCGAGGCTCAGCCTCAAAACCATATAAAATTTTATCTCTATAAAATACGGACAACGTTTAAAACTACTCATGGCTAAAACAAATACCTAACACAGCAAAGCCGCAACCAAATTCCCCGTTATGAAAACGGGAGATTGCTTCGGAAAAGATCCCTCGCAATGACACAGGCTATGCTTTGATGCGTTGTCATTGCGAGCGAAGCGAAGCAATCTTTCTCTCATAAACAATCTGTACCTCATGATAAGGGGTAGGCATGATTACAAAAAAACTTACAAAAAAAGAAGTTTTTGCATGGTAATACTATAATCTCATTAATTTTACCAAATATCCATAGATTTTTTGAGTAGTAATGAGATTTACAACAAAACACAGGAAAGAGGGTTCGAATAGCATTAAACAAATTTACGATCTTAAATGCCGCTCCTCTGGTATGACAAAGTGGTTGTCTATTACAATTGGTCTATGTGTTGGAAGATACTTGATCAGAGTTTGCCTATTCAGGTTCAGGCTTAGGTGGTATCATACTCATCCAGATATTAAATACAAACAACCCGACAGATACCACCAGCAAACCTGCAAAAATTTCTGCGAGTGGATGAATCGGACGGAAACATACCAATCCTACCAAGCCAATGTTTGCAAGATAGAACTGAAGAGTGCCTATTTTTGGGTAGGCAAGAGGTGTCCCTGAAAATCTTGGCAGGATATGATACCCAACGCCAAAAATCATCATCGACATCCATCCAAGAAGATTGAGATGTACATGACTGAAGAGTAATTGAGCCGGATAGCTCTGCATAGAAATCATGACAATACCAAGGATGACTGCAATGAAAAAGTAAATCAGGCTTGCGCGCACAAAATTTTTAGAAAGTGGACTCATATAGGGGAAAACTCCTTAGCAAATGGGATCATTACACCAAAAAAGTCTCTATAAAACATTAGAAAGCTAAGATATAGGAAAAATATAAATTGTCAAATAAAAAATTATCGTAGCGGTATATCAAAAAAGGGAAAAGGGGGTGTTGCCGCATGCAGATATTGCGGTATAGGGTTCTGAGTCCTATCAGGGCAAAGATAGCAGCAAGTTCCAACCTCACTCCTACCCGATTATCTATTAGAGGGATGGGAAATTTCAAGGATTTCTATTGACTTCAAAGCCGATTATCTTGATAATATGACCTCTTTTGAGATATCAAAATTTACCAACCTGTAAAACGACAAGTAAAACGAAGAAGACAAGAAACTCGCATTAGTGAATTATTAAATCCTGCGCATGTAAACAAGCAAAGCAATGTTTCCTAACAGACAAGACTAACTTTGCTTCCCTTCCGGTGACAGCTTCAAATTGAAAGTATTTCTCTTGCGGTACATTTATACAAGAATGAAAATAATTTAAAGGAGGGTTTTATGGAACAGTTCATTAGCAGAACAGAGAAGGTAAAGGACGGTAGTATTATTCTGGAAGAAGGGAGTTGGGCCTATTATGCTTACGTTTTACAATCTGGCAGGGCCAAAGTCTGGAAAAACATCAATAACAAACAGGTGCTTGTTGGTACCTTAAAAGAAGGGGATATTTTTGGAGAAATGAGTTTTTTTGGTATGGCAAAAAGAACCGCCTCTGTGACTGCGGACGGCGATGTCGTGGTAGGGATGATCACCAAAGACACTTTTATGGAAGCGGTTAATAAACTCTCTAAAGAAGCACGCGTCAAACTCGACAAAATGACTCAGGACTTCTTTTATCTTAGCGATGTCTATAGCCGTTTGACGAACTGTTTACATGAGATATTGACGATCAAAGGGCGAATGATTGACCCCAAGCTTTTTGAAAAAGAGGTTGAAAACATGCCGGATATCTTGCGCAAGGTAGTAGGCCTGATGATTGAGCGTTTTATCTCTGCTATGGACGGAAGTATAAAACTTGTGGCGCAACTGGAAGAAGCCGCCAAGCCAATTGATTCATTATCTACGACACTGATTCAAAAATGCAAGTGAGTCTGCAGTAAATAAAAGCAGGTTAAGGATGAGGTATTTAACAATATCGTGGATATTGTTATAGATAACACCCTTGAAGCATCACGTTTAATTCTACCATGCAATCAAGATGTCCTTGTATACATATTCATTCCATGTGCTACACCTGAGAAGGTCTGTGGGTATTATAAGATCCTTTTGTCCCCGGAGAAGCAACAATCGTTATGTCCTAAAGAAGCTTCTTTCCCGCATTCAGTGGTATTACACGGATAAGTTTCATCAGGAGAGAGTTTTATGGTAAAGAGATTTATATTTTTGTATTTAGGGCTTATTGCTTCTTTTAATGCTTACGGACAGACACAAGAGGCACAGGAAAAATTCCAATATAAAGCGCCAGAATATTTGTATGAAGAAAAATGCTCAAAATGTCATACCCTTGAGCGGGTATTCGCGGAGACTAAGACAGAAGATGAATGGCGAATTTGTGTCGCACGAATGATGGCAAAAAGCCCGTTATGGATCGCTGATAAAGAGGGGGAACGGATCGTTGATGAAATCGTTCATGGAAGAAAGGATACGGTAGTTGCAACATCTCAAATAAAAAAATATGATGACGTCCATGTACTTTTTGTTGACCGGTGTACCAGGTGTCATACATTAACCAGGATACTGAAACAAAACAAGACAAGGGAAGAGTGGCAGGAAACCATCCTGCGGATGCGAGAAAATGCGCCAGAATTATTCCTGGATGAAGATATTCCCATTATTACGGACTACCTTGCCGAAAGAGGAAAAATGATTCGAGAAGATATAGCAGCTCAGATCATGGTAGAAAAATGCCTTGTGTGTCACGAAGTGGGCCGGATACTTTTGGAGCAAAAATCCCGGAAGTTGGGAAGATTGTGTTGCAGATATGCGTGTGCTGGCCAGACAAAAATTTAAAAAAGACTGGTTCAGCAGTGACGAATTCAGGCTTATTGTCGATATGCTTGTCAAGACGCAGGGATTGTAAAAAGTTTGTATGCAGCCTTAATTATTGCAATCTGCACGAGAGATACTTCCTCGGTCTCTTAGCTCTTTTGACTTGTAAAGGCAAGCTACCCACAATATATTTTTGTAACAGCTCACTTCCCCGGTGTGAAAGAAACAAATTCATGGCGCAGCAAAGCCGCACCCAATGAAAGCGGGAGATTGCTTCGCTTCGCTCGCAATGACACAGACTTGTGTCTTTGATGACGTACTGTACGTTGTCATTGCGAGCGAAGCGAAGCAATCTTTCTCTCATAAGAAATCTGTACCGCCTGATAAGGGGTGAATAGGGTTGTGAAAAAACTTACAAAAAAAGAAGTTTTGACACAATAATACTATAGCGCTGCAAAACCGTAACCCAACCCCTCTATTGCTAGGACAAGCGTCCCCGCTTGTCATTATGCTGTCAATCGAGGACGGTTGACCTACCTCAGGGATTTCGGGGTGTGTTAAAAACTTACAAAAAAGGAGTTTTTGAACGGTAATACTATGGCTGACTTTCTGTGCAAGGAGTTGAAACTGGTGATTAAGGTAATGGGTTGACTCATCAAGGGGAGGATACTTCTGCAAAAGACGACCGGAAAATCCACAATCTATAGTGAACGTCTTAATAAGTATACATGTAAATGTCATTGCGGGCAGAACGAAGCAATCCATACCTTAGAGATTGCTTCGGGCTATCGCCCTCGCAATGACTACTTTCTTTTGTCGTTCACTATAGAGCGGGCTGGATTAGTGTGGTCTGGTTTACCAATAAAGAGGTTCTTGCGAATATGAACGGTGTGATAGAGGCAATGAGGTGCGTGGTTGAAGAAAGAGAAAAGTCCACCCCCTTCATTCCCGCCAGCGGGAGACAAAACAAAAATCCCCCTTAAAAAAGTCTTCGCAATGATGTTTCTGTTGGATATCCTTTCAGCGAATTATTACAAGACAATAGTAGGCAGAAAATGGATGCGCCTCCAACGATAAAAGGTAAAAGTGGCAGCAGTTCACCCACCTCAAGGAAATTCCGCCTTTCACGGAAGGCGTGGTTTTTTGTTGCCCTTGGTATCTTCATTATAAGCACAATTTTTGCCTTTATGCAGCCGCCAAGACGCAATCCCTTCGATGCGAAAAGCTTTCATGGCTTACGCTGGTTTTACCATCCCATTGAACGTAATGCATTCAAACGCCTTCCAACCATTACGTCATCCATAAATGACATTTTCGTGGTACCAGAGACCAAAAGGTTATGGATCTCCGGTAATGGAGGATTACTTGCCTATAGCGATGATGGTGGTGCCTCCTGGCCGCAAAAGGATTTAAAAGAGAGCGTGTCATCTCCCCAGGAAAAAAGGGCAAAGGGTGCATGGAGATTAACACCTGGTTTTATATCAACAGCGTATGCTGCAGTGCCACCGGAACAAAAATCATTAGATAATGAATACTACAAAAAAGAAACTGCACAAACTAATGCAAATCTTGATGTGCAACAAAAGGGCTTGCCTCCTCAACAACCACCTGAAACGTATCAGGCACAGCAAAGAATCCTTGAAGAATCTAAGGATATACGACAAGAAATACAGCCTCAACGGGATTTAAACATGTCGGATTTTCAAGGTATTTACTTTGTCGATTCAAAATTTGGCTGGGTAGTCGGTGAAAGTGGGATAATTCTTCATACGGTAGATGGAGGTGTGAATTGGAATTCCCAGATATCTAGAACAACGGAACGGCTTAATGCTGTACAATTTTTGGATGTAAATCAGGGCTGGGCAGTAGGTGGAGGTGGGACAATTCTCCATACGGTTGATGGTGGCGAGACGTGGAATTCTCAGGCATCTGGTACAAGGAGAGTGCTTAATGACGTACAGTTTTTAGATGTGAATCAGGGGTGGGCGGCAGGTGAAGGTGGCGCAATTCTCCATACGGTTGATGGTGGCAAGACGTGGAATTCTCAGGCATCTGGAACAACGGAAGGGCTTGATGATGTACAGTTTGTGGATGCGAATCAGGGGTGGGCAGTAGGCAGTGGTAGCACGATCCTTCACACAGTCGATGGTGGCAAGGCATGGAATCCTCAGACATCTGGAATAACGGAAGGACTTGCTGCCGTGCAAATTTCAAATGAGAATGAGCCTATCCCGCTTCGCAAAGCGAATCGCCTTGCTCCAGGACTTACTGCCGTGCATTTTTTGGATGAGAATCAGGGGTGGATAGCAGACGATGGTGGAACCATCCTCCACACGGTTGATGGGGGTAAGAACTGGAATCCTCAAGCTTCTGGCATTAAGGCAGCTCTTTTAGATATGCTTTTTTTGAATGTAAATCAGGGGTGGGCAGCAGGTGAAGGTGGAACTATCCTCCACACGGTTGACAGGGGTAAGACGTGGAATCCCCAGACAACTGGTGCTGAGATATCACCTCCCTCCACGCAGTTTTTGGACCAGAGTGTCCTGGCATATAAGAAATACCCTGCTCCATGGTATTACCTGGTACTGATCGTTGTTGCGGCGCTCCTTTCTCTGTCTGTAAGAAGACCAATACCTATAGCTGAAAGGTCAACTATCGCGAACATGCTGATATCCGATAAGCCGCTTGATGCAAGCGCTCCCGATGCTATGGATTTTCATAAGATTGCCCTGGGACTCTCCCGGTTCCTCCGGAATGAGAATACCCAGCCTCCTCTTACGATTGCCATTACCGGGGCATGGGGCACGGGAAAGAGTTCCCTCATGAACCTCCTGAAGGCAGACCTTTCGAGATTTGGATTCAGGCCGGTCTGGTTCAATGTATGGCATCATCAGAATGAGGAGCATTTGCTCGCATCGCTCCTGGAAAATATTCGAATGCAGGCTATTCCACCCTGGTGGTATCTTACCGGTTTCATCTTTCGCATGAAATTGCTTGCGATTCGCGGCTGGAGAAAGTGGGTGCGGGTGCTCGCAATAATGCTTATATTCAGCGGTTCCCTCGGATATTTTATCAAAGAACCGTCACGTTTCAGTAATATTGGAGAAAGTATTAAAGAACTTAAAGTGATAACCATTGACAGGTGGTTTGAAAAAAACGGGGATTTTTCTTCTCGTGAAAAGGAAGGTGGAAAACCAGAGGAAGGTTCGCCGATAACCATATTTCTTACTTCTGTTCTCAGCGGAATGAGTCTGCTCTACGCTGGTTGGAGGGGGTTTAAGGCGTTTGGGGTAAATCCGGCAAGTTTGATGACCACCATGGTGGGTAGCACACGGATGAAGGATTTAGAGGCGCAGGCAGGTTTCAGACACACCTTTGCCATGGAATTTCAGGATGTAACGCGTGCGTTAAATCCACGCACGATGCTCATCCTCATTGATGACCTCGACCGTTGTAAACCAGAAAATGTCCTGGTCATTCTTGAGGCGATTAATTTCCTGGTGTCATCAGGGGATTGTTTTGTCGTTATGGGTATGGATCGTGACCGGGTTGAGCGTTGTGTGGGACTGGGATTCAAGGATGTGGCTGAGGAATTAATAGAAGATATTGAGGAGAAGGATAAAAGTCGCGAGGAGGATATTTCAAACATACAGAATACCGAAAAAGGCACAAATAAGGATGATGGCAGACGCAGGCGTGCAGACTTTGCCGTACACTATCTTGAAAAATTGATCAATATCGAGGTCCCGATTCCGAAACCAACCCCTGACCAGTCGAAAAAACTCCTGCTGTCCAAAAATACGGATGAACAGGAGAGATATCAGCGATACGAGAGGGTAAGGAATTCATATGCGCTTGCGGGAAAATATGTTGTGGGCATGGCAATGATAGGCATCCTCGTTTTTACCTTCTGGTGTGGTTACCATATTGAGAGGACGGATACTACCGGTGACCAAACCAAAGTTACTGCTGAAACCAATGCTGTAGTTGTCCCTCAAAGTGGCGAACAAGCTGAACAAAAGGCGGTCTCATCTCCGGAAGCAGAGAAGCCGGAAATAAAAGAAAGGGGAAGGGTGATAAATCCTGATATGGAAAAGCTATCTTCTCTGCGATACGTGTGGGTTGCGCTCATATTTCTCCCTGTTGGTTACTGGGTGTTCTCAAGACGTTCCGGTGTTGTTATAAAGGATTCCGATGATTTTACCAAAGCCCTGGATATTTGGAGTAAGGTTATTTTCATGAAAAATCTTACTCCGCGTTCTGTGAAACGGTTTATTAACCGCGTACGGTATTTTGCCATGTGTCTGCGTAGAGAGGAGGAGGGATTGACCTTGTGGGAAAGGTTTCTTTACTGGAGGGCGGGAAGCGGCGTTGAGCAAAAAGGAAGGTCTGACACTGAAATAAAAAGGGCAGATGAAGCAGCTATAAAGAATCAGCAGGGCATTCCTGAACCAGTGCTGGTTGCTATGAGTGCAATCCATCATGTCTATCCTGTTCTGATTGAAAAAGATGGATTATTCTTAACTGGTGCGTCTAAAAGCCATGAAATTTCAAAAGAGGTAAATGATGCCCTTCAAGCACATACGAAAACATTTTGTTCGCTGAACAATGTTGGGGAAACATATTCTTTACTGGAAAATGATTGGGAAACGTATCGGCAACAGTTCCTGACGATATCAAAAGGGATTCGTATCCATTAGTGCCGGAGTATGTCCATACGGGTGCATCAGGGCGGTTTTTGTGTCCGCATGAGCAGGTTGTTGTAGAGAAGACGTGTTCGATGACCGTAAGGAAGTTATCTGACGGATTCGTTTGTTGTTGGAGAGCACCTGATCGAGAGCGGTTTTTTTAAAGTTGTCTTTCCCTTGAAAAGAGACTTTTGGACTAGAGAGAGCCAGAGATGTGAAGGTCGTCTTTAATCTGAACCTTGAAGGTTTTGTCCGTTTGTCCTGGTTTAAAGCATTCAGAGGCATGCGGGCACGAAAAACGGTTATATCCACGGGGACATTTGAATATGGCGGTGTTTTGTTTTCTCTCCGAATCGTTAGGTTTTCTGGAAAATATATGAGTCAATATGATACCAGATGTAAGGAGGATTGTGAAGATTTAATTAGGCCTTCGGCGACTTACCTCCCTGTTTCCCCCCCAGTTTACGGGGGGACTATGGGGGGTAATTGAAATTCCTTAACCTTAACCTTAAAATAGCTGAAATATGGCTATACACAAGGTTTTTCAGACCGTGCAAGGCACCCTTTTTGGGAGTAAGGGAGGTCGTAAATCTTTCTTGTTAACAAATGATGAGAATTATCAGAAAAAATAATTCTTGCTCTACCGCAATTTGGATGTTGAAAACAGGGTCAAATAATTGGACAATTGAAGCTATGTCAAAAAAATAACGTGCATAACTATGAAATCGAACTTGCGGCATCCTTCGATGTTGTGTTAGACGAGGCAGATCGATTGTGCGAGGGACAGGTAAGGTTAAAAAGAACACGGAAACTGGCTTGGCATCGGACGGATTATGGTGACGAATGTCTGGATAGGGAAGTAGATGTTGCGGCCTGTGGCGCGCTGTAGGAACGGTTATATATGCTGTTATGTAAATTTTTTTGATACAGTCTTGGCTTTAACATTAAATTAACCAATAGGAGACATAATAATGGCACTCAAGAGTTACGGTGTAATGAAAGGGCGGGTGATCGGCAGCCGTCCAGGGACCGGACCGAGTCCTCACTATCAGATCAACGTTGTAGCGGGATCGACACAGTATCGCGTTGCGGTAAACGTCAAGTCGCAATTGGCGCCATCCGAGCTTTTGTACCTGGTTGTAGAAAATTTTCAACACCCTCTTACGGTTGGCTTATCAGAACTGAGTCACGGATTTTCCGAAGTTCCACGCCGTCCAGGAGGGATTGCGCTGGATTTCATTCGTGGCAATCTGTTTCAGCGCACGCAGATGCGTCCTCTGCCGTATAGCGTGCCAGGCCCTGACAACGACCTCAACGAAAAACTCAATGCTTATGTCCAACGTGCAATTGACGATGAAGACGCAACCATCTATGCCTTCGGTGAACGTTGGGGACCGGAAAATGATCAGCGCGACCGGTATTTCGGTTTTTTGCCGGGAAACGGCATACACGACATTCACATGAATCAAGGCAACGTTGGTCGCTTCACCGAGCAGGACGGTGTATGGCAAGACGGCGGGTTACTCTTGCATTTTCCTGCCATGATTGGAAGCGGCGGAGAACTGCTGTTTCCGGAGCAGTGGGTTGGGGTATTTCTGGCCTTCCAGTCGCAAGCATGGCATACGGACGATGTCACCGGTCATCGGCTCACGCCTGAGCAGCCGACTGGAGAGGAACCCGACGGGCGCATTCGGATTGTGGCGGCGATGGTTAACCCTAAGGGAGATGATGCGGGTCGCGAACGGGTAACGCTGTTGAACACAACTCCGGACACGATTGACCTCAAGGGCTGGTCGATTGCCGACAAGAATAAGCGCAAGACGATTCTTGCCTCTCAAGAGCTAAGTCCCGGTGCAACTGCGCTTGTTATGCTATCCAACGAAGGTGCGCAATTGTCCAATGACGGCGGTATTATTACGTTGCTCGATAAGCAAGGACTCAAGATCGACGGCGTTTCTTACACGAGAGAACAGGTGGCACGGCAGGGTTGGACGATAGTCTTTTAGATTCGTGGTGGTTGGATACCATAGCGAGCACGTGCTGCACAAGTTGCGTGACGAGTAACGGGTGATCTTTTGAGGATATATACGGGGGGGAAGATAGGCAGCGAACACACCCCTAAATCCCTGAGGTAGGTCAACCGTCCCCGGTTGACATCATAATGGACAAGCGGGGCGCTTGTCCTACCGATAGAGGGGATTTGGTTATGGCTCTGCAGCACTACGATGTGGATGTTATACTTCCGTTGAACTTCCGTGCATCGGCGTCTGGATTTTGCTCAGGACTTGTCTTGAAAATCAATCATTGTCCGCGGGGAGGTGAGACCGAACACATACCCTCTTTTTCTCTTTTCCTGTTTTTCGGAAACCAGCGTCCGGTCTTTTGATAAACTGAATAAGTATTGGATAAGTGCGTCTAACTGGTTCTCGGTAAGCTTGTCAAAGGCAGGCATCTTATTCCTGGTACCATAGAATCTAGGATCGCCCGGGTTTTTGATAAATTCTTTTAACCACGTCTCCGACAGATAGTCCGTCAGGTTTGGCGCGATTTTTTTCAGGTCTTTGTTGCCAATGGGATGACAAACAACGCAATTTCCTTTTAATACCAGTTCTCTTCCTCTTTCTACCCGTTCGGCATTTTGATGGTTCAAACCCGTTGACTGGCTTAACAGGAATTCCGCCATATCCAGGAGTGATTCGTCCGGGAGTTTTATGGGAGGCATCGCCCCTGATTCTTTGAAATACTTTACGTCTTTCGGGTTTTTCAACAGCCCGGCAATCCATTCTCTTGAACCAAAGTTGGTAAAGTCAGGGCCAGTATCACCGCCCTCCACCCCTATTTTATGACAACCAATACAGCTTTCTTTAAAGATCTTTCCACCAAGAGCAATGGGATCGTGAAGGAAGATCGACAAGGCTCCCGTGGGAGGAATGCCTTTTTCCGCTAATTTCACTGCTCTAGCGGACTGTTTCTCCGCCTCTTCACGCTGATGAATGATATGAATGTCCTTGCTGTCGTGATGCATGGCGAGAACGGTCAAAACAACGGCCCCGGTCAATCCAGAAAATATTGCGCCAAAATACGGTATCCTCTTGGATGGATATCTTGAGGTATTTCTATCGATAAATGGGAGTATAAATAAAAAAGTCAAAGCAAGGGCAGGAATTATCACGGTACCTACAATAAGATATTTTCCCTGGCAATATTTTAAGAGTTCAAACAAAAACAGGAAATACCATTCAGGCCGCGCAAGGTAATTAGAAGCAGGGTCTGCGGGCGCCTGCAGTTCAGCGCCTCTTGTCCAAAAAACAACGCCGGCAAGGGCTGCATACATACCCAGGGCAAATACAATATCTTTAAAAATCTGGTCCGGCCAAAAGGGGTCAACACGGTCTCTCAGCACATCCTCTCTCATTTTCCAATATGGGGTCACACCGTGCTTACGAAACAGGGCTATGTGAATAAAGAGGAAAAAGACGAGCGAAATGGGTAATAAAAATACATGCAGGGTGTAGAAACGGGTTATGGTAAAATTCCCATAGTCAGCGCCGCCCTGGTGCAGTATTTTTATGTACTTTCCAATCACCGGGACCGTTCCCATGATATTGGTGGCAACCTGCGTGGCCCAGTATCCCTTCTGATCCCAGGGCAGTAGGTAGCCGGTGAGACCGAAACCCGCCAGGAATAAAAGCAGGATAACTCCGGAAATCCAATTCAGCTCACGGGGTTTTTTATAGGCGCCAAAAATAAAGACCTGAAACATATGCACCATGGCCACGATCATCATTGCGCTTGAACCATAATGGTGCACGCCGCGTACAAACCATCCGAAAGAGGTCTTATACTGAAGGTAATAAACACTTCCCCACGCTGTCGTCGAAGAAGGGGAATAGTAACTCGCCATAAGAATGCCGGTCACCGCCTGCAGAACGAAGAGAAATACGAGTCCACTCCCAAAAATATATGACCATTTGGCCCCGCCATGCACTGGCTCATCCAACGCTGCTTTTATCAGTTTGCTTAGTCCAGTTCTGTCTTCTATCCATTCACCGAGCTTGTTTGCCATAGAGTATCTATCACCTTTAACAATATTTTTATATCAATTTTTTATAATTTACCAGCACATCATTATTTTCAATCTTCGTTTCGTAGCTGTAAAGGCTGCGTGGCGCAGGTCCCGACAGCACCTTGCCATTTATGTCAAAAACCCCTTCGTGGCAGGGACACAGAAATTGTTTTTCTTCTTCTCCCCAGTTGATACCACAGCCAAGGTGCGGACAATTTACCGAAAACACTTTTAAAGAATCATCTTCTTTCCGCAGCACCCAAACTGACCCCATGACCAATCCCTCAAAGATATTCCAGGCATCCATCTTGGAAGAGGTAACGCTCATCTTTTTAGGAATACCGACGGGAAAATCTTCCAGTTTGCCGAGGTTAATAAAATCTTCAGTTCCGTATACCGTTTCTTTCAACCACGGGTGTATCCCTAAACCAACCAATGGCGCTGCAATGCCTGCAGCCAAAACACCTCCCAGGCTATGTGATGCAATCTTCAGGAATTTTCTTCTGTTGTTTTCTGCCATTTTACCTCTTTTCCGCTTCTATTGAAACAATCATTAAAATCCAGTCACCGTCTATATCGCAAGCAATTATTATTTACATTTCTAACGTTGAACTAAAAACCGCTATTGTATAAATTTCTGTTCCAAAAATAAAGGTATTTTTTTAAAAATCCGCCGAACTAAAATGACCGCGACCGGCTAGTCATGATACTTAACTTAACGAAAGATCGAAGGTAATTTCTACCTCGTTTTTAACCTTGAGAGTACCCAATAATGCCTTGTAGGGCTTTATTCCAAAGTCTTTTTGTGATAGGACAAACTTTCCTTTGAGGTCTTTTCCTGTAGTGGTTCTTGCATGAATCTCTACGGGCCGCGTAGTCCCATGCAAGGTCAACTCGCCTTTCACTTGGTAGGTGCCTTCCTTCTCCTGGATATTTGTGGAACAGAATTGAATGACTGGGTACTTGTCCGGGTGGAGTACATCTTTAAAAGTGGCTTCTTCAATGTCTGATTTGTCTTTTTCCTTCAACAGATCATGCCGGTTCAGGCCATCCTTCATAGCACATATCACTTTTAATGAATTGGCCTGTATCTCCGCTTTCACCGTTGCTAAATTCCTAGCTGCAGCCGGTACATGTAATTCAACGCGAAAATTGGTCACTTCAATCAACAGGTCATGAGCCACCGCACTCAGAAAACCCTCTTTGTAAGTATAAACAGACAACTTTCCTGAACCCGCAGTTAAATGATAGTCGCCTTCTTTTATCGCCATAATTTTCTCCTCATTCTGGTCAGATAATGTGATATCCCACGTTAGCCCTTTACAAAATTTCAGATAGTATTCCAACTTTTCCTCACAATGTCAATCCACAAAAGTAACAGCGATCACGATGGTGCGGTAAAAGATTATGGCACGTTTCGAGCAAGAATGGATATTTGCGAGTTTTTTTTTGATTGATTGTCCGCGTTGTTTCTGATTCAATTTTCGTGTTAATCGATCACGGTCATCTTTACAATTTTTGTGTAACTTATGCGTAATGTACGGCTTTTGATAGAATACGAAGGTACGCATTATGCGGGCTGGCAATGGCAGAAGAACGAGAAAACCGTACAGGAAACCCTTTCGAAGGCGATAGCGCAAGTTATTCAGGAAACGGTTAAAATTTATGGCGCCAGCCGGACCGATTCAGGGGTGCATGCCCTGGGTCAGGTAGCGAATTTTAAAACTACCTCCCCTATTCCTTCTGAACGGCTGATTCACGCCATAAATTTTTACCTCCCTCACGACATCACCGTAAAAGGCGCGGCAGATGCTCCGGAGTCGTTTCATGCCCAATATGATGCCCTATCAAAGATCTATCGGTATACGATTTTTAACGACTGGATAAGAACCTCGCTCAACCGCAATTTTTGCTATATTTGCGGGCTTTTGCTGAACGCAGACAAAATGCACGATGCCGCACTACACCTCATCGGCACTCACGATTTTACCTCCTTCACCACGAATGCACTTCAGGAAAAAAACCGGATACGCACGATAGAAAGGCTGGAGATTAGCAGAGAGGGGAAATATCTCTGTTTTACTGTTGAGGCGAATGGTTTTCTATATAATATGGTAAGAACAATAGTGGGCACTCTTATAGAGGTGGGAAGAGGGAAAATGAGGGCGGAAAATATGAAGGATATTTTACATGCAAAAAACAGAAAACTTGCAGGCCCTACGGCACCCGCAAAGGGCCTGTGCCTTATAGAAGTGAAATATAACCATGACGCATAAAGAGGCATTTTCACCAGAATATTGTTGAGCAACTGGTAATATCCTGAGTTAACCGCCGGGGTGAAATGTTTGTCAGAGCAAAAATGTCTGGTCTCTTCTATGAAGAAAGGCTGCCGTCATAAAATTTATAGTATTCCGTGTAAAACTTTTTTGGAAAAGTTTTTTTGCCCTTCCCTATGTTTCTTCTTGTAAGGCGAGAGATGTTTTTGCTTGGGGCTGTGTTTTGGCTGGTATTTGGTTTACAATACGATCCGCACGTCACCCGTCCTCTTGGTGAAATGGATGGCATCAAAATACTCAAGCAAAGGGACGGCATATTTGCGGGTGGTTTTGGTTAAATCCCTGAACTGCGCCACGCTCATAGGGCCGTTTTCGGCGATATGCGCCTTGATCATTTCTTTTAGTTTACTCAGCGCCGTTGCATGAAAGTAGAGGCCACTCTCTATCGCAATAAGCTTCTTCTGTTCCACAAGTAACGAGACGGCAGCCTTGCCGGGAACGCCAAATTTTGTGCTTACCTCCTCCATCGAAGGCGGGGTGAATCCTGCCTTTAAAAAGGAATCTTCAACCTTATCCGCTACCCCACGGTCTTTCACAGATACCTCAACCCGAAAGTCCATGAGCGATAGCTTGTTGTCTATAACCTTAATGGCCTTTTCATTCTTCAGGGCGGAGAGCGTTGCGGCAATCAAAAGAGGTGAAATGTCCTTCCCGGAAATTGGTATTTGCCGGAGTTCCCCTCTCCGCGCCTTCGAAATATCTGACGCGGGTACAGAGCTTGCAGCTACCATCGTCTTGAGATGAGTCTCTTCAATACCAGTTTTTAAAGGGTTTTCTTTGTGAAAGGCCTTGAGGATATTCAGAATCATTTGCTTCAGTGAAGCAATGACATCACAATGGACAATAACTTCTTTGCCCTCGATAAGAAATTTTAAAAGAATCCTCTTCTTCACTAATCCTGCGGTAACCTCCTCAGCAGTTGCAGGAGGAATATTAGCCTGTCTCGAAATATCATCTGTTGTGGGAACAAACGACCGTTCGCTCCTGCCATTCAAATAACCCTGTTCTACGATATCGGAAAGATTGCCACTGGCCAGGATTTTTAGTGTCTTGTGCGTCTCTTCCTGAAAACGTTTTAGTCGTGACGTATTGTGCCTCAGAACCTTGCCACCGCCAATGGTGCAAGCCGGAGAATAGGATCGGATGATGAACCGGTCTCCCCTTTCCGTGGTAATAAGACCTTCCAGGCGGAACTGGCACAAAGCTTCCTCGCCGGGTTTTAACGCGTCTCTGTCCAGTAAGATAACGCGTCCCATCACCTCTGAAGTATTGATATGGAACCGAATCCTCGCTCTATTTTTCAGGGGGTTTTTTGCGCTCCTGATCAATTGCAATGTGGCATCAACAATGTTCGTCGGTTGCAGGTATCCGGGTGTTGAGAGTTCATAGCCGCGTCTGATTTCTGCAGACTTGATACCCGAAAGGTTAATTGCCGTCCGTTGTCCTGCAAAGGCGGTATTGACCCGTTCCCCCGTCACTTCAATCCCACGCACGCGTAAGGTCTTTTTGATGGGTACTATTTCGATCTCATCCTCCACGGAAACCTGACCGCCCAGGATAGGGCCGGTAACAACACAACCATATCCTGAGATCGTAAAAGACCGGTCGATGGGCATTCGAAAAACACGGGCAACGCTTTGGGTCTGTATCTGAGCAATGAGTTCTTTTATTTTCGCCTTGCAAGTGTCAATCCCTTCGCCGGTGATCGCCGACACAGGAATCACTGGCGCATGCTCCAGTGATGTACCCGTCAATATTTTTTTGATATCCTCTTGCACGATCGTTAGCCATTCATCGGTTACCAGGTCTTTTTTCGTTATGGCAACGAGTCCGTGTGTGATACCCAGGAGATTTATGATTTCCAGGTGCTCAATGGTTTGAGGCATTACACCGTCATCAGCCGCAATGACAAATAATACGAGGTTAATACTGGTGGCGCCTGCCAGCATGTTTTTCACAAAACGCTCGTGCCCTGGCACATCAACAATGCTTACCCTTCGGTTTTCATCGAGGTTCAGATAGGCAAAGCCCAAATCAATGGTCAACCCGCGTTTTTTTTCTTCGGGCAACCTGTCGGTATCAATGCCTGTCAATGCCTTCACCAGGGACGTCTTTCCATGGTCGATATGTCCTGCTGTCCCGATGATGATGTGCTCAATATGATGTGTGCTCGCAGATGGTTGAGAAGTAGCCTGTTTCATGGGTTATTGAGTTACACCAGTAAAAAATCTCTTTTTTTGTATAAATTTTTTTTAACAAGCTTTATTATAAATGCAAAAATGAAAATTTGAAATGCAAAATGACAAATAAAAATCCAGAAGTGATTCAAGGGGTGGATTTACAGATATGCTTGGAGAAAAATGAGAATTTCAGCAATCAAAATCGGGAATCGCCCATTCTTAAGGTGGTCCAGTGCAATGGGGTAATAGGCTTTCAATAAAACCATTCTATTTTTCAAATCCTTTGAGAGGGATATTATTAGAACGGAACAGATACTTTTATGCCTGGAATTTTCTCAAAGTCCTTCTTGTTTTCTGTAACGATATCAGTTACGTCATTTTCCTTCATACAAGCTGCAATTACTGCATCCCATAATGGAATTCCGTGTTCAGAAACAATGTCAATAGCACTAAAAAATGTGTCCACATCCCTGTCTATAATCCTCCAGTTGTCTGATTTCAAGAAGTCCTCAACAATAGTTTTTGCCTCTGTAACAGCAATCGGATTCTCAACTTTTTTGGTTATAACGGCAAAGAATTCCATAAGGTTTTGCGGGTCATCGCGTAGTCGTGTGGGTCATTTTATATTTCCTTGAGCATACAGGTAAGGATTTTCAGTCGGAGATACTCCTCGTCACGTAACCCGTAAGCCCTTCTTTGGATTACCCGAATCTTATTGTTCAATCCTTCGACAAAACCTAATGAAACTTTATTCTCTGGCCTGCTATAGGCAGCGATGCCATCCCAGTGCCGCTCTAGCATCGCAGCAAATTTCTCATAGGGTTCCAGTCTTTGCCATTTCAGAGATTCCTTCCAGTTGTCGAAGAACTGTCGTGCCCAACCTTCCGTCTTATAGCTCCAGAGCTGTCCAAAGGATTCTCTTAAAACATAAGCTGTATTGAGCCGCTTATTAGCCCCCAGCAGTTTCTTTAATGCCTTGCGACCGTCAAGCGTGAGGTTCTCACGGTTCGACAAAAGTGTATACTTCTGTCCCTTGATGTATGATCGATCTTTCCCTGAAAGACGCCCGTACTCCATCTTCCTTATCTTGTCCAATGCATTTCCCAGATGCCTCATAACATGAAACTTGTCGTACAGGATTGCCGCCTGAGGAACATTCTTTCTCGTCGATTTCTCAAAGGCTTTCCACATGTCCATTACCGCAAGCTCAATCTTCTTGCTCTTCTTCGGTCCCAATGAGGTGTAAAACATATCAAGACTCGCCTCTGTGCGATCCTCGCCACCAAACCAGATCGGCTTCCCTCTTTCCAGATCGCTGACCACGATTCGGTAGGTATGCCCTTTCCGCAGAGATATTTCGTCTATCCCAATTGTCCTGGGCGCTGTCACAGGATTGCGCCGCAACTGCTCCTGCATATACTCCTTTTCCAGTGCCTTTACCGTGTGCCAATCCAGTTTCAACTCTTTTGCTACATCTTTGACCGTCATGGCCCGGCACTTCCGGCCTACAGAGTAGGCAAATCGCTTCGTGTAAAAAGGATTGTTCGCCAGCCAGGGCAGTTTCTCTCGTTTCACGGTACCGCACTTCTTGCACTTAACTCTCCGTACCTCCGCCTCCAGGTATATCCTGGCATCCCCGCAGGATAGATCCCGTGTCTGCTGCACTTTCTTGTCGTAGTGGCTCCGATGT
>AYTS01000090.1 GCA_002009475.1 Candidatus Brocadia carolinensis | reverse complement strand
GCCGTTCCATATTCATGAGCCATTCCTTTCCGTTTGTTATGAAGAATAGAATGGCTATAGTATACTTTGAATTTCAAATCGATTACGACCTTTTTTGCTTGTATTTCTCTTGAATTATAATACTTACAACAAATATTTATTCAAACGTCCGGACAGTAGTGAGTATCCCTTTATGATCGAAAGCAGGTCTGAAATAAAATCTGAAAGCAACCTGGAGAAAATTCTCAGGAGTGGTCATTTTGCCGTAACGGCAGAGCTTGGTCCTCCACGAGGTGCCGACCGTTCCGTAATAGAAAAAAAGGCTGGTTTATTGAAAGGCTATGGAGATGCCTTCAATATTACCGATTGTCAAACTGCCGTGGTGCGGATGTCCAGTATTGCCGCCGGCCGTATCGTCCTTGATGCGGGATTAGAGCCGATCATCCAGATGACCTGCCGCGACCGGAATCGCATTGCCATTCAAAGCGATCTGCTGGGCGCTGCAGCGCTGGGTGCAAAAAACCTGTTGTGTTTAACGGGTGACCATCAGAAATTCGGGGACCATCCCATGGCAAAAGGCGTCTTTGACATCGATTCAATTCAACTGATTCAGATGGTAAAGACCCTTCGTGATGAGAAAAAATTTCAGAGCGGGCAAGACCTAAAGGCATCAGAGCCAAGATTCTTTATCGGTGCCGCCGAGAATCCCTTTGCCGATCCCTTTAAATTCCGCGCCATACGACTTGCCAAAAAGATTGCTGCCGGTGCCGATTTCATCCAGACGCAGATTATTTATAACGTCAAAAAATTTCAGGAGTGGATGAAAATGGTTACCGATATGGGTCTCCATGAAAAGGCGTTCATTCTCGCCGGGGTGGCGCCACTTAAGTCTGCTGGTATGGCAAAACATATGAAGCATAATGTGCCCGGCATGGATGTGTCTGATGAGGTTATAAACCGTATGACAGCCGCTTCGGCTGCAAAAAAGGGTAAGGAAGAGGGCATCAGAATATGTTTGGAAGTCATAGAACAGGTCAGGGAGACGAAAGGTGTGGCCGGCGTTCACATCATGGCAGTGGAGTGGGAAGAAGCCGTCCCCGAAATTGTTCAGCAAGCCCGCTTATATCCCAGACCGGTCTTGTAAGACACCTGTTATTTTCCTGTTTCTTTTGTTACATAATTAAAATACTCAGACACAAAATTCCCTAAAGCTCACCCGAATTAAAGTCAGGTCTGAAATAAACTTTCAGCCGAACAGATAGACATCTTTTTGTGTAATTCGGGCGGGATAAGATCTCCCATAATCTTTTCGCCGTTACCATAAAGATAGACATTCACCTTAGATAACCCTTCTTCGTAGTAATCCTTATAAATTTTTTCTAAGTCCGCACGTGAATGCAATTGATCCTTTCTCAAAAAAATTGCTCCACAGAACACCCCCTGATCAAGGTAGATGAAAGGATTTTTCAAGAAAAACTCCTTTGCACCATCTGAGCTGCAGAGTGGCTTAATAAGAAACCCTATGTTCTTATCGTCCACGACCTGCAGTCGCCATCTTTTTTTGTATTGCAACACACCGTCTTTTAGAAAAGCTCTGGATGATCCGAAATGCAATTTATTATACCCCTCTTGTCTTAAATACTTTATTGCAAAGAAGTAGATAGCAAGCATTACATCTGTTTTCAAATAATCAGTGTTGCCGTTTTTAATACCAAGGCCTGCCAGACGAGGTCCGTTTTTTTCATAAACGATTATTTCTCCTGCTATAAATTCTTCATCTCTTTTAACTAAAAGTAAAATACCGTTTTTAAAATTTTTTTTCCATTTCATAATAGGACATGAGAATCGCCGTATTCCCAAAAACTTTGGTAATATAAGGTACATACATATCTTGATAAAATTTGTCGAACTGATTCCGATCATTGGTCACTTCGAATCGCAGGTTGTGTTTGTTAATTTGTTTTTCATGTCTGTTAAACGATGAAGTATTAACAGAGATGTCTGCTTCTTGACCAATCCACCGTGGAATAAAGAAACTTTTCTTATCACCAAATGCCTGGTAAAAAGCTGTATTAACTTCTAATACCATCAGAGAACAATCCCTGGCCATTTTGTTGATTCGTTTCATCAAATTCCATCTCCATGCTTTGCCAAGATACTTTTCAGTATAGAAATTATTGAAGGCCAGCTTTGCAAAATATTCTTTATTATGCGCTGTCCCGGCAAAGATAATGGTAAGGGGTACTTTGGCAGACTCCGTTCCTGATAAAATCCATACATTAATTCTGAGTTTATAATTGAGTCGATAGATAAGTCTGTATATTATTGCAATTGAAGAAAAAAAGCCAGCGGAAACAAGACGGACTTCTCTGATAAGTCCGTTTTGCAAAAGCTAAGAGTTTTTTTTGATTGTGATCCCATACTAAAAATATCTCGTTAAGGCTTAAATAGATTACTTAGAAGATTATTATGATCGCGAAACTGAAAATCATCCTGTTACGCGCAATAAACAAGTTTTTTTTATGAACAAAAAAAAGCCTTACTGTAAAAGATGTTTATAGGAAGCATCTTTGGCAGTAAGGCTATCTTAAGCAATGCGTATTTCCGTATACGCTGAAAAATCGTTAACTCTTTTCCCCTGCACTTTTCCCTGCACAGGCAAAGATCCTTTTCTTTGCGCCCCCTGATCGCTCAGGGTTTACCTTTTCGCGATGTCTTTATTTATGGTTAGTCAATCCACATAGAGTATTTTAAATTTGGTGGAGTTGACAAATGTCATAAAAATAGTACACAACAAAAGCATATTAACTGAAAAACAGGACCATGTCAAATATAAATGCGCGTCATCCCTGATGAAAAGAAAAGAACTACATGGACTTTTTCAAAATGATTTCCGTATGCTAATTTTATGAACAAGGAGTGCTGTATCATCCTTGTCGGGAAAATATTTATTTCGATAGGCCCAAGCGGTCATAGAGAATTTTAAAATTAATTTCTCGTGCCACTACCTCAGCGGCACGATGTATCTTAGACCCGGAATGCAAGCTGACGTAACCAGAAAGATTTTCACAAACCTCGAGGGTAGACGCCGTATCAGACCGAACCACTACAATTGGCACGCCAACCTCCTGCGCACGTCCCAAAATAGCGGCATTGGGAAACAATTCACCCGTAAGAATGAGACACTTCGTGGGAGTCTCGAGTGCAGCCAGTTGGATATCACTTCGATCTCCGCCGGTAATAACTGCCTTGTTTGAGACCTTTCGGAAATAATGCAAGGCGCTCTCGACACTCATTGCGCCGATCATGAAATGTTCAATTAATTCATCTGCTTTGTCTTCGCAACAGAGGATTTTCCCGTTCAGGACGCTGGCAACTTCCCTGATTGGCACGGCACACAAAATCGGGTCTTTCGGAATAATCCCCAGGGTGGTAATCCCATTGCGTTCGAGAAACGGCACCAAAGTCTCCCGTGCGTAATTCACTTTTGCAGACGGGACAAGATTGAATACCACACCTAATAATTGTTCCCCCAGCATTTTTGATGCATAGAGAAAACCATCCAGCATATCGATATGAGATTGAAACTTATCAGTAAAGATCACTTTCGCTCCGGATGCTCTAATAAAATCCAATTCTGAAAAACGCAGACATGTACCAGCCGAAAGTCTTCCCAAGCCTCGCGTAATCATAATGTCTTTTTCCTGAGAGGCAAGATTGAAGGCTGTCAGAGTTTTCTGGCGGATATTAAGCTCCTCACCATCCATCAGACGTCCAATGGTATCATCCGTCAATATGACGGGACAAATGGATTGGAGCGGCACATCGACTCCCAGTGCCCTCGAAAGGAAAACAGCATCCTCATCGGTAAGCACCCCTTCAACAAAAACCGGTGAAAACCCAACTGGTTTAAAATAGCCAACCTTGTATCCGTCTTTTTTGAATTGTAATCCCAGTCCAAGACAAATGACGTTTTTCCCGGAGAAGGGTGAAACAGAGGCAACAAATATGGGTATCATAATAACCCCCTTTTAAGAATAACCGTACAGGGTAAGAACAGATTTGGGGCAAGCAATTAACAGCAACCTTTACTGCTGCGTCCCTTTTTGATTGTAATTCACTCCAGCCTGCGATATCGTTATGCGAGCATCGATGGCCATGGCACCCTCTCCAGCGGGGAATACCATCAACGGATTGATATCCATCTCCATAATCTCAGGAAAATCTGTCACCAGCTGAGAAAGCCTTAAAATACTGTCAGTAAGGGCATGCATGTCTGCGGGTTTTTCACCACGCACCCCTGTTAAAAGTGGAAACGACCGTATCTCACGAACCATCTCTTCCGCCTCACTTACCCCAATAGGCACTATCCGGAACGTGACATCCTTGAGTACCTCTATATAAATACCCCCCAACCCAAACATCAGCAAAGGTCCGAATTGCGGGTCGCGCGACATGCCCAGGATCACTTCCTTGCCGCCGGTAATCATCTGTTGCACCAGGATTCCCTTTATTTCTGCAGAAGGTACAAGCCGTCGTGCTTTTTGGGTAATATCGCAAAAAAAACTGCGAATCTCTGCCTCATTTTTTATTCCAACACGCACTCCGCCAAAATCAGATTTGTGAAGGATATCCGGTGAAGAAATTTTTGCGACAACCGGGTATCCAATCTCCCCGGCAGCCTGGGCTGCTTCAGTTTCCGAGGAGGCAAGAACACTCTTTGGAATTCTGAAGCCATAGACCGAAATGACCTGTTTTGCCTCATCCTCTCCCAGGGATTGGCGTCCTGCTTGCCTGGCCTTTTCAAAGACTGACACTACCTTTTCTTTCTGAACAGGTATTTTCTTTATTTCCGGAATGGGTTTTTTTTGCCAAAGGGTGTATTGGTACATGGCCTCGACTGCCGATATTGCTCGTTCAGGGAATGAATAATTCGGGACTTTTCGCTTGCACATAATCTTTAAGCTGGCTTCAATCCTTTTGCCCCCCATGAACGATGTTACGATAGGTTTGCCGGTGCGATTTGAAATATCACCTATCACCTCCGCCGTCTTTTCTATTTCCGTCATGGCTTGCGGTGTCAAAATAATAAGCGCCATATCTACGTTCAGATCTTCGATTACTTTTTCGATAGCAAATTGATATCGGTCTGCCTTTGCGTCTCCCAATACATCGACAGGGTTATACACATTTGACATAGCCGGCAAGGAAGAGCGAAGGATGTCCAGGGTGTTTTTAGAAAATGTTGCCATTTCCAGTTTCGACCGTTCTACCGCATCTGCTGCAATAATTCCTGGGCCTCCTGCATTGGTAATGATCGCAATCCGCGGCCCTTTGGGGAGAGGTTGGTGGCTGAAAATCCTTGCGTAGTCAAAAAGTTCTTCAACCTTCTTTGCCCGTAAAATGCCTGCTTGCTTACAGGCAGCATCAAATGCATTTTCAGCGCCGGCTAACGTTCCCGTATGTGATGAGGCAGCCTTTGCCCCTGCAACGGTACCGCCCGATTTTACGATAATCATAGGTTTTTTTTTGGTAATTTCCCGGGCAGTATGCATAAAGACGGTTCCATTTCTCACCCCTTCTAAATAACCGAGAACAACCTTTGTCTGGTCGTCGTTTCCTACAACCTGCATGAGGTCTGCCTCGTCAATATCTGTCTTGTTCCCCATACTGATAAATTTAGAAAATCCAATGCATTCTTGCACTGCCCAGTCCAAAACCGAGGTACACAATGCACCTGACTGCGAAATGAATGCAATATTACCCGGCGCTGGCATATCAGCGGCAAAAGATACGTTGAGGGCAGATTTCGTATCAATCAATCCAAGGCAGTTTGGTCCGACCATGCGTATTGAATACTGCTTGATCTTCCGGAGCAATTCCCGCTCTCTTGCCGCCCCCTCAATACCGCTTTCTTTAAACCCGGCACTGATGACAATAATCGAATCAATTCCCTTAGCATGGCATTCATCCACCACCGCAAGAACATGTGGGGCGGGGAGAACAATCACGGCAAGATCAACGGTGTCGCTAATTTCTCTGAGGCTGGGGTACGTCTTGATTCCCAGAATAGTGTCCGCTTTGGGATTTACGGGATAGACCTTCCCCTCGTATCCGCAGGTGATCAAATTCTTCAGGACATCGTGCCCCACCTTCCCCGTCTCACGGGCGGCTCCAACGATGGCCACAGCATTCGGTGAAAAGAAATGTTCCAGCATAGATTATTATAGTTCCCTTACTTCCTCTTTCTTTTCACTTGACGGGAGTGTGTTTATCTCATGTTTTGGCAATATTTCAAACATACTTTCGATAGACCGGGTAAAAGGTTTAAAGGGCACCGAATGAATTTTTGGATTTGAAAATGTGCCCTTGATTTCCACCATCGTCAATTGTTTTCGCACACCACCCACGATCAGGTCGAAAAACTTCCCTACAATGGGAAGTTGAGAAAAAAAGCCTTTATTGAATCCGGCAGCAACATCTATGTGCATAGCGCCATCAAAATTAATATCCCCACGTCCATTCAGTTCAACCGTATCACTATAAACCATCCCTTCCTTTATACGGACAACACCGTCTTTTATGCCAAACGTTACCTTTGCACTATGAAAACTTTCTTTTTTCGGCAAACTGAGGTTGAGAACATTAAAAATATTCAGGATAACAGGGACCTCAGAAAGATATCCTTCATTTACATTAATTTTTCCTTCAGCGGAAAAGCCTTTAGGGTCTGTGCCACTTCCATGGAATTTGACATGACCAAACAGTAAACCCGATAAGTGAGTTTCCTTTTTTTCCATCTTACGGGCTAGTTCTTCAAGTGCAATTCCTGAGAAATCCACTTCTCCGTCATATTGATTTGGGTTGCTATCTGTCTTGAAAAAGAGGCTCCCTGCTATCTGCCCGCCGCAACACCGGGCAGTGATATGTTTGCCAATGAGTCCTTCTTTGCTGAACTCCAGTCTTCCTTCCATTCCCCAAAGAGGGATTTTGTATATGCCGGCGAGAATCTCACAACCCTTGAGTTCAATCTCCATGGTATAATCGAAATCCTTTTGTTCAAGAAAACCCTGAAAATTACCGCTGATACCTATCTTGCCTGCCGGCCGTAGATGTGCCCAGAGTTTTTCTCCAATTGACGCACGGGGCAGGTGTTTCAAAAAGGACTCCGTCATTAATACATTTGGGGCATGGAAATTAAATATCCTTCGACTACTCTTCAAATCATACACACCATTCATTTCAGTAAAAATGGCCTGATCTCCGCATTCTATGAAACCGCTGGCATTTTTAAACACCATAATATTATTGGCGAGATTGAACTCCCCGGTTACCGACGAAATAGGCAGGGGAAAATCCGCGAGTCTCATCTCCATGCCTTTGCCATGTACCCACAGGTAATAATCCCTCTTCTGGTTATCTCCTTCATTATACTGAAAAGTTAAATCTACCAGGCCAGACGGCTGTATCTTTGAGTACACTTGTTCGCTAATATCAGGTACCTTTTTTAAAAATTCCTGGTTTATAAAGAGATTGGTAACCCTTGCGACAAAGGTTTTTTTTGTGCCCGTTAAGGTCAAACTCTCCATTCAACTCGGCATGAGAAGTAGATTCACCAGTTTTGATATACGCAGCGATTCCTCTCAAATATAGCTTTACCGGGTTCAATTCTAGCTCGCCATTCAGATCGTACAACGGTACCGGCAAATACTTATGCATAGCCTTCACCCCATGAAGATTGACGCCGATGACATAGTCCATCTTTTTTTTGTTTATCCGTATTATCAAGACGGACCTTACAGGAGGCATCGATTTTTCCCACAGGCTGATAATCTTCCCACAACATCTTGCCTATGTATGGGAATCTATCACAAAACTCCTTGCTCATCATGACATTATTCGCGCAGGCCTCAATATCAAGACGAGGGATATCAGGAAAAAGCTTCATCGCAAATGAATAATTCCCTAAAAATTCGTCATCGATACTTCCTTTGATGACAATATCTTTGAAGGAACCTGCATATGGCAAAACCATGATATCTATGCCCGACAATTTAATTTCCGGACTGGATGTTTGCGGATCTTCCTTGATATGAACCTTCAAATTTCGTATCTCGACACCTTGTCGTAAAATATTCATATAAGGTGGTACCGCTACCTTATCAAAATTTACCTTAATGGTATTCAACAGAGACCAAATATCCGTAGGCTTTTCAACCGTTAACTCTGGCGCGATAACAATAGCATTCGTAATAACGAATTGACCTTTTATAAGATTTTGTGGATCGTGCTTTAATATGATACGGGGAATTTTGAGCGATTTGCCTCGTGTGTCTTCAGAGGTACCGGCAAACGAAAGGTTTTCAACCGTAATGCCTTCTAAAAAATCGATATGTACAGAATCAATTTTAGTATCTCCAAATTGTTTCATCATGTCTAGCAGGCGATTCTTTATCGCTTCATCAGAGGTTGCCCGTCTTGCGAAAATATATATAAACGTGCCTATTCCTATGATAAAACAAACGACGACCAAAACAATAATTATGGTTTTTTTCATGTAATTCCTTTTGTTATAAAACAATGACTAAGGTTACTGTTATTACAAAGGTATTTCAAGCTTAAATTTAAAAGGCGACATAAGTTGAATGGGAAATTTCTTGCCGTTCAGGTGAAATTTTCTATAATTACAAGGACATGCTATTAATGAGGGTTTCGCTTGTAACAGGCATAAAAAACGTATGTTGACTCTTTGGTTCCTCTTGACATGAAACGAACCCGCATCCCGAATTCCCCAAAAACTATTCAAAATTTGTCCATTCATTATGCCACTATGCCAGAAAATTGCTATATATGACGAACGCATTTCCCGCAGCAGGCAACAGAAGGTAAACAACTATTGTAAAATACTTGACTCTTTTGCCGATATTTTCGGATACCGTCACAAGCTTTTTATACATAATCAGCTACACAATGAAGAGGTTTTCATGAGATCTTGTTGGCTTTTCATAAAAAGTGAGATATTTATACCCTGTCCAAGTAAAAACGCCGCTGGTAGCACAAAAGATTAATATTGAATCGAAATGAGGAAATATACTTATGAAACCAGTTGAATTACCCTATAGAGACTTTCCGGTAAATAACAAAACCATAAAAAGAGAACTGTTGGGGAAAAAATATCCAGGCTATATACGCCATATTGAAAATGCCTTTGAAGCCGGCCAAACCCATGTCTTCAGGTGGTGGGATGAAATAACTCCTGCCGAAAAAAAGAATCTTTTAGATCAGCTATCTACTATTGATTTTTCTCTTTTAAAGAAGCTCTTTGATGAATCAGTATTAAATCCTACGCAAGTATTCCAGGACAACCTGACACCCCCACAAATTATTGCATTTCCTAAAAATGATACTGAAAAGGAGATGGCATATGGGGTAAGGCTTGTTGGTGAGAATTCCTTACAAAAAGGAGAAGTTGCCATTCTTACGGTTGCCGGTGGAGATGGAACAAGGCTGGGGATCAACGGACCGAAAGGCACGTTCCCTATCACACCAATTACCAGAAAGAGTATTTTCCAACTTTATGCGGAAAAAATAATTGCAGCTCAAAAAAAATACAACACCAGAATTCCCTGGTACATTATGACCAGTAAAAATAACGACACCGCAACGCAAAATTTTTTTGAAGCTCACAAATTCTTTGGATTGAACCCCCGGGAAGTATCTTTTTTTTACACAAGGCATGCTCGCCGTCGTTGACTTACAGGGAAAGGTACTTATGGATTCAAAATCAAATATCATTATGAGCCCCAATGGGCACGGCGGCATACTTACGGCCCTTAAGGAAAAAGGCGTTCTTTACGACATGAAGTGCCGCGGTATTAAAAACATTTTCTATCATCAGGTTGATAATGTTTTAATAAAGATAGCCGACCCTGTTTTCATTGGATACCATCTGAGAAATGACGCTGAGATATCATTAAAAATTGTTAAAAAATGCAACCCGGAAGAAAAAGTGGGAATTGTCGTATATGTCGATGGAAACTTACAGATGATTGAATACAGCGAACTCCGCCATACAGACATGTATGCAAAAAATGAAGACGGCACGCTGAAATACCATGCCGGAAATATTGCAGTACATATGATAAATATCAGTTTTCTGGAAAGAGTATATCAGAACGGAGAGCCACTCCCGTATCATGCTGCAATAAAGAAAGTGCCTTGTTTAGGCGAAGACGGCAATATGATTGATTCGAAACAAAACAATGCGATTAAATTTGAACGGTTTATTTTTGATCTCTTGAAATATGTTAAGAAAAGCGTGATTATGGAAGTGCTTCGTGAAGACGAATTTTCACCCCTAAAAAATATGAAAGGGGAAAACTCACCGTCAACCTCAAGGCAGGACATGATCAATCAGTTTGGACGATGGCTGCGGAATGTTGGTGTTTCTGTCCCTATCGATTCGCAAGGCAATGTAGTTGGTTTAATTGAGATCAGTCCCGGATTTGCACTGGATGAAGAGGAGTTAAAAATGAAGATCGACAAACAACTGCAATTCCACGGAACCGTGCTTCTTTAATCTCTCGTGTCGAGTACGATACCCGGGCTTAACAAAAAGGTCTTTTTCCCCTTCCCTCATTCCCTTAGCCACCAGAACAGATTCGCCTCTGTTACCGTAAAAAAAAATGCGGCACCAAAAGAGAGACAGAGTATATGACGCATCCGAAAGCACGTGTGTGGGAAAATTCTTTTACCCCATTCCCACCAGAGACTAGTGATAGTGACGCCCTAACTCAGAGGCATATTTAACCCCGATGCTCTCTCCATTGTCAGCCAACCAGGCGCTGAGTCGTGTCCGCCCCGTTGGAGGATTCCCGGAAATCAAGAGATTCGACATCAACCCGTAGACTTCATCCCGGGTTAATATCACATCATTGACAACGTAGCCAATCAATCTTGAAAAGAATAACGTTAATTCCGGTCTGAGATAAATTAATTTCGCTTTGCTATGAACTTTTTCAGCAATGAGTTGCACCATTTCATGAAATGCATAAATTTCAGGCCCAACGGCGTCCATAATTACATTCTCCCCGTATTGACCTGCTTTCACGGCTAGCTCAGCTACATCTTCGACAAAGACGGGTTGCAGTTTGTAAGCACCTGACCCAAGAATAGCAAAGAAGGGAAATCGCCGCAGGAGCCAGGCAATGTTGTTAATAAGGATATCCTCATGCCCAAAGAGGACAGTCGGACGGATAATAGCATAGGACATGCCCGACTGGCAAATAGCCTTTTCCAGAATTCCCTTTCCTCTGAAATAGGGAAAAAGTGATGATTCGGAGGCATTTGTAATACTAATGTGTACCATCCTTTGTACACCGGCTTCTTCTGCCGCTCTAATAAGTACCTTCGTATTTTCAACGGCCCTGTCAAAAGTTACTTGTTTGTAGGAAAAGCGTACCCAGTAGGTATTGTAAAGAGTTACAGCTCCCCGCAAACTTTTGACCAATTCAGCCGGCTTATCAAAATTGAATGGGGAAATAGCTACTTTGTTGCCAAAAGGGTTTGGACGGTTCGGATGCCCTGTAATCGTGCGGACCTTTTTTCCCAGAGACAGGAGTTTTTGTGTTATATATTTACCCGTATAACCAAACGCCCCCGTTACGACATGTAATTCATCATTATTCCCCACCGTCTCCTCCTTCTTTCGTAATTTGCAAACTAAAATTATTATCATGCAATGACCTACCAAAGTCAATATCCGTTCGCATACCGGCATGCTATGCCAGTCGTTTCTTTATCGTACGACACTTGCATTCCCCTATTCCGTGTGCTAAACTCTTTCGCTAAAGGCATTTTTATTGAACTATTTCAATGTCGTTCATGAACAAAAAGATATTTGCGTTTTTTCCACTCCTCCTCATCATCAGCTTACCCATGGCATCCTCACAGAATGTGGGTTATCAGTCCAAAGAAGATATCCCAAATGCAATTTTAAATGCCCAAAGAAGCTATGACGAGCCTATTCATGCAACGCATAAAGACGTGTTCGAGCAATTCGGCTACAATGCGGAGCGCCTGTGTCAGCAGTACGGCCCCTTTGTCCTAGATTTTTTGAGAGAGTATAAAATTGCAGGGCTCGTGTTGCTTGAAAAATACGGCAAAGAAATAGCCAGCTTATACCCACTCCTCGATTGCCATGACATCTTTCTTCTTTATAACAACCCGGAGAATACGATACCGATTGACACCATCTTCTCCCCCAAGGCTCTTGCGGAATTCTACAAGACTTTCGGAAATGAGGGAATGAAATATATTGCCAATGACCCTGAAAACTTTTTTCTGATAAGTGAAAACAAAGACCGGGGAATGGACTTAATCAATTTAGCCAATGAAAAGGGAGATATTATCTTCCCCCTGGCGCGAAAGCATGGAATTGGTTTCGCAAAACTTTACGACAAAGAGATATTAAATATCGTCATAAAATTTCAGGACGACGGCCTTCTGGCCATAAAAGAATATGGAGAAAAGGCAAAAATCTTGTTTAGCCTTTTCCTTGATGATGACACCTTTTATCAGATAATAAAGACATATGGACACAAGCAAACAATTCCTATCATTTATCTTTTCTATGATAACAAAGATTTTAGCAGCCATTTCTATAGCTACCTGAAGACGACAAGCGCCTATGAATGGATATCGTCCTGGTGGTATGGCACAGAAACATCTGCAGCAAACATCAGAAGCGATGCATCAGGGCAGCGTGAAAATGCCAGGAAGGCTATCAACCTTATTTATGACTTGGGAAATGATTTCATGGACAGATTTGAAATTCTTGATATCAACAATGTCAGGGAAGAGGCAATTACCACCATTTCAAATAAATTACGAAACTTCTTTGTTTCCGACGTAGAAAAGGTCAGTCGAAAATGGATCCGTCAGGAAGAGATTGCCTTGCAGGACAAATTGTTTGCAGGACTCGATATTCTGGGGCTCATACCCATCGGAAGTGGTGTATCAAAAGGGGCAAAGTTTGCGGTACAAGGGGCGCGGCTTGCCAGGACTACAAAAGGTTTTAAAGGATTGGCCCATTTGACGGAAGCGCTCGTTACCACGTACGGAGATGACGTTATTCAATTTGTGGCAAAACACGGAGACGACGGTATCAAGGCAATAAAGGCAACAGACGGGAAAATCATTTACCTCGCACAACAATATGGAGATGATGTCGTTCGATACGTCTCCAAATATGGTGGTGATGCCGGCAAAACGATCGAAAAATACGGCGACAAGGTTTTATCCCTGGCGCGTCTACATGGAGACGAGGTTGTCCGGTACCTAATGCTCTACGGGGATGACGGCCTGCGGGTCATTCAAAAGTATGGCAGGGACGTGATGCTTTTGAGTTCAGTCTATGGTGACGATGTTATGAAATTATCCGCCTTCTACGGTGACGATGTTATCTCATACGTATCCAAGTATGGTTCAAGCGGTGTTCAATCCATTACAAAATACGGCGATGAGGTAATCAGTCTTGCAAAGAAGCACGGAGATGACGTCATTATGTATGTTGGCATGTATGGCGACGATGGGCTCAAACTGGCCAGAAAAGGAAAGGCTGGTCTTTTCGTTATGCGTTTTCTGCCGCCAAAAATATTTGCACGATGTGCGAAGTTTATCAAGTACGGCGTTGCTGCCTCTCTCTTGATCGCCTTCGCCACGCATCCTATTGCATTTCTGTCCGGCATTGTAAAGCTACTGGCCTGGCTATCGGGGACCAGCCCCGTGGTTATCGCCATAATTATGGGTCTTCTAACGCTATTTTTCCTCGCAAGGCTCTCACGAAAAGCCACAGGAATTTTCCATCCGATTATCCTTTGCTTCAAAGCATTGAAAAAATGGTTTAGAACCTGCAGCAAAACTGATGCTTGAATCGCTTGAAATTACCTGTAAAATAAATAACGTATAAGAATGCAAAAGGTTGTGGAAGACCACTTGAAAAACTGAGGAATACTCTTATGAAATTCACAAAGATGCACGGTATCGGCAACGATTATATCTATGTCAATTGTTTCGAAGAAGAGGTTACAGCGCCTGAAAAGCTTGCCCCCATTATCAGCGACAGGCATTTTGGCGTAGGGTCTGACGGCCTTATCCTTATCCTGCCATCCGCTGTGGCTGATTGCCGGATGCGTATCTTTAATGCCGATGGTAGTGAAGCACAGATGTGTGGTAATGGCATTCGCTGTGTCGCAAAATATGTGTATGACCATAAAATTACTCAAAAAAATCCGCTCACCGTGGAAACCCTGGCAGGGGTCAAGACAATCCAGGTTTTTACCGAAAACGGCCGTGTGTCCAGGGCAAGGGTCAATATGGGCAAACCCGGTCTCATGCGGTCAGAAATCCCTATGCTTGGCAATGAAACAGAGGTGATTGGTGAAATCCTGACCATTGATAAGAAGGTATCATTCCGGATTACCTGTGTCTCCATGGGGAATCCCCATGGTGTTATCTTTGTTGATGATCTAGACAGATTTGATATTTCAAAATATGGTCCGGAAATTGAGCGCCATCAGGTATTCCCGGAACGAATCAATGTACACTTTGTCCGAATCCATAACCAGAAAGAGGTTACCATGAAGACCTGGGAACGTGGTTCCGGGATAACCATGGCCTGCGGGACAGGCGCCTCTGCGGTATGCGTTGCGGGCGTCCTTAACAAAACGACCGGGCGCAAAATTCTTGCGCATTTACCGGGAGGCGATCTGGAATTGGAATGGGCAGACGACGGCAACGTTTATATGACAGGTACTGCAACGGAAGTATTTACCGGTGAAGGAATCTTTACACAGAAAGACTGTTTATAGTATTACCGTGTAAAAACTTCTTTTTTTGTAAGTTTTTTCACAACCCTATTTATCCCTTATCAGGAGGTACAGATTGTTTAGGAGAGAAAGATTGCTCCGCGGAGTTTACACTGAGCAGCGCGAATGTGCTCGCAATGACAGCGCACCAATGTCATCAAATGCATAGCCTATGTCATTGCGAGGGTCTTTTCCGAAGCAATCTCCCACTTTCTCAACGGAGAATTGGGTGTGGCTTTGCTGCGCTATGATTATTCAATACTGCCGGCAGAAAAACTCATGAATCTATCCGGGCAGCTCATTTAACGTGCTTTATAATATTTCAGCGCTTCAGGCATTTCAGTCCGAATATCTTCAATTCTTCTTTCTGGTGCCGGATGAGTAGATAAAAATTCGGGTGGTCTTTCTCCTCCCACATTCCCCATCCTTTGCCAGAACGGAATAGCCAACCGTGGGTCATAACCAGCCCTTGCCATAAGGATAAGTCCAATACGGTCGGCCTCCAGTTCATGTCGGCGACTATACGGCAAGAGGACTCCCACATTTGCGCCTACACCATATGCCTGCATTATTAAGTCCCTGGTCATTGCAGGTTGAGTGCTGAGCGCCACAGAGAGAGAGGTTGCTCCCAGTTGTGCAAGTAATGCCTGACTCACCCTTTCGCCTCCGTGGTTTGCCAGTGCATGAGCCACTTCATGACCCATCACCACTGCCAGACCAGTTTCATCTTGAGTAACCGGAAGTATGCCGGTATAAACGGCAATTTTTCCTCCCGGCATGCAGAAGGCATTTACCGTTTTATCCTCCTCAATGAGGTTGAACTCCCAATGATACGTTTCAATTTCCTGTTCCATTCCGTTTTCACGCATAAACTCTTCTGCAGATGATGCTATTTTGGTGCCTACGTCGACTACCATTTGCTTCTTTGCTGGGTCGGTAGAAAGCTTAGATTGAGACATTAGCTGGTTATAGGCATCGATACTGGAGCCAATAAGCTGGCTCTGTGGTATAAAAGAAAGCTGCTTTCTTCCCGTAATGGGTACGGTTGAGCAACTAACCAAAAGCATTATCGCGGTAAGCAACAATAAAAATCTACATTTGAACATATTAAAACCTCCGCCTGAATAATCTGGTAGAGAAAAGGTTAATCAATATACTTTACGAGCATCATTACTTTACATTCACTATACAAAGAAACCATCGGCATAGTCAATAATTTTGTATAGATTATTGCAGATGATTAATCCAAGGGCAATTTACCATGATTCCATTCCTGTCTATGAAAAAGATATTTCTCGCCTAACGACTTTATTATATTAGCAGGAAAATGCCCGCATCCACCCTTTCCAGTCAGAAATAATAAAAATTTCATTTTCCAGAGTTTCCGTTTTCCTTGATAAAATGCCCCACTTCTGCTATATTACATGAACTATTTTTGCATTATCTGAGAAAAACCATATGGGTCTCATGAAAATCTATAAAGGGTACAGAGCATGAAAAAAATTATTATTATCGTTTTGAGTGTAGTTTTTGTCCTTTTCGTATGTGCCGCAGTTGCCCCATTCGTCATCGATTTAAACAAGCATAAGGGCAAAATCATTGAGCTTGCAAAGCCGTATCTGCCAAGAGATTTTGATTTTGCCGGTATAAAACTTACCCTTGTAAAAGGATTGGGGGCAGAAATTGACGGCCTCAGAATTGCCGAAAATCCGGAGTTTGGAAGCGGTGATTTTCTCAACATGGGACATCTGCGGGTAAAATTAAAGTTCCTCCCGCTCCTTAGAAAAGAAATCCAAATCAAGGAAGTCATTCTGGACAAACCCGTCATACAATTGATAAAGAACGCAAAGGGGGAATTTAATTTTAACGACCTGATGGGTTCTCAAACCAGTGAACCCGCAGATACAGGAAATGCACACAAAGAAGGTAAAGAAGGCAAAAAAGAAGACGAGGAACCTGCGGGAAAAAGTGAAGGCGCCCTTTTCGCCGGATTAGCGGTATCCACATTTACCTTGCATCAGGGCAGAATCGATTTCATCGATGAATTTACTCATCAGGGAACTGCCACCACAACTACGATAGACCTGTTAGACATGAAACTAACCGACGTGTCTTTGGACAATCCAATCCATCTGTCCATGTCAGCCCGCATTCCGGACGGGACGAAGCAAAATTTCACGATCCAGGGAACGGTGGGCCCCCTGGGCAAAACCCTTGATATGAACCGGCTTTTTGTCGACTTCGCCCTTCAGACGAAGGATCTCAGCGCAGACCGCATCATTGCATGGTATCCTTCCGTCAAAGAAACGCTGCCGAAGGATACAAATTTTTCTGGCTTATTGGGCATGGAAATGTTTTTAAAGGGAACTATTGACAATCTCGATGTTCGTTGTACAGCAGATTTAAATAACCTTGATCTCGCCTATGGAGAAACATTCCGCAAACCAGGACTCGTTCCATGCCAAATTTCCCTCAAGACAAGAAAAACAGGTGATGACATACAATTAGACCCAAGTAGTATTACCCTGCATACCTTGTCTCTGACCGCATCGGGGAAAGTGAGTAATTTAAACGACCCGCATTTTGATCTTTCGATGGGGACAGGCGATACCTCTCTGAAAGGTTGGGAATCGCTGGTTCCTGCTTTAAAGGAATACGAACCTGAGGGAAATTTCATCCTGAAGACTTCCCTGAAAGGCACGTCAAACAATGCCACTGCAGACGTACAATTCTCATCTCCAAGACTTGCATTCAGGCTTCCCCAGTCTGCTGACAAAAGCCAGGGTGCAGCAACCGGAAAAAGTTTTTTTGAATCTATGGACATGAAAGTTCAGGCGGTGAAAAAGGACGATGCAGTTAAGGGCACCGGCAATCTCGAAGTTAAAACGGGAGAGATCCAAGCCGCTGCTTTTGAAAAGATGCAGGCGCAGTTTGACTACCAGAACGACATTCTCGGCATCCAGCAGTTTCAGGTTCATATCTTGCAGGGAGATGTTTCCATGAATGGTACTGTAGCGACCAATGAAATGCAATGGAACGTGAAACCGGTTGTCAAAAATATAAATATGGCGGAAGCCGTTGATAAATTTACCCAATACGCGGGCATGTTTAAAGGAACATTTTCCGGGTCTTTTGCGGCAAACAATGCCGGAGATGGTAAACAGAAGGGAGGCCTGAATGCCAGCGGGTCATTCCAGATCAATCAAGGTGAAATCATGAATCTGAACCTCTTGGATACGGTTATGGAATCCCTTGCGGGAATCAAGGGGATGTCCACATTCCTGAACAAAGAGGGTAGCGAATTGAAAAAGCAAGAGATTACGCGATTCGATTCCATGGATGGTGATTTTTCCATGGCCAGCAATAAAATCAAGCTAAAGAAGGTGGCCTTGCATAATATCCATACCGTTGAAATAACAAGTACCGATGCGCTTATAGACGGGTTAATTGACTACCCTGCCGACAAATTAGACCTGAAGGGCAAGCTTGTTCTCTCACAGGAATATTCTGAGCGGTTAGCAAAAAAGACTGAACCACTCAAAGCCTTGCTTAATCAGGAAAAACGCATGGTTCTGCCGATTTCAATCATCGGAAGTATCGGAAAACCGACACCCATCCTTGATGTTCCCTACGTAACCAGCGCTACGGCGAAATATTACGGCAAAAAAGAATTAGAGAAATTAGAAGAAAAGATAGGCTTGTCCAAAAAAAAGGGGGATAAAGAACAACAGAGCGGAGAGAAAGGTAAAAAAGAATCCCCTTTCGAAAATATCTTAAAAGATATTCTAAAATAGAATCCAGATTCTGCAATACGGTTTTGCCTGACTGCATTCTGGAAAAAAGGTTATCAAGACACGCTTTTTATGCCTTATCCGAGAAGGTGTCCTGCTGGTTGTATAATATTACCGTGTAAAAACTTCTTTTCCCCATTTTCATGAGGACAAGTTTTTGTAAGTTTTTTCACAACCCTTTTTATCCCTTATCAGGAGGTACAGTTTATAAGAGAAAGATTGCTTCGCGGAGTTTACCCTGAGCAGCGCGAATGTGCCCGCAATGACAATGCACAACATGTCATCAAAGCATAGCCTGTGTCATTGCGAGGGTCTTTTCCGAAGCAATCTCCCGCTTTCACAACGGGGACTTGGTTGCGGCTTCACTGCATCAGGTAATACCTCATCCTTTTTATTATGGTTATACAGGGATAAAATTTTCTGAGAAAAAGGCCTTTTCCCGAAAACTATCTTTTTGTCATGTACATGTCAGATGAAAAGAGCCATATTTTTGCTAAGATTAACGAAGTGTGCTTCAGGTATTTTCTTATTCGGAATGGTATTTTTCTTGACATCAAATAATTTCGTGTCATTAATAAGGAGTAGAATCTTGTAACGACGATTTCCGTGAAAAATACGTGAAATAGTAAAAACATATACGATAAAGGCAAACCCTGAGTGATCAGGGGACGCAAAGTAGAGGGTCTTTCAACTCATAAGGATGTAGTTAAAGACGTACTTTATCCTTTCGTGAAAAAGATAGCCTTACTGCCGAAGATGTTTTCAAAAAATCTTTGCAGTAAGGCTTTTTTGTTTTCATAGACTTCTGCACAGTCGCTTTTATCGGTGAGGAATAGATAACGGGCGATTGCACAAAGAATTATCTGGCCAGAAACGGATTCCGGAATCGTTTAAGGGAAAAGGCCAAAAATAAACAGCATGATCTTAATTTACTTACCCACTTAACCAAATAGGAAGAACCCTGCCAAAAGGAATTGCATTAACCACAGGATTAAACGACGTTAGCCGGCCACATTACAGAGGCTGGCCGGGGAAACTCAGCGCGTGCGAAGCGGACGCCAGCAATATGGCGGAGACTGGAAAGACAAATGGTTTGACGTAAAAAACCCTGCTTACCAAGGAGGCCACGCGGAAAATAGTATTGATGGAATGAACAGGACGATCCACTCTTGTACCTGAGCTGTGATGCGGAAGATGTCCAGGATGATAGCTGGGCAACTTCGTCTGACTTATGATTGCCGACTTTGTTATGTTTCATCAAAATCGCCTTAGGCGTCATCAGTATCTTCGATAACATCATTTGCTGTCTTGACTTATTTCGCTTATGAAAGGAGGTGAGCACGAATGAATGATTTTATGATGTATGACGGAAGTATTGCTTAGCCTGGCGGATCACATCTACTGCGTTATAACCGTGGAGGTAAACGCATCGGTTCGGTGTGGTCTTACCACGGGCAGTAAAAAACGTGGATGCAAAATCATCCACTCATCTAAGGGAGGAGATGGTAATGAAAGCACGTGAAAATTCTGAAAACACATCAAAATTAGAACGAGAGCGGGTACAGTTCAGGGCGCTGATCCTGGCTAATCCCAATTATTTTGGGAACATAAAGGTAAGCCCGTTTAAGCCAGTGCTCAACATTCAGGGGAACACTACTTATGAGGAAATAGGCTGTGTCGGGTTCCAGCCTCAGTTCAATCGTCTGGAAGCCGTCGTTTATGTCAAACAGCCTTTTGGCTATGGCGGTGAAGTTTGTTCCAATGGCACACCAGAATATGTACGCTTCTACCTTTCGGGCGACAACGGAGCAACCTGGCAAGACGTGGGACTGACCAGTTTCACGGCCTATGACATTCCGAAAGATACAACGGGGGAAAAGCGCCTTGAGTATGCGGTCACTTTACCGATCAGTCCGTCGAAAAAATTTTGCTTCATCAACAATCTGTGCCTGGTGCGGGCGATCCTGTCGTGGAACGTCCCGCCTCCTCCGAACGAGCCCAACTTTACGCCAGTGTGGGGCAACGTACACAATACCCATATCCAGATTGATCCGATTAAGTTTATTGTCCTTGGTGATCTGCTTAATGAAGCAAAGATTAAGCCGGATGTCGCAGCGACGCTCGACTTGACACAACCAGTGACAGCTGCAAAGCCAAAGGCGCTGGGCGCGGCGGAACTCCACGTGCTTTATAAAGACAAGGACGTGGAGCCGCATCGCTTTGCTCTGGCCGAGCTACAGCAGTTAATCAGCCAGCCGACGTTGAGCGAGTCACTGATGGCAACGGGTTCTAAAGGCGTGCTTTCAGGCATTGGCATCAACCTGGCAGAAATCATCGGAAACCTGTTTCCAACAGACGGCAACACGCGTTATGAAGAGTTGGAATGCGTCGGACTCAATCCGAATCAGGACACCTTGGTTGGCATCATCCGCGTCAAGCAATCCTCCGGTTACTCTGGCGGTCCGTGCACCGCTGGGAGCAGGGAATTTGTCACGTTCTGGGCCGATTTTAACAATAACGGCATCTTCGAGACCTGCCTGGGGACCACATCGGTCGATGTCTATGACGTTAACAACATCCCGAGAGATGGACTGGAGTATGCCGTCTTCCTGCCCGTGAACCTGAACAAGTATCGCCAGCCATGTGAGAAGGGGCCGAAGGTCGTGCGGATTCGGGCGATCCTTTCCTGGCAGGTTCCAGCGCCGTGCTTTAATCCGAATTACATTCCAATCTGGGGCAATCGGGAAGAGACGTTAATCCATATCAGTCCTGGCTCTGTCCAGACAGGTCATGCGCCATTTATAGAAACCGTTGGAAGCATGGATGTGCCTAAAATCAGTCCTGTCACCGGGCTGGCCAATGGAGGCAGTAATTTAGGTTTTACCGCTCAGGACAGTCCATTTGGAGGATGGGTAGTAATCACCGGGCATCTTGCTAATACTGCCGATATCAGCAGCGGTGCTGCCCCACTGAAGTACCGTATCTCCGTTAGCGACGACAACTTCGTCACCGAGCAGCGTCTGACCAATAATTTCGATGTTGGACGGACCCAACTGCTCAATGGAGTATGGAGCTTCCTGGCTGATATAACTCAGTCTGTGGATGGCGATGACTTTTATACCTACCGAGAAGACTTGGTAAATGGTCTTGGTAACGCACAGATCTTTGTCTCCGGTAACACGCTGGCCAAATGGCAGACTGCTGGATTAACTGGTACATGGAAGATCAGGATTGAAGCTAAGGACGCAGCCAATACTATATACCCCGGCAATGTCGTTACCGTACGCCTGGACAACCAGTCGCCACAATTCCCACCGGGCAGCTTCAAGATTACTTCAGGCGGCGGAAGCTGCGCAGATTTCGTCATCGGTAATGTGATTGAAGGCGAGTATGCAGTTACTGACGAGCATTTTGGAAGCCTTAATCTGGCCGTGCTGCCAGCCCTGGGCGGTAACTTCACAAGTCCGGCATTACCACGGACGTATCCCACTGTCCCCACAACCGGCGAATCGGGAACCTGGAAGCTTGATACCACGGGGATGCCAAAGTGCGGCTACGTGATCCGGCTGAGTGCTACGGACAGGACCATCGTCAACAGCGGCGGCATTGGTTTCTACAACGAAACCTTTGTCGGCCTATGCCTGAGGGGATAGAAAGAAATCGATTACACCTATGAGTAAGGTGCTGTAAAGTCACTATCAGCCCCTGTTTTCAACATACAGGGGCAGGATTGCTCCCTCTTCCCCCCTTTTCGAAGGGGGGAAAGAGGGGTAAAAACTTGCCAAAAACTGTATTTTCATTAACAGATTAAACAGACGCGATGGGTTATTGTTACGCACAAGACATCGGTTATTTACGCTGTATTCAACAAGAAAAAGGAGGTAACTGTCATGGCTAAAGAATTAGTGAAAACCAAAAGGCTGGAGCTTGTATTTGGTAGTTTACTTGCAGCTTCAGTATTTATAGCTGGTTGTTGTAAGCCCCCAGTGATCGGTTCTCAGGCTGTTACGTTGCGCCCACAGGAAACCTCAATGTGGTGTTGGGCTGCCAGTGGTGAAATGATAATGGATTTCCTGGGTCATGATGTGAGCCAATGCGACCAGGCAAATAAAAGATTCGGCAGCTCAGATTGTTGTAATAATCCCGTGCCGTCCACGTGTATAAATGGCGGCTGGCCGGAATTTGATAAGTATAACTTCGAATTTAAAACTACCTCCGACGCACCCTTGAGCTGGGACCAGGTGAAAGACCAGATTTACTGTAAAAAGAAGCCATTTGCTTTTTCCTGGCACTGGTCTGGTGGTGGAGGGCATATGATGGTTGTCATAGGCTATGTAACGATAGATGGGACAAATTATGTGACTATCAACGATCCATGGCCACCGAACACCGGCGATCAGCGCGTCAACACCTACGCCACGTATGTCAGTGGTTCAGGCTACACTCACTGGAATGACTATTACGACGTTACCTATAAATAAGGAGGGAAATAACATGCGTCTTTTCATGGTACCACTCTTAACATTGATCGTGATGATTGCACAAGTAAATGCTCAATCGGAAAATAAAGAGCCACAAACGGTAGCATCTGAGTCGATAGTGACACTCCGCAAATTGGTTAACGAGCAGAACTACAAAGCAATGGGCTTCGAATCACTTGATGAAGTGTCTGCTGTTGCCCTGGGGGAGCCTATTCGTGTTTTCCTGGTGCGACTTGATCAGTTGCGGGAGTATCAACCGGGAAGCGATCCCAGCAAACTACTCACAGATGTCGACAAAATTATTTATCCTTTCACCGTAAAGGAACAGGTACGGTCTTCGGTTGTTGTGGAAAAAGTACAAGGGACATGGAGTGCTACAAATTTTGGTGGTCCTCAGTTGATAAAAATCCTTGCTAATATCCGAAAAAATGCCTCTGACTCCACAGGCATGCCTATTTCTTCTTATATTGCCGTCCACGTACCGGCTTTGAATCTCTATTTTGTCGGACATCGCACGGACAACGAACTGATGCTGACCCCTTTGCTTGACGATCCAGGTTTTGAGTTCAAAGCAGGCCGTACCATGCCGGCTAATGATGTGTTCTCTGCAATCCTTCCTTCAGCCAGGGAGCACAACGGCTTGCCAAGATGAATTTCTGTAACAAAACTGTCTGAAAGATTGATATACAGGGATTTCAAATCCCCCCCCATAATCCCCCCGTAAACGGGGGGAAACTGGGAGGGAAGGTCTCCGAATGCCTAATTTAATTATACGAAGGAGGTGATTTATGAAAGTTGCATTGGTAGGTGCGGAATTGGAAGAAAACCTCGGCCTGCGCTACATAGCTTCTGCATTAGAATCCAGGGGGCATGAGGTAGAAATCGTTCCCTTCAATTCAGAGTTTGACATATCGGATGCAGTAAAGCGGGTACTCACTTTTTCACCACAGATCACCGGCTTGTCTATGATGTTCACAAACAGGGCACGAGAGTTTTGCCGCATGGCACAGGCGCTTCGGGAAGGCGGTTATCGTGGCCATGTGACAGCAGGAGGCCCCTTCGCCTCGTTTAACTCAGAACAACTGCTCAAGGATTTTCCCGCATTTGACTCAGTCTGCCTGGGAGAAGGCGAACATATCGTTAGCATGCTGGCCGATCATCCTGATGATCTGTCCAGGGTACACAGCCTTAGCTACCGAAAACCCGATGGATCCATAAAAACCAACTTTTCCACAGGCAATCAGGACGATCTTGACACGTTGCCGTTTCCAAAACGTATAACATTCCACGACTATTTCGACAAACCCATTGCCAGCATCCTGACCAGCCGGGGATGTTGGCGCAACTGCGCCTTTTGCAGCATCAACGCCTGGTATGAACGGGGAGGTGGAAAGAAATTTCGCGTACGAAGCGTGGAGAGTATCGTGGCAGAGATGAAGGATCTCTACTTCCACCATAACGTGCGTATCTTTAATTTTCAGGACGACAATTTCTTTCTCCCAAAACCAGAACATGCGCTCCGCCGCTTCGAGGACCTGAGAGATGGATTGAAGCAGGAGGGAATCGAAGGGATTGCTATCGCCGTGAAAGCGCGACCCGATAGCATTACCGATGACTCGATCCGTGTGCTGGATGGGCTGGGACTGTTTCGCGTATTCCTGGGGGTGGAAAATGCGCATGAGAATGGATTGCGTAACCTGAACCGCAAATGTACCCTTGACCAGATCCTGAATGCGTTGCGCATCCTCAATGACTTCGATGTGCATCTTGCCTACAATCTCCTCATGTTCGAACCCGATACCGTCCTGGACGACATCCTGGTCAACCTGCGTTTTATCGAACGGCACATTGAGAATCCTTTCAATTTCTGCCGTGCAGAGGCTTATCCCGGGACGGGGTTAGAGGTGAAACTCAGGGCGGAAGGCAGGTTGCTTGGCGATTACTTTGGATTCGACTACCGGCTGAAAGACCCACGCTCTGAGGCATTTCACCAAATCGCTAACTATGCATTCTTTGACCGTAATTTCAGCGATTTCGGCCTGCACTACTTCAATATGCAGGTGGATTTTTACTACCAACTGCTGCGCCGGTTTCATCCGGAGACGCTCACGCAGACACTCCGTGCGGCTGTGCGAAACTTCATTAAACAGACCAACCTGGATACGTACGCATGCCTCTGTGAAATTTATGACTTTGTGGCAACTGCAGATGCACGTGATCACGTCATGGTCCGTGGCTTTGCCCGGGAGATGAGAGAACGCGTTGACGAAAGGAGCAGGGGCTTGCATGCCCAGGGCGAGCGCATTCTGCGGTGGTTAACCAATACGTACGAGCGTCGCGGTCAGGATGTCAGGGTGCCGGGGTTCATGACAAATACCGGTGCGCTGTCATTCCTGAGCTGTAAGCCAATGCCATATTCCAGTCGGGACAGTCTGGAAAAATTGGAGTTTGTGACACCGGAAGCTGATTGGATAGATGAGAAAGATTTGCTGGGAGTGGCATCAGCGCCAATTCCTTATAACGTATTTAAAAGCCGATTTGCAGAACAAAAGGCTGAAAGGAGGTAAACACTTTCCCGGTGTTAACGTGCAACCATTAAACAATGGTAATGGCATCAGGTTTTTTGGTGACCGCAGGCTTTACGCCAGCATCAGCGCACCCATAAAGGGTGCGGCTACCATAGTTCAGTCAGAGACCAGGATTTAGTTATAAGCCCGTGGAAGGAGAACGCTCGTTCTCCTCTTATCTTACACAATCATAAGGAGGTGTACTATGGAAGAAAAAGTTTTTGCTCGTATACGTGATTGGGTGGAGCCGGCGCATCCGGCAGTTGTCAGGCTGTATGATGACCTGATCACCATATATGCCAGAATCCGGGAGAAATATCAGAGCGAGATAGATACTGCATTCGACAGGATATCACGGCAGATAGGGTTTGTGGTAACTACCACCGTGCCAGTCGTATTAGAGGTGGGCGATGAGGGTGAACTCAAGAGTATTTCCATGGGGGCAGAACATCTTAGAGATACGCTTTTTGATAAAGAGCTGTCCAAAGTATTCGGACCGCATCCGGATCCCTGGAAGGTTGCTGCCGGGAAGTATAATCTGTACTTGATCTGGTTCGATGCACTCCACCTGAAGCTGCGAACGGACTGGATGGAGCCTGCACATTTCTTCAAGGAAAGGGATATTCGAACCAGTGCAGTGTCTGGAATCAGTAGTAAGGCGTTGAAAAGGGGGTGGGAATGGCAGGAACCGGCACACTGGTTCGATCCGGGAATAGCCATTGCCGTTGAGGAGCTGGTGTTGATTGAGGCGATCGACCGGGTCTATCCGGAGTTGCGCCTGGTTGATCGGGTGGCCTTTGTCCGTGATGCCCTCCGGAAACGGGTGCGGCCCGAAGTGATGGAACCGGCCCATTTTCACCGCATAGAGAAAGGTATTTCCGAAGGTACTGAGGGAATCCGTTAAGACAGGTTCATATCGTACTGTGCCGGATTCAGCCTGAAGCTATTCCACGTACCGAAACAATCTAATTTAACGTCAAGGAATTTCGATCACCCTCTATAATCCCCCCGTTTACGGGGGGAAACAGGGGGGAAAGTCACTGAAGGCTTAATTAACTGGTATAGGAAATTTCATCTTATTAATGCGATTTTTCGGTAGGGTGGATTAAGCGAAGCGAATCCGCCATATCAAACAACATTAAGGGTGGATACGGCGTTAAAAACAATGCCTTAATCCACCCATATATGTTAAGGTTTAGGAATTTCAAACAGATATTTTCCCCTCCAGAAAGAGGAGATTAAGGGGTGTATACCTGGCGCAGCAAAGCCGCACCCAATTCTCCGTTGTGAAAGCGGGAGATTGCTTCGGAAAAGACCCTCGCAATGACATAGGCTATGCATTTGATGACATTGCTGCGTTGTCATTGCGAGCACATTCGCGCTGCTCAGGGTAAACTCCGCGAAGCAATCTTTCTCTTATAAACTGTACCTCCTGATAAGGGATAAATAGGTTTATGAAAAAACTTACAAAAAAAGAAGTTTTTACACGGTAATACGATAAATAATTGAATGACGAATATCGAATAAGGAATTTTGAATCATGAGGTTTTCTCGATTAAAAAGATGCCGGGATTCCCCATGCTACCGTTCGGCGGTTAACCCCGAACCCAGAACTTACCGAACGGTAACCGTTTCATTTTATGAAAAAGTATCGGGAAAAGCTCCGTTAGGAGCGATATATTTATAGACAAACCATTATGCCATAATCAAGCTCCATCGGAGCGGCATGTTGTTTCTGTGTTTCACATGACGCTCCTATGGAGCTAAGACTTTGTACATCGCATTTTCTATAAACATCTCACCCTGCGGGGCTGTTTTTCAAAAAACTGTCCAGATGAGGTTTACGCAAAGTTTTGAGCATTGAGTTTTTTGCCATTCGGAAACTGTTTCGTATTTCGATATTCGTATTTCGAATTTGGTTGCGGCCAGAGGCCGCGCCAGGTGAGTACTTCCCTTATTCATAAAACATCTTTTTGCTGAAAATATCAAAATAGGTTTTATAAGACACTATACCCTTTAAACAAAAAAAGCCTTACTGTCAAAAATGGAGAAACATTTTCGGCATGTAAGGCTGTCTTGTCTCACGTCCCTGTAAGCATAAGATCCTTTACTTTGCGTCCTGCGGTCATCCGCAGTTTGCCTTTATCGTAGCAATCCGTCCGCCCGGGTAGCAACCATGAGGGGATATCTGTGCGGCACTATCGCACAGATACCTCCCTCACCAGGCATTCTTCTTAGAATGGTCGGTCTCCGCCCTTTACATACCCGGTATGTGCAGGTCCGAGTTTCTCAAATATCTCCTCGTCGGTGTAGGTAATCACCGCCGGCGCTTCATATGCTGGCAATTTCTTCTCTTCCATTATATGCATCCTTTCTTTGGTAAAATTTTGATGTCTCTCTAAGCTTTAGCCATCAGCATCTCTCTGACTGCTGATGGCTGACCGCTTCTCCTTCTTTATCATACCAACTTTCAACTTACAACTCGCAACTTACAACTTGCAACTTTCAACTTACAACTTGCAACTTACAACTTATTTACGTTTCTGCCTCTTCATTGCGGTATTATCAGACACTACTTTCACCTTCTCCGGGCCGTGCAGGGTGATTTTCCCGTAGTAATCTACATCCCCCAGTTTATAGTAGAAAGTGCCTTTACCCGGTGTGTCTACATAACGGTAGCTGGCTCCGGTTACGGCATCGCTCTGGGCAGGAATGGTTGCATTATTAACCAGTGTGTAATGCCCGTTCCTGCGTTTTGACCGGTAAAGGTTAAAGCCGGCATTGTCAACCTCCGTAACGGTCTCCCACGTCAGAGTGACGCGGCCACCTTTGCCCGCCTTGGCATGGAAGTAAGCCAGTTCAATGGCAGTTGGCGGCTCTGTTGGAGACGGTATCGGTGTCGGACTTGGTGTCGGCTCTGGTGTTGGACTCGGAGTTGGCTCCGGAGTTGGACTTGGAGTTGGCTCCGGCGTTGGACTCGGAGTCGGTTCCGGTGTTGGACTTGGAGTCGGCTCCGGTGTTGGACTTGGAGTCGGCTCTGGTGTCGGGCTCGGAGTTGGTTCCGGTGTTGGTGACGGCGTTGGTGTTGGTACCACCGGGATTTCCCACGTCTTTGTGGCCGGACTTGATGTCCTGGTTCTGCCGAGGAAATCAGTAAAGCTCGCCTCGATTACATCGGTGCCTTCCGTCGTGCCCGTATAGGCAAACGTTGCCTGTCCATTTACATCTGTTGTGTCATTACCATTTGTTCCCGCGTGTGGGCCTGAGGTAATGGAGAAAAACACCTTGATGTTTGGAACAGGAACGAGCGACTCATCTGTCACGGTCGCTGTTACGGTATGCGTCGTACCGACATTATTCGTCGCAGATGTCGGGCTTAAAATAATCGATTCGGAACAACTGTCAAATGAACTTACCCATGGGGTAAAATCCACATTAGCGCTGACTGCATCGCCTGAACCAGGCCCAAAGCCATCCGGGCCGTCGGCGCTACCCCACCAGTTGTTTTCCGCGTTAATTATGCTGGAACTGTTATTGTAAGCTCCGAAACTCGTATTGCCAGTAATGCTGCAATCTACTATGGTTGGACTTGAAAAGCCCTCTGAAAAGACACCATAATTATTGTTCGTTAAAGAGGAACAAGAAATCAATGGCAGTGAGGCGTTTCCGGTTGTATAAATTCCATAGCCATCTGAATTCCTGACGATACAACGTTGAATGGTAGGCGAGGCCTGGTTGCAATTGATGTTGGAATTGTAACTGTCAAATCCACCATATTCCACCGTGCAATAGTCCATAATCGTTGCGCTATCATCGGTACTATTGAAAAAAAACAATCCCTCGCCAGTCACCAGGCGCAGGGGTTGCTGCATGTGAGGTAAAGGTAATCGGACTGCCGCTGGTTCCCACGGCATGCAAGGCAGCCGCGCTGTAATAGCCAATGTAAAACGCCAGTCCCGGTTCAAACTTCACCAGACATCCTGGTGCTATCGTTAATGTGGCGTTATTATATACAAAGATTTCGGTAGATGTTACGTTAAAATAGAAGTCTTGCGGAATCCAGCTATGGCTTGATTGCATACTTCCACCCCGCACCTCAATGGCGTCCCTTCCGTTGCCGATCCCTGTATTGCCTGTTACATTGCTGTCCAGCCTGTCGCAGAACTCGGTTATGGGGTAAATGCCGTTGTTACTTATCGTGTTGTTTGTCAGCGTCGGCGCTGAGTAATTATCACAATAGATTCCATAATCATCAGAATGCCGTATGTCGCAATTTTGAATGGTAGGCGAGGAGTTATTACAATTGATGTTGGAAACATAACCGCCGTATCCGCCGTAGTGCACAAAGCAATGGTCCATAATCGTTGCGGCGTCATCGGTGCTATTGAAAAACACGATCCCTTCCCAGTCACCAGGCGCAGGGGCTGCTGCATGTGAGCTAAAGGTAATGGGATTGACGTTTGTTCCCACTGCATTCAAGATTCCTCTGCTGTAGTACCCGATGTAAAGGCCCGTCCCGACATTAAACTCCACCAGACACCCCGGGGATATCGTCAGGGTTGCATCGCTATAGACATGGATGGAACCCGTAACATTAAAACGGAACCCCTGGGGAATCCAGGTACGGTTTGACGTAATACCGCCGCCCCGTACCTCAATGGCATCCGTCCCGTTCGCCAACCCGCTATTACCCGTTACATTGCTATCGAGTAAGGCGCAGGGCAAGGTGATGGGGAAAATGGCATTATTACTTATGATGTTGTTTGTCAGCGTTGGCGCTGAGACATTATCACAATAGATCCCATATCCATCAGACTGCCATATGGTGCAATTTTGAATGGTAGGCGAGGCATTATTACAATTGATGTTGGAATCGTAACCGCCATACCCGCCGTATTGCACGACGCAATAGTCCATAATCGTTGCAACATCATCGGTGCTATTGAAAAACACGATCCCTTCCCAGTTACCAGGCGCAGGGGTTGCTGCATGTGAGGTAAAGGTAATGGGATTGACGTTTGTTCCCACTGCATTCAAAATACCTCTGCTGTAGTACCCGATGTAAAGGCCAGTCCCGACATTAAACTCCACCAGAGACCCCGGGGGTATCGTCAGGGTTGCATCGCCAAAGACGTGTATGGAACCCGTGACATTAAAATAGAAAGGCTGGGGAATCCAGGTACGGTTTGACGTAATACCGCCGCCCCGCACCTCAATGGCATCCGTTCCGTTCCCACTCCCGCTATTGCCCGTTACATTGCTATCGAGTAAGGCGCAGGGCAAGGTAATGGGGAAAATGGCATTATTGCTGATCGTGTTGTTTGTCAGCGTCGGCGCTGAGACATCATCACAATTGATACCATATCCATCAGAATGCCGTATGGTGCAATTTTGAATGGTAGGCGAGGAGTTGTTGCAGTTGATGTTCGAATTGTAAGCGTCATATCCACCGTATTCCACCGTGCAATAGTCCAGAATCGTTGAACCATCAACCGTGCTGTTGAAAAATACGATCCCCCGCCAGTCAGCAGGCGCAGGGGAAGCTGTATTTGAGGTGAAGGTTATAGGTGCATCTTCTGTCCCTACCGCATTCAAAGCAGCCGCGCTGTAATAACCGATGTAAAACCCTGCCGTGCCATCAAACTTAACCACACACCCTTTTTCTATCGTTAAGGTTGCATTGCTATACACATGTATAGCGGTTGTAACGATATGGGGATTATCAGCAGCATACCACGTCTCATCGCTGGCAATATTGTTGCTGTGGTTCAGCGCATACGTGATGCCCGTGGTGGATAAGGTAATGAAAAACGTCGATATGACAACAATAAGAAAGCTAAACAAAAAAGACATGGTTGGTCTTTTTTTCAATACATTCATTCGAATCTCCTCCTTTCAAATACCGTAAGATTTTTACCTATCTCGTAACAGCCGGTGTGCTATTTCACGAGCACTTGCCTCTCATTCACGCCCGCGGCGTTACGAGGCCAAACTTTCATGCAAATAATTTACTGAATGAGTTTCTAAATATTCACCCCCTCCTCTCCTTTTTAAATCAGGTCTTCGGCAAATCCCCCCTCTGTTTCCCCCCGTTTACGGGGGGACTATGGGGGGTAATTCAAATTCCTGAACATTTAACCAGGCCTTCGGCAGCGGATATAATCTCTCCTCATGATAGGGCGACCAGACTGGTCGCTCTACATGGGCCGCGAGTGTGTTTTGGCCGATTTACACACCTCTTTCGCCCACAAGGTAGGCCAACCGTCTCCGGTTGACATCATTATGACAAGCGGGAACGCTTGTCATACCAGGAGAGGAGAAGCAAAAAGATTGAAATTCCCTAACAATTCAACATTTTCGTTAGGCATTTGACAACCCCCCTGTTTCCCCCCGTAAACGGGGAGACTATGGAGGTGATTGAAATTCCTATACAGTGAATCAGGCCTCCGGTAACTCTTCCACCCTGTTTCCCCCCCCAGTTTACGGGGGGGATTAGGGGGGGTAATTGAAATTCCTTAACCTTAACCTTGAATTAGATCGTCGACTACTGGTAAATACAAATTTTCCCGACCAGAGTCCACCCCCTTCACCCCATAAGCGCTAAGTTAAAATTATTGATTCATTTAACCGTGTAATGAATAACGAATATCGAACAAGGAATTTAGAATTATGAAATTTTCTTATCCTCCCTTTGTTTCGCAGTTTTTACGCTTGTTACAAAAATCGAAATAAGCTCATCATTCTCAAGAATCAGGGGTTCAAGCTTTGACGCTGGCCTTATGAGATTGGCTTGTACCATCATCAATAACCATATCCTTGTTTCACGCAACTCCTTAAGGCAGACTTTCATCTTGTGGATAAAGTCAGAACGAGATTCTGCACTTTGAGCTTCACCATAATTGGGAGCGGGTGACGTACCGCAACGAATAAGTTGCCCGGCAAGGTGATTTCCCGTTCTTGTTTTTGGCAAGGATTCCGTTGTACGAATAATTCTTACGGCAAAATCTACTAAGCGTTCTTCAAGATCAAATATTCTCTTATCCTTCGACATTCATTATTCCTTGTTCGATATTCGATGTTGAACTCCAGGTAAAAAATATCAAAAACAACTTAGCGCTTATGCCCTACTCCCCCCGTTTACGGGGGGAAACAGGGGGGTGGAAGTCGCCGAAGGCCTAATTCGAAACGTATAGAAATTTCAAACGAAAATTTCCGCCCCCCTTAATCTCCCCCCCGGCGGGAGACAAACAACGGTCCCCCACTGGCGGGGATGAAGGGGGTGGACTCCAGTCGGGAAAATTTGTATTTATAAGGCGACGAAGGCCCGATTAAATATTCAGGAATTTCAATCACCCCCCATAGTCCCCCCGTAAACGCTTACAGTTGGACAATTTTTGGCCGGACAAAACTAAACAGTTTATATCAAAGTAGTGTCTTGAAAAAGGAAGCCCTGTTAAGGGCGTACTGTTTGTAGTAATGAAATGTTGCGATATGATGAGCTC
>AYTS01000089.1 GCA_002009475.1 Candidatus Brocadia carolinensis | reverse complement strand
GAGCGTCATGTGAGACACAGAAACAACATGCCGCTCCGATGGAGCTTGATTGCGGCATAATGGTTTGTCTATAAATATATCGCTCCGAACGGAGCTTTTCCTGATACTTTTTCAAAAAACTAAACTGTTACGAATATACAGGTTCTGGAAGGTTCTCAAAGCGTTCCCAGAAACGTGTTGTTGTACGATGCATTTAAAGTTCCTTGAGCTTTCCCTTAGCTTTTTCATCAAGGGCTTCTCTAATAAGAAAATCCAACTGCCCTGATTCCGAATGGATTTCAATCTGTCTATCCCATTTTTCCTAATCCTTTTCTGAAAACCACTGTCTCAATTGAATATACTCCTCTTCAGGTAGGGCTTCGATCGCTTCTTTTATTTCGTCTACTTTCGGCATTTAAACTCCTTTCAAATTTCAAGTGGTATGTATATATGTATATATATTACATTCTTACAATTTTACGGCTAACGACAATGTCAATCGAGCAGCGGCAAAAACATTTACTATCAAGAAGCGGTCGGACTGCCGCTTCGGTCCAACACGAGTTTCATCGGCTGCGGAGCGCAGCAGAGTATGATCGAAGATGAGGCGTTTAAAATGGCACGATATGAAATCCATGCCACTGCCCCACAGTCCGCTGTATACACTGTTAGCCGCATTTCATTCAAAATTGTATTTTACGATATCTTAGGAAAAATAATTTTGCCGAGTATCAAAGCTTGAAGTAACATATCTTCAATTTCCGAGAGAACTGCGAACATCGGAAGTAAGTTCGTAACGAGATCGCTATATTTAACTGGAATGAACCAGAAATCACCCGCCTGTTGCCGATGCTCACGCACAAAGAATTTTTCCCTTATTCCAACATAGCTGTGTAACTTAGAACCCAAAATTTCTGCCATCTTTGATGAAATTTGTGCCTGAGAAGCGGTGTAGTTCTCCCAAAGAGAAACGAGAAACTCATCATGCAAACCAAATTCTAAATAGAACCAATAGAATATCTTTTTTAAATCTTTCGGCTCTTTGACGTGATCACCCTGTAAAGTCATGGCCATTTGTGCGCAAAGTCGATGAAGCGCAGATACATGCAAAAGAATTCTTGTAAGTTGTGTACTCTCAAAGAGATTTCCCAAATCAGCACGAAGGCGTGTAAAGTACTGCGTAAGGTAATTTGGTATATCGTTTATTATTGAGTCCTTTGCTCCAACTCCATTAAGAGTTAAACTCACACTGTGCTGCTCATCCTTTGATCGAGGATAACCAGAGTAAGCGTATTCAAGCCAATCAAACCAAAACAGCTTTCGAGACACGTCTACTAAAACAATGAGAACTGGGTGAAGTTTTCCAAGCCAATAATTGATTGTCGATTGAGGAATTTCAATTTCGACTGCCTGTTTGTTTGGCGCCTGAATTTGATTTCGTCCTTTTATTTGCACGTAGAACTCTTCACCAGTTACTTGATTGTCTCGTACAAGTTCAATACGCAGATCAAGCCCATAGTCTGGCTGGACTGGAGAAATAATCCAATCAGGCGGGCAAGTAGATGTAAAGATGCGTACAGCTTCGTCACCGCTTATGTGACTCTTTGGTCTTTGTGGAAAACTCGACACATTGCTTGCATAAGTTGCTATTCACGTTCAAGGAAAAATCGAAAAAGGTAAATACCGTGACTGTCTGAAACCCAACAATCGACATAAGCTTCTTCACCGTCTGAAAAATCTAGTCTATTGCCATTTCGGTCACGAAATTCTCCAACGGCCTTTGTAATTGTTTGACGAGAAGAAACGAGCGGGAAATTTCCCATGTATGAATCGCCATACGACCATTGATGACGTTCCGTTTTAGTTCTGAACATGCCTATTTGTACATCCCGCAATGGCTCTTCTCCCAAATTCTCAAGGACGAAGGAATCACGTGAAACTGCAACGGACAGATGGATTTTATGAGCCTTCAGAATTGCTGGAGTAAGTGAACGTAATGGGCGTGCATCAATTACAAGGTCTATTCCAACAGAAGAAACTGGCGGTGGAGAAATTTGTCGAATTTCTTGTCTATTAGTGTTCTTTGCAACTGCATAAATTTTCTCACTTACTTCGCGATTAATTCGTGGTCTGAGCTTATTGATTATCCTATTTTTCAAATCAACCAGCCCATCTGCTAATTCTGGTAGTTCCGAGATTCCCTTTAAAACTGTATAAGCTGTTCCTATTGTACCCGTCATAACTATGGCGGCATCCAATATCCATGAACCACAATAGGTCTCGCCAAACTGAATGAATGGAAGATGTTCTTGAGCAACGCCACGCTCAATAAAATATCCTCGAACCCCTGGCGAGACAACCTCATCAAAAGTTTTCCTCCAAGTTTCGCTATATTCCGATAAGAATGAATTACCACCCTGCCGAGCAAACCACGCATCGTGAAAATTGCTTAACCAGTGCAGCATTTCACCACTAAACTCCATAGTAAAACGCAAACGTGCAAGAACAGTAGTCTTTTCCATTTCTGCGCTCCTTTAATATTAAAATGAATCCTTCTTCCTTCGCTCAAATATTACCGATAGCAACAAACTCTCGCGCGACTGACATTCATTTTTATCTCTATTCTATAAACGTTGGGTTTTATATTAAGCCATATTAATTGTCAAATAGAAACAGATTGAATTGTTTTGAAGTATTGAAAACATTTCTATAATACAACGCTCAATTTATTGATGAAGTCTCTCGCTGCCGCAAGATAATCTTTTACTGCATGGACATTATAGATACCACCCCGATAGTATCCATAAATATGCAGGGAATTGTAAAGGATTTCGAATTCTTTTAACAATTTGCCATTATGGACTGCGAAGCACTTCCTTAATACCTTTCTGTATTCGTCTGCCGACTTTGATAATTCTTTTTCCAGGATACCTTTCTTAATAAGGTTCTTATTAATAGCCTCGAGTACCGCCAGGTAGGCCATTCCAAACGTTTCCCGTACCGGCTCTTATCGATGTAGAATTTTCCTTCGATGGATGCTTTTGCAAGTATCCCCCTTGCATTCTGTAAAGAACGTAATGCTTCTTTCCTTGTAACTATTCAGCGTACTTTTACACACAATCACTACGAGTGAACAAGATATTGATTATGTAATCCCGGAGGGATGTCATTATTGTAGCATATCGTTATGCAATTATTGTTAACCCCGTAGGGTGACATAGTATCATTATTTTCGCAATATTTCACCCCCATGGGGTTAAACATT
>AYTS01000088.1 GCA_002009475.1 Candidatus Brocadia carolinensis | reverse complement strand
CTTTACTTATCGGGATATTTGGGTATGGCTCGATAAACCGTTTGAAATACCACCCGTCCCTTACGAACCGAGGCAATTGAGTTTCAATTTTACTTAATTCGGACAGCATCTATGGCAACCTGGTTTTGAAAACAAGGAAAACTTGTCCAAAATGCCAATAAATTCAAGAGCTATACTTGAGCTTCTCAGCTAATTTAGACAGCAGTGACTTTTTAGGACAGCATATGAGATTTGGTTATACGACAGGCAGTTGCGCAACTGCCGCGGCAAAGGCGGCGGCAATCGGATTGTTTCATGGGATGATTCCCGATGTGATTGAAATTGATACCCCCGCTGGTGTAAAGCTCAGGCTTGACATTTTTGATAAACAACTATCAGGCAATGCGGCGGGTTGTGCTGTTCAAAAAGATGCAGGGGACGATCCGGATGTAACAAATGGATGCACGGTGCATGCACACGTTGAACGGATTTTTGGAGAAGCCATTGAGATTGATGGTGGCGATGGCGTGGGCCGGGTAACAAAACCTGGATTGCAGGTGCCTGTCGGTCATGCAGCAATTAACCCTGTTCCAAGACACATGATTGAGCGTGCAGTGAGAGAAGTGATTGGTAAAAGGAATGGAGCAAGGGTCATCATTTCAGTACCTAATGGAAGAGCTTTAAGCGAAAAGACATTCAATTCCAAACTCGGCATTCTGGGAGGTATTTCCATTATTGGCACCACAGGGGTTGTGCGGCCTATGTCGGAGGACGCCTTCAAGACCTCTCTTTTATGTGGACTCGATATTGCCAAGGGAATTGGATACGAAACCGTCGTTCTCGTACCAGGTAGTTTAGGTGAACGCTCCATATCGAAACTGATCGATATTCCCAAAGACCAGATTATTCAGATCAGCAACTTTGTGGGCTTTATGCTGGATGCGGCCCGTGAAAGACATTTCAAGAAGATCATCCTTGCGGGGCATCCGGGTAAGTTGGTCAAATTGCTGCGCGGTGATTTTCATACCCATAGCTCCGTCTCTCAGCCAGCAAATGATATTCTGATCAGTATCATAGAGCAACACATGCAGAACAGGGGGCAGGGGGCAGAGGCCAGAGGCCAGCAGACTGAAGCAAGAAACCTGCCCCCCGCCCTCCAACACCCAATCCTTATGAAAGAAGCCGGTGAAAACAAAAACTCTTTACACGCTACTACCCTTACGAATAGCTCCCACCTACCCAATGCAATACTCAATCGTTTAAGAGAGGTTGCCACGGTTGAGGGGATAGTTGAGTTGTTGCGCGAGCATGAGAATTTGTTTATAATGAATGTCGTAGCAGAGAGGATTGAGAAGAAGGTGTTGGAATTTTACAAGAGCAAACTGAAGTCAGTCCCTGCAGAGGTTGGTGTAATTTTATTCGATATGAGGGGATCGGTGGTGGGTATTTCGGATAGTGCTCAGTCATGGCTGAATCACGTAAAAACAAAGTCATTATCGTAGGCTGCGGGCCTGGGTTAAAGGCTTACTTGTCACCCAAGTCCATGTATCATATAAAAAAGGCGGAAATCCTTGTTGGAAGCCGGCGCTTATTGAAGCTATTTCCCCGCGTTGATGCAGAGAAGGTTGTGCTGGAGAAGAATTACAGCATCCTGATACAAAAGATTGCCGAATGGAGTCGTTCAAAACAGGTGGTGGTGCTTGTGAGTGGCGATCCGTGTTTCTTCAGTTACACCAAAATGATCGTTAGGAAGATGGGGCGTGAACGTTGTACTATCATACCGGGCATTAGCAGTATACAGCTTGCCTTTGCAGCCGTTGGGGAAAGTTGGGATGACGCATGTTTCTTGAGTTTGCACGGAAGAAATAACGAATATGAGCAACTCGTCAAAAAGGTTAGGGCATATAGCAAAGTCGCCATCCTGACGGACCACAAAAATACGCCATCTGTTATTGCGCGTTATTTACTAAAACATGGCATACAGAAAAGACAGATGTTTATTTGCAAAAATCTTTCCCTTCCGGAAGAAGCTATCCATGCGACGGATTTAATCTCAGCGATAAACATGAGTACCAGCGGTTCTGCTGTAGTGATCATAAAAAATACGAACAATGAAACCAGGTAACTTTTACGGCATTGGTCTGGGTCCTGGCGATCCGGAGCTTCTCACAATAAAGGCGATCCATACCATTCAAGGGGCAGACTATATCTTTGTCCCAAAGTCTGATACCAAGGAAGAAAGTCTTGCATTGGCGATCGTTAAGGATTATGTGAAAGAAAAGAGGGTAATCGAGCAGGTTTACCCCATGACGAAGGACAAAGCCATACTCAATGCCGCATGGCTTGCGGCCGCTGAAGAAGTTTGTGCAGCGGTTAAAAACGGAAACGATGTGGCGTATCTCACCTTAGGCGATCCCCTGACGTTCAGCACTTATATTTATTTATTACGCCATCTGCACACCATGTTGCCGGCACACGACATACATACCATTCCTGGGATTACTTCATATAATGCGGCGGCATGCATGGCAAATTATCCGTTATTGACAGGCGACGAGCGATTGGCAGTAATTCCGGTACCAAAAGATATTGCAGCCTTGCGGCCTCTCCTGGAAATCTTTGATACGGTGGTCATGATGAAGGTTGCCAAAAAGCTGGACGAGGTGATTCTATTGCTCGAAGAGATGAAGCTCACTGAAAATGCCCTGTTTGCCTCGTACATTGGACAAAAGGATGCCTATATCACGTGTGATATAGTATCGCTAAAGGGGAGCGGACGGGGTTACATGTCCGTGCTGATGGTGAGGCGGAAGAGGGATGGGCTCAACGGTTAAATATTTCATACGGGTGATACAGCCATCAAAACACAAAGAAAATCGTAGCGCCGTTTTAGTAACTTCAAAACTCCTTGTCATTGATTATGATGGGTCTGACCTTAACCCGATTGAAGGTGTTAGCCAGTTTTCGAAAAAACGTCTTGTTCATCTTTAACTGCTTCTCCATATACAGCATGTCCAATTTTCTTTCTCCGTAGCCCTGCTTTTGTAATATTTTCCTTGTATTAAGAACGTTTTTTGATATAATTTTCTTGTTTCTCATTTTATATTTAAACGACACTCCGTGGGAAAATCACGACAAAGGCAAACTCTGAGTGATCAGGGGGCGCAAAGTAAAGGGTCTTAGACTTACAGGGAAGTAAGAGCAAATAAAGATAGCCTTACTGCCGAAGATGTTTTGAATAAACATTTTTGCAGTAAGGCTTTTTTATTTGGTCGCG
>AYTS01000087.1 GCA_002009475.1 Candidatus Brocadia carolinensis | reverse complement strand
TCCGCTGACCCGGCGATTCTCTACCACACTCCAATACCGGTGGATTTTCTCGTCTTTCGTCCGTGATTTTGCCCTGAGAAACATGCAAGCATTTTCGCAGTTTCCCCTGCATGCGTCAATGGGCTAGGTCGGATTTCTCACCGATATATTAGACAATCCTCAGTATTTATGGTATAAGATGTTTGTAAATAACAGATTATCCATAGCAAGAGGAGGGAAGAAGGTGAAAACAGGGTGTAAAGATGCCATAGAGTATCAGGAGTTAAGCGGCAGGAAGGTAATATCGGAATTTAATGGAGGGCAAATAACAACAGGCGCCGGTGGCCTTTTCCTGAGAGAATGAGAAGAGGCACGAGGTTTCACCAAAGAGTTTTCCAGGTGTTTTGCTGATTATCGGGATCCGGAGGCAAGAGAACATACGGTAGAGGAATTATTATCACAGAGGATATACGGGATAGCGTTAGTATCTAATAAAAAATATTTTGACAATTTGAGCAAAAATAATTAATTAATTTTGAATAGCGAGTTGAGGAATAATCACGAGTTCTTTGAGTTTCAGCCCAAGAGCGATTACGTTACGTCCAAGAGTGGTCAGATGGTACTTGTATGAATGGGCAATCTTTCTGATTAATCCGTGGACTCTCAGCCGCTTTATGATACGACACATTTGGCTCGTGGTTTTCTCTTTCAGTTTCATTCTGAGGTTTTTGTTTTGAAAACCCCGGATGTTGAACTCTCCGCGCGCAATGGTCAGAAATATCTGCTGATCATCATCGTGGAAGAAGTTAAATCCCTTGTACGTGTGATTCTTTTCCGTTACGTTCTTTGAAATCTTATTCAGATTCACGCTTCCCACCCGATTGTCGTCAAGGGTAGGATGAATTCCAGATACCGGTGATTCGCACGCGAAAGTATGTCTTTGTGCGGAACAAGGCTATAAATGCCTTTTTTTACATGAGCGACCTTCGTTTCACGTGTTCCGTCACGGTGTTCTACCTTGCGGTAGTGTTCAAAAAAGGAGACGTCATAGGTTGTGGTTTCTATCCTTAGCACGATATGGAATTTGTCGTACAATTTTACGGAAGCAGGACCCATGATATGTTTGATCCGGGTACCTTCAATACGGGTATTGAATCTGTTGCCCATGTCGTCCTGATAATTTCCATGAAGTTTTTTCCCCCCAGAAATGTTGCTATGCTCTCAGGCTTTACGGTATGAATGGCGGTTCTTGCAAGGGTGTCGTACATGGTCTGTAAATAGCTTTGCTGCTTAAAGACTGTATCTGTTGCATACTCTACTTGCAGAATACTCCCGTGGTAGGACAGGTCAAACTTTCTGAGAAACGGACAATACCGCCGTGCCAGGCAATCGAACATCCGGTGGAGTTGTTCCGGTGAAAAACCGTTGGCAATTTCTTGTGCTTTTTGAAAATCACCAATATCGAGAAACGCATTATCGCGCATGGTGTATGATATCTTCCGCCTTTGCAACTGGGATGCTAACCAAGTATGACCGTTAAAATAGATTTGAAGACGAAAAGGAATCCATGTTGGTACACGGACATAACACAGTCCCAAAATTTCATGAATAAAGGAGAAATAATAGTGAAGACACCGCCCGCTGGGGTCGTATTTGAGAAACGTCTTGTGGGTATTCTTGTCGTGCCACGGTTTGTATGAGGTACAGGATTCCTGTACCGAAAAGATGTGAACAAGGCCAGGGTGGTCACCGCGCTCTTTCAAGATTTCTGCGATACGGTCTTCCTGGCGAAAGTTCTTTTTGGGGACGTATTCGATCTTGAGATTATTCTCATGGGCAATCTTTTGGGCGTTCTTAATCAATTCGTCTCGCAAGTCTTGAGCAAATTGCGGGTAGTCAAAGATACGAATCTTTTTCTCATAGAGAAAGGAGGTCATACCCGTTGCGTAACAAAAAGGGGGTAATGTGCCTTGAATGACGACACGTTCGTAGCATGAAAGAGTACCTCGAATATGTTCAGCGTGGGTTTCTGTGATAAGTTTCATAGAAGATCCTTATGGGGAAGAACTACCGTATTTTTTTCTGATTAACACGAACGAGTAGGTTAAAATGGTTATTCGCTTATTATTGTATACGACGTTTGCAGCTTCCTAAAATAGAAAACTTTTCCGACTCGTTCGGGTTAGGAATTACAAAGCCAGTTGGTAACGGAACAAAAGAAGCTGTCCGATACTGAGTCTAAGCTGGCACAAATACGGAAGGATATCCAAGAATTGGAAGGCAGGGCATCAAAGGGCGAGGTTGACAAAAAAGACGCCATTGAACGCTTTGTTAGAAACGAAATTACACAGGCAGAAATGGAAGGCTTTAGGAAAAAATCAGTTGCAACAGCAAAGGAATATAACGACACCCTGGAACTCATTGCCTTTAGCGAAGAGGTCTTTGCAAAACAAGGAAACGTCATTGCAGAAATACAGCGTAAAATGAGTGCTGTTTCTTTGGGTATCTGGGATAAAATAGCAGCGATTTACCAGGAGAAACTTGAGAAGGCGATTGGTGATACTGCAAACTTTTTATGGGTGGCTATGCGGAGTGGTGGTCGTTATGTACCTCTGTTGTCACGTTCTGAATTACCGGAGAGATTCAGGGCAATAGTCACGCCTGATTCAAAGGAATGCGAGACGCTCAGGGCAAGGCTCTGGAATGAGTTTGTTGGAGCGGATTAAAAGTTATTAGATAATGGCTTGTAATAGAATGAAACGTTTAGCTCCTCAAACCAGTCTAAACGGCCTCCTTTCCTATTGCAGGTCATTAAATTTTTGCAGGATGGAAGGCCGGCCTCGTCCCTTCATATCGCAGCCGCTAAGCGGTCGCGCCGTAGGCAGCGCCGAAATTTTCCTACAGTCATCCTGCAATTATGGTTTTGGGATTCCGAGGTCCTTGCAGATTTTATAAACGAGGAAATCATTAACCTCTTTATGCCTGGGTACCGTTGAGGTTTTCTTCAATGTGCGATTGACATAAATGGTGTGATTCCCGCCTTCACGTAAAAATTCACATCCATGGGTTTCTAAATGGCGAATAAGGTCACGGCGTTTCGTGGTGTTGAAATGGGGAACGATTCTTTTATCACATCTTGCCCTTGAAGCGATTCTTCTGCTAATTCCCGGTTGGACTCCAGGACTAATTGCACTGCCTCTTCAAGGTTACTCCGTGCTTCCTCTAATGTATCTCCCTGCGTATTGGCGCCCGGTAGTTCTTCTACAAATCCGATGTATCCTTCGGGTACCTTTTGGAAGACTGCCGTCAATTTAATTTGCATAATAAAAACTCCTATAACTAAAATTTCTTGAGGTTAAATATCCAGAGGTTTGGAGAGACGCGCACTTCCTTCATGGGGCGCTGGCCCCTTAAATTTTTGCAGGATGGAAGGCCGGCTTCTCCCCTTCATATCGCAGCCGTTTGTTCAACGGGCGCGCCGCAGGCAGCGCAGAAATTTTCCTGCTGTCATCCTGCATTAAAGATTTGAGATTACCGGTAAACATCCTTGCGGTGTCGGATACGATAGATCGTTATAACCTTTTGTTTTTCATCTACCGTATAAACTATCCTGAAATCTCCCACCCGTAACCTATGCCTATCTTCACCTTTTAGCTTCTTGGATTGAGGGAAAGGATATGGATTTTCTTTCAGGGATAAAATCGCCTTGTCAATTTTACAAAGAAGGTATCCGGAATTTTATCCAGTTCCTTCCTTGCCGACTTTTGGATAATAAGCTTATACACTTAGCTTTGACCTTCTCTTTTTGCTATAGGCTTCGTAATCCTCACTCGGTTCGTTTTTCCTGTCTTCGATAGCCTTTATGTCAGCCATATCCTCAATCAACTCCTCTAGTCGTTTCAACTCTTCCATTTCGATTATAGCGGCAACTTTCCGACCGTTGCTATTGGTTACAAACTGTTTGACCTTGATAAGGTCTTTTTTCTGTTTTAAGACTGTACCCATATTTTCATTCCTTCCTTATTTGTTTTTCGTAATCATCCCCTTTTGATTCGCTTAATTCTTTTCGCAGTTGTTTAATCTCACTTTTCAATTGCTCAATTTCTTTGTTGGTCTGCTTCCCGTACTCTGATTCCTGGAATACTTCGTTGATAAGTTCTTCAACCCCTTTCGCCATTTCTTCTGCTTGCTTCTGACGCTCGTATGAGGTAGGTTCTTTTTCCTTTTTGCGCTGATGCTTTATGAATGCATAGACTATCAAAATTATGATAATTAATCCGATTATTAATGCTTCCATATTTTATAGGGAAAACTGTATATTAATATACGATTACAGGAGCTGGAGAGGCGCTCACTTTTCTGTCTGAAAATTTAAACCGGAATTTCGAGGAGTATCTTGTCATACTTTACGAGCGGGGTGGCTTTTTCCCTGCCTTCTTTCGTCTTCTTGAGCTCTATGAAACCTGCCTGGGTAAGGTACTGTACGTCATCAAAGGTGTTTTTCATGTCTCTCCCAAGGATCTTTGCAAGCTGATAAATCGAGGTAGGATGTTCCTTCTTTATGGTCTTTAATATCCTCAATCGCTCTTCCGTAAGCACCTTCCTCATGACATCAAGGTTTTCAAACGAAATGCCTTCATGCTTTTTGACCTTTTCCCCCTTCTCCAGACGTTTCATTACATCTTTTGCTTCCGCAAATACATCTTCAAGGCTTTTAATCCTGACTGTTACGTTTTTGACCTTCATTTTTCAATCTCCGTAGATCCCTATAAAAATCTTCAAATAGTTTATCTATGCTCTTAAATTCGTAAGGTTCTTCCCTATCGCCATAATGCCGATGATCACCTTTACCCTCTGCATTATCGTATCCACCAATCCGTCTGCCAGCTTTTACAAATACAAGAGAGTATTTATACCCATGAGGTTTGTCGCTCGTTTTTGGAATTGACCATACCGTGATTTCAACAATACAATTTGGTTTTTCTATGATTTTATCATGGTAAATAAGTTCGGCTTTCATGGTGGTTTTATAATACCATATATTAACAAGTGAATCAAGAGCGGTTGAAGAATTTGTGAGGGTTTTGGGCGGTATCTACTGAAGGTAAACAAGGAATTAGACGCTGGGACATGACCGAATCGGATCGCACTATGGCCCATATATGACTGTCTGGCAGGGCGTTCCCTCCCGTTATATGCGTTCACAGGGCGATGCATGACTAGACTATGGTTCCCGTACAAACCACGTCGCACGGCAATTGGTTATTTGGTTGCACTCATAACATCGATAACTGTTTTTTAATACTCATGAGTGTCACATCGTTTTGGGTACGTCAGATCATCAGAAAACACAGACGCGAGAAGGCGACAAATGTCGGGTAATATAAGTAAATCTTTTATTACCCAAGTGAAAAATTGAAACCAGCAAAATCAAGGGTTTCAAGGTTGATGACCTTACAACGTTTCGGGTAATAAAAAATCATTATGGAAAAAAGACACATAAACATCAAAGAGGTTTCAGCATATACCTCGTTGCCGGTTAAAACGCTCTATGAGTGGGCAAGCCAACGCAAGATCCCATCTATCAAATTTAGACGTCGGGTCCTTTTTGATCTTCAGGATATAGATCAAATCATGGCAGCCCACAAACGCGATGCACAACAATTTGATAAAACGGTCAATAAGATTGTTGGAGGCGTTCAAAGAGTGGGAATGGGTAAAAGAGAATCCCGTCTTAAAAATATCAAGGGAGAAGGAGAATAGCGGCGGGGACCGCTGGTTAACGGGAAACGAGGAAAATAGGTTGCTTGAAAATTCCCCTCAATGGTTAAGGGACATAATTGTTTTTGCCTTGCATACTGGGTTACGTCAAGGCGAACTGCTTTCACTTCACTGGAGCATGGTAAATTTATTCGACAAAACTATAGTGATTCAGGAGACAAAGAACGGGAAACCAAGAACGATTCCGCTCCTTGAAATTTCCCTTGCTATATTAGCAGAAAAGGCAAAAGTAAGAAATCTTAAATGTGACCTAGTATTTCTGAGTAATACAATGGCCAAAATTGATTGTCACCATCTTATAAAGGCTTTTAACAATGCTACCAAAAGGGCAGAGATACAGGGTTTCCATTTTCATGATTTGAGACATACGTTTGCAACGAGGTTAGCACAAAGTGGGTATGACCTTTATAAAATTTCAGAGCTATTAGGTCACTATGACATTAGCATGACTCAATGATATGCACACCATAACATTGAAAGTTTGAGGGATGGAATGCAAGTTTTAGAAAAAAGTGACTACAATTTGACTACAGTTGGGATAAATAGAAATGTATCAACAACCTGAAACCCTTGATTTAATTGGCTGGGGAACTAGGATTCGAACCTAGACTAAATGATCCAGAGTCATTTGTGCTACCGTTACACTATTCCCCAAGGTTTGGAATGACGCATTGTTTGGCTGAAGCGTCTTGCTTATGATAATATGTGATATGAAAAGAGGGATTTTAATAATCTATTTAAGGACACCTATTCCCGCAGATCGCTACTTTCTCAAATCTTGTTTATCCTGTTAATCCCGTCTCATTTAAATCCTGACAATATTTCTACAGAGCGTTCGCGACGGAGGCTGCACTTAACAGCGTCAAAATTTAACGTCATCATAATACAAAATCTTCTTATGCTAGTCAAGCCTATTGATGTTTATTTGCAAGGTTTTTGACCAACGTGGACAGTGACAATGCCCAGTGTCCTTGAATAGATCTTCACGTTCTCAAGGCCGCAGGATTCCATCTGAGCCCGCAGTCCATACCGGTCGGGAAAGTTTAGTACCGATGACGGGAGATAGGAGTATGCGTTGTACTTACTGCGAGAGATGAGTCTTCCAATGAAAGGGAGTATCCTTTTGAAATAAAAATAATAGATTGCCTTAAAAAGAGGATTGACGGGTTGAGAGAATTCCAGAATTACCACACGTCCACCTGGGGAGGTTATCCGCATCATTTCAGTAATGCCAGCCCGCAGATCGGAAACATTCCTGATCCCAAATGCCACGGCAGAAATTTGAAAGAAATTGTCCTGAAATGGCAAATGCAAGGTGTCGGCATCGATGACCTTTATTTTGTCAAAAAGATTCCTTCTTTTCAGCTTGAGATCGGCCAGTCGTACCATTTCATGACAAAAGTCACTTCCAATGACCCTCCCGCTTCCACGAAGAACCTTAGAGTAAGCAATTGCCAGATCGCCCGTACCAGTGCAAACATCCAGCACCTTTGCATCCGGTGTGACATTGCTCACCTTTACCGCAAACTTGCGCCAGCTCTTGTCAAAGTTAAAACTTAAAATGGTATTTAAAAGATCGTATACCCTTGCAATCGAGCCAAACATCTGCTGGATATATGCACCTTTTTTTGTAAGCAAATCAGTTTGTGTAAGCATATGCAGATACTATTGATATCTTTGCAGTCGGAAATAAGCATGCAATATTTAAACGATACGATATTAAAATACCGCATCATAAGAAAAAAAACAAATGATATTTATTTTATCTATGTTATAATATGGAAATTGCTTTTTATAGTTACATCAAGTACATTTATACCCTTGTGCAAACATCTAAGGTCTTTGGTGAATCCCCATTTTTTTGTAAGAAATATTCCAATACACGGAGAATTAATTCTTTCTCCCATGGCCGGGTTTTCAGATATCCCTTTTCGGCTTATCTGCAAGGAATTTGGCATGGCAATGAGCTACACAGAAGTTATTTCGATGGATGGGGTGCTATGGAAAAACAAAAAAACCTTAAAACTCCTCGAGTTCACCCCGAATGAAAGACCCGTCATCTTCCAGATCCTAGGGAATGACGAGGATAAAATCGTTGAGGCCTGTCGGATAATAGAACAATTAGGACCACACATCATCGATGTGAATATGGGTTGTTCTGTCTCAGATATCGCCGGCAAAGGCGCTGGTGCAGGGCTGCTCAAAGACCCTGCCAAGATCGGACGCATTTTCCATAAGCTTTCAAGAACACTCAGGGTTCCCGTAACGGGCAAGATTCGGCTGGGATGGGACGACAAGTCACGAAATTATCTGGAGGTAGCCAGAATTCTCGAAGATAACGGCGCTTCTCTCATCGCCGTTCACGGACGAACAAGATCACAATTCTTTTATGGTAAGGCTGATTGGAATGCCATTGCCGAAGTCAAGCAGGCCGTAAAGATCCCGGTAATTGGAAACGGCGATGTAAGATGCGTGTCTGATATTGCCCGCATCAAAAGGGTTACGGGTTGCGATGGGGTAATGATTGGACGCGCAGCCATAGGCCATCCCTGGATTTTTCAACTTAAGGATCGTGATCAGGTATCAGCTATCGACAAGGCAGAACTCATCCGGCGGCATTTAACGCTTATGCTGGAGCACTACGGACATGATATTGGCGTTGTCCTTTTCCGGAAACATGCTACAAAATATATTATGGGTATGCCTCATGCTTCAGAACTGCGCCCACGTCTGGTAACCTGTAATAATCATGAGGAGATTATGAATCTTATTGCCTCTCATTATGTCCGTATCCAAAAACATGCAGCAGCGTAGGAGCGTATTTCACGATGAATGTCTTTGAACGCAGATTATCCAGATTGTAAGTTTATTAGGAATAAAAATGAAAACGGGTGTCATCTTAATTTCGCATGGCAGCAAACTGAGCAGTGGTAATGATGGATTATTTCATGTGGCGGATATGCTTCGTGCAATGAACCGATGGGACATGGTAGAAGCAGCTTTTTTGCAATTGGCAGAGCCCGGATTCCCGGAGGTCGTAAAAAAAACGGTCGGGAGCGGTATAGATCGGCTCGTGGTAGTGCCACTGTTGTTATTTAAGGGAAATCACGTCTATAAAGACATTCCGGAAATGCTTGAACTGGAGAAGAAGAAGTATCCTCAGGTCGAGTTTATCTATTCCAATAATATTGGTGCAGATGAACGCATTGCCCTCATTGCCGCAGATAGAATTCACGAGGTTTTAGTAGAAAAAGAGTATGGAAGCGGGCAACGTGTCGAACAACCGCAGGCGATTGTCGACGAGAGCTTTGATATTATTGATAAACTGGTTGATTTAGCGTCTGTGCCGGAACTGCATAAGCCAATTATCCAACGCGCTATCCATGCCACAGGTGATACGGAATATACATATAATTTAATCTTCCATCCTGCAGCCGTTGAGACGGGCATTCGCTCACTCAAAAGTGGCGGAAATATTATTACCGATGTGAATATGGCAAAAGCGGGGATCACCAGGAATCCTGTTGAGAAATTTGGTGGACAGATCATTTGTAAGATTGCAGACACATCTGTTATCGACGAAGCCAGGAGACTGGGTAAGACCCGTGCCATAGTAGCCATGCGGCAATCAATACATGAAATGAAAGGGGGTATCGTCGCCATTGGCAATGCTCCAACCGCCTTATTTGAGCTTATTGACCTGATAAAAACAGGGTTAGCACAACCCGCCCTGGTAATAGGAATTCCTGTGGGTTTTGTGGGTGCGGTTGAAGCAAAGTCCGCGCTGAAAAGTATTGCTGTCCCTTACATCACCAATACCAACCGGAAGGGCGGCAGCGCCGTGGCGGTGTCTATCGTAAATGCAATTATAAAATTAGCAAAAGAAGGGCAATAAATCATAATGGCGGAATTGATCGGCAAACGCGGACGGCGTGCAATGGGCAAACGCAATAGTTCGACTGATTGGCTCTGGCAGGGCGGCAGCCACGAAAGGAAGTTGTCCACCCGAACGACTTATCCGCATTAATCGTGCAAACATTCATTTCATCTTTATCATTAATGCTTCTTAACTTCCCTCCGCAAAAACCCAGGAAATTTCGATTCGTGTGACTAAAATCAAAGGGCAAAGGTTTTGGAACGCAGTTTTACAAACCTCTCACAATAACAGAACCGTGAAGTTAATAACACCCCAACGATAACACGAAATTGTGTTGTGAAAGCCCTATTCGAAGATATCAGTCAGACGGAACACACAGGTCTAGACATACAGAAAACAAAGCCTCCTGGTCATTCCTTTTTTTTACCGTATCGAGTGTGGTCTGTACACTTCTCCTCACCTTTTCGCAATATACTTCCTTGCCGTTTATAGATACGCGTAATGGCCTTTCCATGTCTATCAAGTCTTCATCCAGAAACAGACGCACGGAGTTAACTTCATGAGTAGTCAGGCAGACCTCATTGTCCTCTTCCTTGATTTCCGCCACAACGGTCGCTGTTTCAGAAAAGCCTTGCGGTCTCACCAAACGTCCGGCAATATCTCTGCTCACCCCAGAAACTTGTCCTATCAATTCAGAAAACCCGGTTATTTCAATCCAGTACGAGAAGGAATATCCTGTAGACTCTGTAGAAAATTTTATCCTCTTCGGGTAAAGTGTTCTTTTATGCATACGGAACCAGTCGAGCACCTTAGCTATCTCATTCACAGGAAATTGGTGTTTCTGTTCAGAGAGTTCCTTATAAACAACCGTGTAATTCAGTTTCTCCAACCTCGAACTGGCATCCCTTGCAGCTTCTACCGGGATGACGGAATCTCTGGTTCCGTGGATTATATAAACGGGAACGTGTTCTAAGTTTACCAAAAAGTACGGCAGCAGGCATTCCGCAGCAATCGGATTGATAGCAGCAAAAAGTGAAGGATAACGAAGGGCGAAATACCACACACCATGACCACCACTTGAAAACCCCGTTAAATATACCCGATTGGTGTCGATATGATAATCCTGTTTAACCTTATCAAACACGGAAAGTACCAATCTTTCCGCCTCCTCATTCCACCAGAGTCCAGAACCATAAGTAGGAGTTATAAAGATGAATTCGTCATTATGTGCAGATGACTTTAGCCACGTCATTATTTGCCCGTAACCACTGCCGCCAACTCCATGCAATGCAAGTACAACCGGCCATGCCCTGTCAATACGATAAGAAGACGGTACATATACAAAATACTCACCCTTTTTGTCCCCAACAGACACCAATTCCCGATGTAAGCCAGGCTGTTGGGACGTGTAATGAGCGGATCCATTAACCCAGTCTTTCAATTGAGTAAAATTGAATTGTAACCCATCCAGGGCCTTTATGATATTCTCGCGTTCATCTCCATTCGTGCTCACAAGATATTGATTTACCAACGATCTACCCATGGAATCAACATCCTGTCCAAAAGAGGTAGAAAGCGGGATAAGCAGAAAAAGAGACAAACGGGTAAATGTAATTCTGAGCATAATGGCTATGGCTAATAATATCGTTTGAAAGGAAAACAGATATGAACGAACCGTCACAAGCCTTTCTCCTGGCAAATGGACAGCCAAAAGAGTGTGTAAAATCTGAGACAAGCCACTATTGCTGTAAACGATGGAGTTCCAGATACATCATGCGGGATGTATTCGTACTACAACCTACTTTTGGAAACAACGCATAAATTTAGCGGAATATTTTCTGTGTCAATGTGAAGTATGTGGGGAGGAAGAGAAGTCGGACCGGCTACGACTTCATAGAGTCGTGGCAAGGTATACCTTGCCACGAGAGAACTGTTTTGGAATTCCCAGTATTATGGGTAAGTAATACAAGAATCTAATTTTCTGAAATGGATTTGATTTTCTCGTTTGCAATTTCTATATTAAACTTCGCTTCCAAATTTTCAGGATCAATAATGAGGACTTCTTCCCATTTACCAATCGCCCCTTTGTAATTACCTTCCCGGTAAAGCATCAGGGCTTCATCCAACAATTTTTGCAAAGCTTCTTTTTCATGACCTGTAGCTATTGCCTTTATCTTCTGATCTTCCGCCGCTTTTTTTTTCGACGTTTGCCTCTTTCAACATCTCGCGTCCCTGCTCAATCATCTCTTTTGCCTCTTTCTTTAACTCCGTAGGTTGTTCAATCTTGGTGCCTGTCAGGCGAGGTCTTTGAGACTGAAGTGTTATCAGTTGGTTTTGTAAATCGATTTTTGTCTTCTCAATTTCATCCATCTTCTTTTCAAGGTCTTTTACAGTTTTCTGTGTCTCAGCAAGGGTGTTTTCAAATGAACTATTTTTATGCTCAACATTAAAACTTAATCCATTCAGACTGTTCAGAAGATTCAAGTAGTGAGAATCGGCCTCTTTTGTCTTTTGTGAAAGCACATCCACACGTTTACCCAGATCCTGTGCTGAGTTGTTTAAATCCGATAACCCCCGTTCAAGCGCACGGATTTTTTTATCAAGATCACCTAAATACTCAGTGTGGGTATCAGGCAATTTTTCATACGTTGTGGCACAACCTGAGAATATTGTCGTTAAACCCAATGCTATCAAGATCGTAATTGCGTATTGTTTCATGCTTTCCCCTTTTGTTTGATCCGGATGCGTGTTGAAATAGAATCTATTTCATCTTTGATAAGTCAAAATCAAACAACGTCTCCTCTCCGCCTGGAGCAACAACTGCCAGCGTAACAAGCTCATTCAAATCCACATCTTTGGTTGGAAATTTAAATACCAGACGGGCGGCGTGGCTTGGCGGTTCTGGCCAGAATTCGCTGGCTTCCGCAATATCAGGGATAAACTCATACTCAGGCTGTATTACATCATCCTTATAGTAGAGTTTGGCCGTGTACCGGGTGCAAAAGTCATATTCATCGCCATACACCGTAACCGAAAAGACAAAGGTGTCTCCAATTTCCACCGCCTGCACAATATCCTTCTGGCTAAAATCCCTGTGCTCTATGGCAAATTTCCGCGCCTTATAAGCAATATTGTGAAAGGGGGTAAACAGGGTTGCAGACCCTATTCCTTTTTCTTTGCAGATGGTCCACGGTTTTGAAAACAATGAAATCTCTATACTTTTATTTTTTTGACCGTATTCCACGGCTTCTGCTATTTGTTCTGCAGACAGTTCTAAAGAAACGGCATAAGTTGATCGTAAAAAAACCAGACACAACACCAGAGGAAATACAAACGTTAGAGGAACTCTCTTTTTTATCACGATTTCTTCACTTTCATAAATTGTTACTTAACATTATCATTACTCTGCACTTTGTTCCGTTGCGGCAGCTTCCTCTGGAGCAGCCGGCTCTGCAGCAGCTTCCGCCGCTTTTTTTCTCTTCGGCGGATGGTTTTACTACATAATTCTTGCCGGTCTTCATGAGACTAGCGCTACACACGATAAACATGATACCAAAGACAACCGCACCAGCAAAACACAATACCCCGCCAATGTTGTTTACAAATCCTTCTACTTTTTGATTGGTCATAATCTTTTCAGATTTTTCTGTAACTATCTGATTCAACTTGTCAATCATTTTACGTCTCCTCCTCCTAATTCATACTTACACAAAAAAACTTAAAACAGATACAGAGCTTTTTACCAGAAAATGAGGCTTCCAGCCTTAATGTTTCACTAGGGCGTTATACCTTGATAATTCCCTGTCCGCCTCTTCTTTCATCCCTTTCTCACGATATATAGATTCTAAATTCTTATATGCCTTTGCATATTTTGGATTAATAGCAATGGCTTTTTTGTATTCGCTGATTTGGTTGTCATACATCTTTTTTTTCACCGTATGCAACCCCCAGATTAAAATGAGCCTCAGCACTCCTGGGATTTAACTCCAATACTTTATGATATTGTGAGATTTCGTCATCCAACAAACCTTTTCTGCCGTACGAAACTCCTAAATTGAAATAGGTATCAATGGATTGCGGATCGATTTCGATTGCTTTTCTGTATGCAGCAATTGATTCATCGAACATTTCCTTCTCACGATAGGTATGACCTAAATTATAGAATGCTTCAAAATTCTTCGGGTCAAGTTCAATAACTTTTCGATAAACCAAGATTTCTTCATCCACCATTCCCTTGGCACCATAGGCGATTCCAAGATTAAAGTATGCATCTTTATATGTCGGGTCCAACTCTATTGCTTTTTTGTATGCTGCAATCTCTGCATCAAACATCTTTCGCTTGCTGTAGGCTACACCCAGATTATTATATACTTTTGGAGAATATCTGTTTAATTCAATGGCCTTTTGATATTCCGAAATCGCCAGGTCGACCAACCCGCGACTATTATATTCATTTCCCATTTGATAATGCACATCAAAGTCGCCAAACTCCTCAGCACCGTAATTATCCGTGGCACAGACTACATTCAGAAACAACAGACCTGCAAAAAATATTTTTTTCATATTTCTAAAGATCATACCTGAAAAAACCAATACATTTTTCCACTTTCTGAGGAAATCTCTTTGGCAATCGCATAAAATTCAGACTCTGAAAGATCGTCCAGCTTTTTCCCATATTTTTTTATGGTCTCACTGAATTCCAATACCTTTTCAACAAGGTTCTCATGAGTTTCTGCAGAGCCTCCCGCGATATAAAAATTTTCTCCTGTCGTAATTCTTTTGTGGCTGTCCTTGTTGTCAAAGGCAAGACCGTAAAGAAATGAATTTTCCCTGAAGGATTTATTCTGATTATTCAACTAACCACCCCTCTCCGTCTTGTTGGATACCGTGTACTATGAAGTACTCCTAACCCCACCAAGAATACCATCTTGCCCGAAAGATGTCAAGTTAATATACCCTGTCCCCAGGGTAACGTCAAAGTCCTGATGTTGCAAGAAGAAGGAGTGAGAAGGCGAGAGAAAGAATGCATTCGAATGGGAGTGGAAGAGGAACGACACGGGAAAAGGGCAATACGGGGCAAAAAAAGGGTAAGAAAGAGTCGTTATAGGCGAAGAAGTTCTAGGGCAAGGTGAGGTTTATAGGTCATAGTTCTCAGGGTGTGTGCGATAGCGGTTTTCCCAAGGGAGCGAAAGATGCTGATGATGCAGTTTCTCAGAGAGGCCATAACCCGGGGCGCATGGTTCATTTGGATGGTGGGATGGTCTTCACGAAAGGTGACGTCACGGACAGAGTGGCGGCTGTTTTCCATGCTCCCATGGCCGCGATTCAACGGGAGAATTCTTGAGGGTTCAGCCTTGTGTGGGGTAAGGCTGGTAATGCCACAGAGAGTTTCTTCGGTTGTTTTTTGGGATTTGAGATAGGTAAATTTCTGTGGATACAAAAGACTTGCCCAACAAAGGGAAAGGCAAGATGGTGGTTTAAATCGGTACTGGTCCAGACGTGTCGGATTTCAAGGCGTCCGTGCTTGTCAATGGTTTTGTGCTGAGGGGGGAAAAGAGACCAGACTGGGGTCTTCGATGTCTTGTTTGAGGGTGGGTTGGTTGTCTTTGTCCGTAAAAAGGTAATCAACCTTCTTTTCTTCAACGATGTAGCATGCCGTGTCTTTCTGGGTATGGCAGGGCATCACCCGTTACGATATGATCTTTGATGTCTAAGGGGCCAAGGAGGGTTTGAAGTGCAGGGATTTCGTTGGTTTTGCTGTCAACGGGGCACTGGGCGATAACCACGCATTTTTGCTGGAGAAATGCCGAGAGGAGATGGATTTTCCGCCCGTTTTCCTGATAAGCGCCACGGAGGGTTTTGCCATCGATGGCAAGGGTAGTGTCTTTCCGGGAAAGGGACTGAAGCCAGCCGTAGAGAGCGGCATCTACTGCTTCGGCATCAACGTCCTGGAGGAAGCGCCGAAGGGTAGATTCGCTGGTTTCATCCGCCTTGAAATATTGCATATTTTCCTTGACACATATCTACGAATTTGAGTGAATGCCCGTCAATTTTAACGACAACGAAAGAAAGACACACGATAAGGGCAAACCCGGAGTGATCCGAGGACGCAAAGGAAAGGGTCTTTTGTGTAGAGACGCTCCGGTGGGGCGTCTTTAAAAGACAGCCTTACTGCCGAAGATGTTTTCTACAAACATTTTGCAGTAGGGCTTTTTTTGTTTTAAGGGATTTTTGCTGAAGTAATGGAAGGCATTTTTCTCGTTTTGTTAAAATTATAATTCGTTAAATTCTTCCACGGTAAGACCAGCTTGCCGGATTAGTTTGCGGAGGATGCCATATCCGAGTTCATTGTGTTGAGGTATTGACAATGTCCATTGATAGCCAGGTTTTGTCATCATTAACCTGAGAGCCTTTTTGCCGAACAGCGGACCACCCTGCTCTTTGAAACTTCCGTACTGCCTCAGTGCCTGAGCAGAGTCTTAGGTGGTTGCTCATTATACAGCGACTTCAACAACATGAGCAGGATTAAACGGCTGTTTGGATTCCATAACCTCAAGCCACCCTTCGATAGCTTCTTTGATATTTGCAATGGCTTCTTCACGCGTTTTTCCCTGAGAAAGGCAGCCAGGTAGCGCTGGAACTTCTGCTACGTAATAACCTGATTCATCCTGCTCAACGATTACATGCAATTTCATAATAGGGTTTCCTCGTGTTCAATGCAAGACTCAGCGATTTTCCTGGCTACATCCTGGGCTATTTCTAGTGTTTCAGCAATTGTGCGACCCTGAGCAATAAATCCTTGAATTGTCTGGCTTGTAGCGAGATAGCCGCCTTCTTCGAGAGGTTCGATTGTTATTGGTATTAAATATCTGACATGCATGACCTCCTGAAAGAGGTTATCAAAAGGATAATACTCTGTCAAGCATATACTGAGCTGGTTTCATCTGCCTTGAAACATTGCATATTTTCCTTGACACTTACCTGCGAATTTGACAGAATGCCAGACAATTTTAACGACAACGAAAGAAAGACACACGATAAGGGCAAACCCGGAGTGATCCGGGGACGCAAAGGAAAGGGTCTTTAAAACGGACACGGAAGTCCGGGAAGGCTGGAAAGCCTTTAAAGTATAATGTAAGGAATTCGCTGAAAAGACAGCCTTACTGCCGAAGATGTTTTACATGAAACATTTTTGCAGTAAGGCTTTTTTTATTTACGGGGGCATTTTCAAATGTACGCTTATGACTATCAGCCTGGCTTTGTGACTTATAAAGATATGAGGTATGAAAACAATCGCAAATTCAACGGATAGTTGCCCCCCGCTGGCGGGGGAACAAGGGGGTGGGCTGGCAGAAACAGGAATTTCGGCATGCGCATAATTCTGAATATCTCGATGCATTTTTAAACCATGGCGCACTTGAAATGATTGGTGGGTCAACTCCACAGTAAAGATGAAATTTCACATCCACAACAAAAGGGTATTTGAAGCGATAAGGGAAGTCCAATCCACCCCCTATACCCCAGTCAGCAGGGGACAGGCGGATGCAGTACGCATAATGGGTAGATGGAGATTGTTGTTTCTTAGCTTAACACTTATGGAAGGAGGGTGTAAAAAACTTGCTAAAAAAGAAAATTTTTACACGGTAATAAAATATAGTACTTTGTGTAATCTTTAGATAGTACACTGCAAAACTGGAGAATATGTCATGAAAAACTACAAAACCTGTTGGCATTGGCATATGTGCAGCATTTTATTTATAGCAGTTATCGTTGGATTTGTCTCAATCGATAAGGGATACGCAGTCCCCGCATCACCTGAGATTCATACTTTAGTCCAGTTGGATGGCACTTTAATTATGGCGAAACAATGGGGCGACGAAAACTGTCATGGCTGGGAAACAGAAGATGGTTACACCATTTTATTTGATGAAAATTTAAAAAAATTGGACATACGCAGTTCATGATTTAACCGGTAAGCTCATATCTTCTTCAAAGATTGTTGGAAGGGATGATATGCCTGTAAATTGTCAACCGCATTTAAGATACACGGGAGAGTTCCTTTCAAAGGAAATTCAAGGTAAAGCATATAAAACTAGTAAAGAACTATCAATTAAGTCAAATTTCTATCAAGGGGTTGCAACACCAACTGGAACGGCGAACATACCCGTTATCCTTATCAACTTCAAGGATACGTCTTATACTTACACAAAAGGGGATTTTAACACCCTTCTCTTCAGTTCAGGTACGTATAGTATGAAAGATTATTATGAGGAAGTATCATACGGCAAGTTCAGCGTCTCTGGGGGCTCTAGCGGCGTAGTTGGTTGGTATACAGCATCAAATACCCACGACTATTATGGAAATAACAATGCCAGTGGCAGTGATATGTGGCCGGGAGACCTTGTGTATGAAGCTGTGAAAGCCGCTGATGTTGACGTTAATTTTGCTGAATACGATATGAATAACGATGGCTATGTTGATGTAGTAGATATAGTCCACCAGGGAACTGATGAAGCAAGCAGTAGTAAAATAACCGATATATGGTCTCATCGCTCGAACTTACATGATACTTTTCAGTATGGATTTAGCCATTATTCCGAGTATATCACGAATGATAAGAACGCTATGGGAAATTATGTGAGAATAAATGATTATGTTATACAAGCCGAAAAACAACGTGATAATTCTCAGGAGACAATAGGCGTTTTTGCCCATGAATATGGGCATGCGCTCGGTCTGCCAGACCTTTATGATACAGATGGTACTTCCTTAGGCATCGGAGATTGGAGCCTGATGGCATCGGGGTCATATAATAGAGTGTCTAAACCCGGTGATCGTCCAGCACATATGGATGCATGGTCGAAATATCTTCTTGGCTGGACGACTCCTGTAAAGGTTATGGAACCTCTCGAAAATGCGCCTATAAAGGAAGCTTCATTTGCTCCCGATGTATACCAAATCCTTCCTGGAGATCCATTATCAGGGGAATACTTTTTGGTGGAAAATAGGCAAAAATCCGGATTTGATGTTGGATTGCCGGGCACCGGACTCCTCATCTGGCATGTCGATGGAGATACCATTTCAAATACGCAAACTTCTAATAAAGTAAACAACGATGAGTGCTATCAACCAAGTAATTGCGCCGACAAGCATTATGGTGTTGCACTTATACAAGCAGATGGTGAGTGGGATTTAGAAAAAAAAAAGTAACCTTGGAGACAAAACAGACCCCTACTCAGAAGACATAGGCAAAACATCATTTACAAACACTTCTTCGCCCAATAGCAAACTTTATAATGGAAGCGATAGTAGTGTTAGCATAACAAACATAGGCATTTCTGCCTCTACTATGACAGCCACATTGTTGGTGGAAGGTGTTATACCAAAGCCAGAACCTGGTATATTTGCACAGCTTAATTCACCTTTGGGGATTACTACAGATCTTCAAGGCAACGTTTGGATTCATACAGACAGAACATCGGACCATGGAGTCGCGATTTATGATCCTAATGGCTCAGCAAAAAGCTACATTCCCCTTGGTGGTTTTACCGATGTTGCTGGTGTAAGCTACCTGGCAACAATACGGAGCAATGGAAATGTTCTGGCACTGGGACAGAATGGCCTGATCCGCGGGATTATTCCAAGCACCGGACAAGTTCAAAACTGGCTTAATCTTCCTAGTTTACCAGTTGATACTAATAATATCTATGATATCGCACAGGGCCGATCCTGGAATTTTGGCGGAATGATTCTCCCCGCATATTCCACATATGGAGACATTGCGGTATTTGAACACAACAACATAGCAGATTTGTTCGTTACAGGTATTTCACAAGCACAGACTTTTCCCTTCGTAATGCGTATCCGGGTTAATATTTCTACTGGCACGGTGGCAGCAAAAGTAGTAGCGGCCTCCAGTGCATCAACTGCAATTTTTAAATTAGCTCGTGGTATCGCTGTAAACTCTCAAGGGATTGTAGCAACCACTCTGCCATATCAGGGCAATCCATATCCGCTTCCCGGAACGTTTGACCGTGCCGTTTCTTTTTCTGCTGACTTTCCAGAAAGCAACGTGGGTATCCCTGAAATTCAACTCGATGGAGCAGAACTCTGGAGCTGCGGCATGACCACTGATTCATTTGGTAACTTTTACGTGGCAACAGGTGTTAAAGGTACTGCAATAGGTTCGGCTGGTAGTGGCGCGCTTGTTATTCTAACATCAGATTTCAAAAAAATTACTGGTATGTTAACATTCACAGCGTCCCTTGTAGATTCGCGGGATGTGACAATTAGTCCAAAAAACGACTTGGCATACATGACAATAAAGAATTATAACACCGTCATATATTATCCACTACCGTCTCAGGATACTACACCACCCACAGTAACTTCCACAAGCCCGGCAAATGGCGCTACGAACGCGGCGGTGAGCGGCAATATTACAGCCACTTTCAGTGAGGCAATGGATGCTTCGACCATCACTACCGCCACGTTTATCCTGAACAATGGAGTAATAGGCACCATAAGTTACAACAGCTCAACGAAGACTGCCACATTTAATCCCAATACGGATCTAAGTTATTCAACCACATATACTGCCAAGATTACTACCGGCGCAAAAGACAGCGCAGGCAATGCGATGGCGTCAAACTATACGTGGAGTTTCACCACGGCACCATCATCACTAAATGTCACTTCATTCAGCATCAACAACAGCGCCTCCAGCACCTCCAGCCGGACGGTAACACTCAACAACACCACAACCGGCGACCCGACTGAATATATGGCAAGTGAGTCATCGGCGTTCACCGATGCAACGTGGCAGGCTTATTCAATGACACCCAGCTTTACCCTGAGCGCCGGCAATGGCGCCAAGACCGTTTACTTCATGGTCAGGAAAGGTTCCGCGGAGTCAACCACGGTCAGCGACAGCATCCTCCTCTCTGTAACAGTGCCCACCCCAGCTCCGAGTCCAAGTCCGTCACCATCACCGACTCCAGTAGGTTGCACAGACGCTTACGAGACTAACGATAGTTTTGGTACGGCCTACGGCCCATTGACCTCAGGAAATAATTACACAGGGAAGATATGCAGTTCTACAGACACGGATTATTTTAGGATAGAAGTAGCAAGAACCGGGACGATTACGGTTAATCTCAGTGTGCCATCAAATAGAGATTACGATCTTCGTCTCTATAATTCTTCACAATCAAGAGTTGCTTCATCAGAAGGTGGTACGGGGGCATCTGAAGCCATAAATTATTATAGTTCAACAACAGGCACGTATTATATACGGGTCTACGGCTATGCTGGCGATTATGATGAAAGCCAGACATATACCTTATCAGGGACGTGGCCAACAACGGCGCCCTCGTCTTCAAACCTCCAGGCTTATTATCCCTTCAATGAAGGAAGCGGAACGGTTGCCGGTGATTCATCAGGCAATGGCAATCATGGAAGAATCAATGGAGGGGCAAAATGGACAACGGGGAGATACGGAGGTGGTTTGAGATTTGATGGAACCAATGATTATGTGTCGATTCCCCGGAGCAATCACAATGAGGTGTCCGTGTGCGCATGGTTTAAAAAGAATGCAAATGATAAGACGCGGAACGATGCTATCTTTGGCGGATACAAGAATCATTCCAAGGTACAACTCCGTGAGGGCATTGATGTGCGATTTCCTTCAAACGCTTCCAATACCCTTCAGTTTGTTCTGGTGACACAGGATGGAAGTGGCGTAAGGACCATGAGAACGGCTCAATGGAATTTAGGGAATTCCGTGGGCAGATGGCACCATCTTGCAGGCACCTACAGCAAGGCAACTGGCAAGCAGCGGTTGTATGTGAACGGCGTACTGGTGAATACACAAACCCATCCGGCGGGAAATACGATAGTTCCACTAACGAAATATCCTGATATGAGGATAGGGTTTTCGCGGGTGAATGCAGGCTATTTTAAAGGTGTCATCGATGATGCCCGCATTTACAGCCGGGCATTAACCTATCGGGAGGTGCGGGACGTCTATAATAATCCATGATCCTCAGGTTTCCATCGGAACTTCGATAGTATCTCCTGGCGCAGCGAAGCCGCAACCAATTCTCCGTTGTGAAAGCGGGAGATTGCTTCGGAAAAGACCCTCGCAATGACACTGGTTATGCCTTTGATTACATATTGTACGTTGTCATTGCGAGCAAAGCGAAGCAATCTTTCTATCATAAACAAACGATACCTCCTGATAAGGAGTAAATAAGGTTGTCATACACTTACAAAAAAAAAGAAGTTTTTACACCGTAATACCATAAAAAAATATTTTGACAATTTGAGCAAAAATAATTTCTTTTTTTACCTATTATAACTTGCATTTATATTTGACGTAGTCCTGACCCTGTCCCACGGTGCTACAAACAGCTTCTTCTAGTAGTTTTACTGAAGACTCAGCATGGTATCATGCCTGTGAGAAGCTTCTGGTGGGACGTTTTTTTAAGAAACTGATTTGGAGAGCATTCTGCTGGCAATCTCAAAGTAAATCACCAAGCCGGTTGCGTCCAATAAGGTAGCAATGAGCGGCGCAGATACAAAGGCAGGGTCCAGTTTTATAAATCGGAAAAATAAGGGGATTGCAAGGCCAACAATATTGCCAACACTCACTACGATACACAAGGAAATACCCACCGTTGAGGCTACCGTTAACTGTTTCAAGGATATCGCAGCAATGGCAAAGGCAATAAGACCCATGATAAATCCCAGGGAAACGCCAACCTTAAATTCACGCAATAAAATGCGCCACCATTCTTTGGTCTTGATTTCTCCCGTAGCTAATGCGCGAATGATCAAGGTGGAGGATTGCGACCCCGTATTACCGCCGGAACCCGTAAGCATCGGAATAAAATACGCAAGGGCAATTACGGAGCTGAGGACTCCGGAATAATTTTTCAGTATCGTTTGTGATATGGTTGCAGCAATTACCAGGATAACAAGCCATGAAACACGATTGATGATTCGTTTTGAAAATCCAACACGAAAATATTCTTCCTCGGTAGTCTGAATACCGGCCATCCTTTGAAAATCTTCTGTTACTTCCTCTTGCACAACGTCTAACACGTCATCTACGGTAACGATGCCTACCAGTCTGTCTTCATTATCCACCACGGGAACGGCCAGAATATCATATTTTTGCACTACCTGAACCGCCTTTTCCTGATCATCGGTGGTGTGAACAAAAAAGACATTTTCATTCATAATGTCTTTAATGAGTTGGTCGGGGTTGGCGAGGATAATATTCTTCAGTGAAGCAACGCCGCGAAGCTTTTTGGTCTCGTCAACAATATAACAAATATAAATCGTTTCCCGGTTGGGGCCAGTTTTACGAATGTGTTCCAATGCCTCCGCTACGGTCATGCCCAATTGAAGATCTACGTATTCCGGGGTCATGATACGGCCGGAAGAGTTGTGGGGATAATTCAGGAGTTCATTGGCTTCCTTGCGTTCTGCGGCAGGGAGAAGTTTCAGAAGTTTTTCAACCACATGGGCAGGCAATTCATCGAAGAGTTGAGTCCGGTCGTCCGGCTGCATCTGCAGCAAAATTTCTTTCGCATGCTGCTCGGTAAACCGTTTGAGAAGTTCTTCCTGTTCTACCGGTTCGACGAGGGCAAAGACCTCGGAAATCTTGTGCTTGTCAAGGAGTCTGAAACCCATGACGCGTTCAGTAGGATCAAGCTCCCGAAGGATATCGACAATGTCTGCAGGGTGACGTTCGCGAAGAAAATCACGCAGCCCCTTAAAATCTTTGGTTGCGATGAGTTCTTTTATTTCAGGAAGAAATATCTTCGTCCATTGCAGTTCCATTTATTCAACCTTTTCCACTCCAAGTGCCTTTGCCATACCCAGGAGCGTCCTTCCCAGCAGGGAGCGTTTCATTTCGATTGCATGAAAATCGCACACCTCGTCACAGCAAAAACATCCGATACATTTCTTCTTGTCCACAATCACCTTGCCACTTTCTTTCGACATAGCACCGGCAGGACAATTCCTTACACATTCGTAGCACCTCGTACAGTTCGAATGGTTCACCGTAGAGAACGTGGAACAGGTGCTGTCAAACATCATGGCCAACAGGAAATCAGGCATATATTTTCCGGCAAAATCCTGGGCGCCACTGGAAGGTTTTTGAAAATCGGGAACGGACACATCGTTAATCGTTTCACCAACTACATTGATGGTATCTAACTCTCCAACACCCAGGCCACGCTGATGTGCAAACCGGATGGTAGGTATGGCCATAGGTTCAAACCCGATAATACTGCTCGCCACGGCATCCATGGCTACACTGTCCTGGCTGGCAAGAATCAAACCGACTTTCTTTGGTTGACCGGCATTGGGCCCGTTTCCCTCCATACCTATAATGGCATCCATAATAATAAGGTGAGACGGTACCATATGATAGATGTCTACCAATGCTTTTGCAAATACCGTTGGTTTCGGCGCAATGAGATGTATGTTTTTCTTTCCGTTACCGGGTATGCTCCCTAACATATTCTTTATAGCGCCCGTGTATTGCGTTAAACCATGGGTTTTCAATTTGGGCACGGAAACAATAAAATCCACCGTCCGCAGGGTCCTGGCAATCCGAAATTTATCCAACACTTCATAGTCTTTGTTGTGGACATCAATGTACTCATCCTTATCAAAATTAACGATCTTTGCACCGGTATCCTCGGCAATTTCATTGATGCGGGTAACCCGAAAGGCATTGAAGGTGGAGGCGTTCTTTACACTGCCGGATGAGTCTCCAATATAGACCTCACATCCGAAGTCTTTTTGGAATATATTGACGAGCGCTCTGGCTACCACGGGGTGCGTGTTGACAGCCCTTTCAGGCGGTTGAGAAGAAGACAGAAGATTAAGCTTTAGCAGCACCTTCATGCCGGGTCTAACCAGCTTATCAATACCATCAATTAAGCTAAGAGACCGGTGAATAGCATGGTAAACCTTTTCTAATTCATAATTGTCACATTTAACGACTGATACGGTGGGCATAGAATAACCTCATAATTACGTGTTCAAATTGATGCATGGCCTGAAATCTTCAAGCCTTATAAATTAGACCTTCGGCGACTTTCACCCCTTGTCTCCCCCTGTTTACGGGGGGATTATGGGGGGTGATTGAAATTCCTTAACGTTAAATCAGGCTACTTTTGGCAACGACTATCCCTAGCGCAGCGAAGCCGTAACCAATTCTCCGTTGTGAAAGCGGGAGAGTGCTTCGGAAAAGACCCTCGCAATGACACTGGTTATGCCTATGATTACATATTGTACGTTGTCATTGCGAGCAAAGCGAAGCAATCTTTCTATCATAAACAAACGGTACCTCCTGATAAGGAGTAAATAAGGTGTCATACACTTACAAAAAAAAGAAGTTTTTACACAGTAATACTATAATACCGTTGCCGTACGCTTTGTTAAAAACAAACACTAACGGAGGCCAGGAATAAGTGTTCTCTGATATCAAACTGCATTCCCTCAAACGCAGCCTGAAAATCTTCCCCCTCTCCATTGGTCGACCACCGGAATTGATATGCTCCGTCAAAGCTGACCCTCTTTGTACTGATACCACTTCCGACACTGAAGCCATACACATCGGTGGGACTATCCAGGGATACGCGGGGCTCATAAAACAGTCCCGCACGCGCAGGAATAACTACGTTGTCTCTGAATATCAGATATTCTGTGCCAGTCCTCACGGCATACGTATCGCCGATACGTTTGCTTGTGGACACATCCGTACCCAAAGGCCGTGTTTTATTGCCGTCTTCATCTTCCCGTTGATAATCAGACCAATCGGTCCACGTTACATCCAGGGAGCAGGACAACGAATCGTTATAGCGAAAACCAAAACCAGCGCCAAAAGACTGGGGACAATCTATCTCAAAGTGGGTCCTCGTTTCTGGTATATCCAGCGGGAAAAAACCCCCGGCAAAAGATCCTACGCCATTTTGTCTCATAGACTGATCGTATTCAGCCGTATACGGCGTATGATAAACAGCGCCAAAGGTTAGGAGCTTATCCCCCTTTTCCCACACGTCATACAGCAAACCTATTGAAGCATTAATCGCCCTGAAATTTTCAGATTTTTCTTTCAGGACTAGGTCTTCAGTGACAGGGAAACCAGCAAGATCGCCAGATCCTGTCACGTGTACTTCATTCTTCCAGGCATAATTGCCGAAAAATTCATCGGTATAAAAATTGACCGCCACTCCCATGGATAGTTTTGGGGTAACCATCATGGAAATAGCAGGGGTCAGCGCCCCTATTCCACCATCTGATCGGAACTTTATTTTTTCATCAAAATTTAATGAGGGCGATGCCAAATCCCGAATACTATGGCTAAAATCAAGGTCCTTATGAAAATCAAATTTCTGCTGATAATTCAGGGCAGCAACAAAATTCTTCCTGAAGATCCTGAATGGATACGCAAAACCGGCATAATTCAAATCCCCGTGCGACGACGATTCATTGTCAAAGGTAAACCAGTTACTTCCGGTAGTTTCAGAATCAAAATCCTGCTGACCTGTCAAATAGGAGCCTGCCAGAGAGAACTCCGGCCTTTTTAACCGTGTCAGAGCACCCGGATTCCACGATGCGGCAGTAGCATCGTCTGCAACGGCAATAAAGGCTCCCCCCTGACCTAATGCCCGTGCACCAGCACCAACTGGAAGGGGCACCGAGTTTATCGAAGGAGCAAAAAATTGTGCAAAAGAACTGCGAATTACTACCTCCGGAATGAGAAAAACCGTCGATAGCAAGAGACAATACTTCACACACATATTTATCCCTTATCTGCTTTTTATCCTGGTATCACCGCTGCCAATAAGAAATCTTCCTTCTTCTTTTTGTGCCAGCTCTTTGATTTTACCGAGTACAAAAATCACCCCCGCCGCTATTCCCCTTTAACGACATTGTGGCTTAAATTAGGCATTCGGCGACTTTGTTTGAAGTCACAAACAGGGGCGAATGAAAATTAACACTGTCAGGGTTCTGAACCCTGACAGTGTTCTGTGATTTCAACAAACTTTGAAATTCCTATACATTAAATTAGGCATTCGGCGACTTACCTCCCTGTTTCCCCCCAGTTTACGGGGGGATTAAGGGGGGTGATTGAAATTTCTTAACATTTAAATAGGCAGCCTTTGACAACGACCTTAAATTTCCCCTTATTGTAGAGCGACCAGACTGGTCGCTCTACATGCCGGAGGATAAACCGGTTTGAAATTCCTATACCTTAAATTAGGTCGTCGGCGACTTTCCCCCCTGTTTCCCCCCGTAAACGGGGGGGGATTATGGGAGGGTGAAATTCCTTAACATCAAGATAACTAAGGAACATACCATTACAACAAAATACTCAAAAGAATTTGTTCATGGCCTCTGCCCCTGCCATATCTCTCTTATACAATTCAATTTCACTGAGATTGTTACTGTTTAACCTGTTTTTCAACCTCAGGAATGGCCTCCTGAAATACTGCCGGTAATAATAGGCAAGGGGATAATTTTTAATAAAAGCCGGAGTGGTACAAATATAATTGGCGTATTTCTTGTTATATTTCCATCTGAGAAACTGAAGGTCATCCGGCCCTAAATAGTTTGTCTTGATATTTGCCCAAAAGCAGTTGTACCGGCTATAGTCGCCGGTATTTGTTATCAACCCGGCGTTCAACAACTCATCCCGCATGCCTGTTTTGGGATAAGGCGTCAGTATCTGATCCGCAAAGAAATCTATTTGCAAATCTACAAAGAATTCGTAATTTCTCGCAATATCCTCTTCCTTGTCATTTGGATTCCCGATGATCATGCCACCGACAATCATGATATTATGCTCATGTAATCGTTGAACAGCGAGTTTTGTTTTTTCAATGATGTTTCCCTTCTTCATGAGTCGCAAATTTTCTTCCGAAACGTTTTCAATACCAAGAAAGACGATCCGGAAACCAGCTCTGGCCATTTTTTCCACAAGGGTACGGGAAGAAGCAATGCCCGTACTGCTTGCCTGAATGATATAGCGTATATCATTATGCCCCGCATCAACAATCGCGTCGCAGAGAGCCTCAAATCCTTTGACATCCAACGTAAAGTTATCATCCGAAAAAACAATAAAGTTTGCGCCCTGTTGCTTGGTGTTGGCAATATCGGCAAGTATCCTTTCAACGCTATATCTTCTGAATGTCTTACCATACATCTTATCCATACTGCAAAAATTACAGGGCATAACGCACCCGCGGGAGGATTCCACGATATCGAGCGTAAAGCCGTAATATTGATAACCCTTCCATATCCGCTTGGAGCGATCCGGTAGTTTTATCTTCGACAGGTCTTCCAAGGGACGCGGGGGATTATGGCAAAAACTACCGTTATTCCGAAATGAAACCCCGGGCACACTTTCTATGGCTCTCTTGCCGTTTACGGCCTCCAGCAATTCATTAAAACATAAATCCCCTTCTCCCCGAATGAGAAAGTCAAACGGATCGGATTCACTGCCCTTGCAGAGTTCATCATACATCAGTGTTGCGTGATAGCCTCCCAGAACAGTTTTAATATTTTTGTTGAGCCCCTTTATAAGACTGGCTACTCTCCTAGCTGTGGCGAATTGAAAACTCATAGCCGTCAGCCCAACTACGTCCGGGCAATATTTTGCAATCAGTTCCTTGACGGTTTCCGGAATCCGTTCCCTCCGGAGTATCAGGTCCGCTATGGAAACGTTATGGCCTTCAATATTACCGGCAATCGATGAGATCGCAAGGTTTGGCGCCCTCCACCGTTTTGCATTAAAGTGAGGTGCACAATCTGGCATGGACATCAAAAGTATATTCATTTGCTTTATCTACCTGTTTTCAAATAGATTTATTTTCCTTTATAGTATCAGTATTTTCAAGGCATGCAAGGAAAATTAATTCTTATCTATTTTCACCATTTTTGAGATATCTTTCTCTGTTGTTATCATGTCAATCAGACCTTTCGGTAACGAAGCATTTCCACTCCTTTAATGGGGGAGCCAGGAAAGGACGAACATTCTTTCTTAACCCCCACCCTGGCCTTCCTCATCGAGGGGAGGGGAACTATTGTTTTAAACTCCTAAACATGAAATATGCATACACGGAAATATCATTGCGAGCAAAGCGAAGCAATCCATTGCTGTGTGTCGGCGCCATTGCAATGACCACATTCTTTTGTCGTTCCTGGTAGTTGTACCTTTAATTTATTTTTAATCTTGCTCGTACGTCGCTTGATGTAAACCTCACCCATCCTCTTGCAGCCCTCCAATAATCCGTAATAATGATAAACTCGGCTTGACCATGAACATTCGTAATTTGGCTCTTTGGTAGAGCAATAATGCCTATTGCACCTTCTACAATCTGTGTGATTACCGTCTCGCCTTCTACCGGGCAATTATTATCACCCGTTAACGTCACCTTTACCTTCGCTCTCCCTCCCGCTTTGAGTCTCAATCTTGACGGAGATACCGTCATCAACTCACCAGTGCACAGAGTGATATCCATGCCGGTGACAAAGCTCCAGGTATAATCAGAAGTCATTGCGTTGCCAGCCAGGTCTTTTACTCCCGTGTCAATCGTTACCGTATAGTCAGTAAAAGGGAAAAGGTTGTTCAATGACGTAAATGTGGTGGTCTTACCGCTATAAGTAACTGTACCGCTGATATTACTACTGCCATCATTCACGACAAAGGTAGCGGTGTTCATCGTAGAAACATCCATCGCCTCACCAAAGGTAACCGTAATAACATCGTTGATAGGTACATCAATTGCACCATTGATTGGATTCGTGTTGCTCACGGCGGGTGATGTGATATCTGCATTTATGCCGGTAGTAAAAATCCAGCTATAATCAGATGCCATTCCATTGCCGGCCAGGTCTTTTACTCCCGTGGTAATTGTCGCCGTATAGGTGGTGGAAGGAGACAGGTCGCTCAGTGGCGTGAATGTGGCTCTTGAACCATGACAAGTAACAGCTCCACCAAGAGTATTGTTGCCATCCCTCACCGTAAATGTCGCGATGCTAAGAGTGGAGACATCCATCACCTCACGAAAAGTAACCGTAATAGCACGATTGATAGCTATACCAATTGCACTATTGGCTGGATTCATGGCATTCACGCTGGGTGATGTGGTATCCGCATTTGTACCGGTGGTAAAACTCCAGGTATAATCAGATGCCATTGCATTGCCGGCCAAATCTTTTACCCCCGTGGTAATTGTTGCCGTATAGACAGTGGATGAATTCAGGTTACCCGACGGCGTAAACGTTGCCGTTGTACCACTATACGATACCGATCCGCTGATATTGCTACTACCATCATTCACGACAAATGTATCGGTATCCATCGTAGAAACATCCATCGCCTCACTGAATACAGCACTAATTGCACCGTTGACAGCAACGCCAGTTGCTCTATTTGCAGGACTCGTGAAACTTACGGTGGGCGGTATAATATCCGTATTCGTACCAGTGGTAAAGCTCCAGGTGCAGTCGGCAGCCATTGCATTACCGGTCAGGTCTTCTACCCCACGGGTAATGGTTGCCGTGTAGACCGTAGAAGGTAACAGGCTACCTGATGGTGTAAATGTTGCCGTTGTACCAGTATAAGATACCGATCCGCTGATATTCACGATGCCGTCATTGAGCGTGAATGTCGCCATAGTAAAAGTAGTAGCCTCCATTACCTCACTGAACGCAGCACTTATGGCCGTATTTATCGCCACCCCGGTAGTTTCATGGGAAGGACTGGTGAAAGTAACCCCCGGGGTCACCGTCAATGTTTCTGAATTCGTCGGAGTCAAACTGCCAAATGTCGCCCTGATTTCAGCAGTTCCTGAAAAATGCCCGGTAAAAACAGCGCTTTTACTGTCACCGCTAGGAATAAGATCTCCTGAAACCACACTGCCCGTGGTGTTTTCGAGCGACCACACATCCGCGGCCACATTAGCTATATAGTTATCAGAAGCATCCCGACTAACCGCATACACAGCAATCGAACGGCCAGAAGTGATACTCTGGGAAGGAACTATAATCCCGCTCCCATCTGCCTCTGTCTCAACTTGCACCTTCACCGCTGCTCCTGCTATGATGGTAAATGCATTGCTGACAGCAGACGTCAATGAACCGCTTGATGCCGTCAGGTTCTTTGTGCCGACCAGATTAATGTTTAAATCATGGAAGGTTGCAAGACCATTAACATCCGTTGTCTGTGATGTCGTACCACTGAGAACTCCGGTTCCTGTGGTCAACGACATCAAAATCGAAACACTGGCAGTTGGAACATTATTTCCATACGCATCTTTCAACTGCACCGTGATTGCCGGGCTGATCAATTCCCCTGCCACGGCGTCTGTAGGTTGCTGTACCATCTCTACCTGACTTGCAGGCCCGGCAGAGATGGTAAAGGTATTACTCACATCAGAGGTCAATCCTGTGCTTGATCCCGTCAGATTTTTTGTCCCTGCGAGGTTGATGCTTAAATCACCGAAGGTTGCAAGACCATGAACATCCGTTGTCTGTGATGTCGTACCACTGAGAACCCCGGTTCCCGTGGTCAACGATATCAAAATCGAAACACCGGCAGTTGGAACGTTATTCCCATACGCATCCTTCAACTGCACGGTAGTTGCCGGGCTGATTGCATTCCCTGCCACTGCATCGGTTGGTTGCTGGACAAAGACAACATTGGTTAGCGCTCCTGGATTGGTAATCAATCCTGTAATTGAGCCGGTCTTTGAGTTTTCATCAGTGGCAATGATGTTGACCGTTTCTGCAACCGTGTCTATTGTACTAATAGTAAATGTTCCGGCAGTCAATGTCTTTGTATTATCACCAAAGGACGCATCACCGTTGCTATCAAACTGTACATTCCCTGAGCTGCTCATGGTTACGACCGTGCTGTTATCATGAACCGCCGTTTCATTTAAAATATCTTCTGCGGTAACCGTCGTAGGAAAAGCAATTCCTGCGGTCTGCGGTGATGAGGCGCTTACTGCATAGTGATCAATCTCCTGTTGACCAATAGCAAAGTCTCCTAATGAGGAGATACCTGTTGCTTCTGTACTTGTCGCTGTCTTCGCTCCGGGTGTTGTTGTAACCCAAACAGAACCATTGAAATGCCGTACGACAAAGCTTGCAGTCGCAGCGCTGCCGTCCACATCACCTGCGACAAAGGTAAACGTTGCATCGTACGTTGTGAAGGCAAACCCTCCACCTGCCGTTAACGTCCAGAATCGATTAATACTCTTGGCAGAGTTGATTCCGGATGCCCCAACACCAGGGTGTTCCGTCGCCGTTGTCACAGCCGTTACGTTGCCTGGAGTAGTAACAGTAAGAGAAGTAATATCGAGTGGGGTGTAGCCGGTCGCATCTCCAATGTGATACGTGAAGGATTGCGCACCGGCTGCAAATACCTTCTCTAAATTACCGGCAATGTGCCCGCTTGTGCGTGATACACTACCTGATGATTCGATTACCATTGCAAATGAACCTGTCGTAACGTTACCGCCTGCAAGAGTAAGAACACCGTTGACCGTTGTAGTACCAGCAAGGGTAACACCGGTGGAATTGCTAATCTTGACACCACCGTAGGTGAGGGCGCTCACGGTTTGAGCCGCTGTTCCGGCATAGTCAACCGTCAGATTGTTCAAGATATTTGCTGTAAATTTATACTGACTCACGTAATCAGCCGTTGCAGCCGTTCTCGTTACCTGAACTGTTCCTGAGCCTGTGATCGTACCTTGTGCAGCAGCATTATTAATCACAACTGCTATCGCAGGATTCAATACCGCATCTGCATTGACTGTTAAAGTACCACTTACATTGAAGTCCGCACTTGCTGTAACTGTTGCAGCCGTATTGGAAATTTTCAGACTTCCATAGCTCAGGGCACTTATCTCCTGGGCTGCTGCTCCGGCATAGTCGACAATCAGATTGGTTAGGGTCTTGTTAGTTATGGTATACTGCAAGCTGAAATCGTCCATGGCTGTCGTACGCGTTACCTGCACGGTACCGATTCCTGTCAAAGTGCCGGCTCCGCTGACTGTTACAGCCGCAGCAGGAGTTAGCAGGGTATTTGCATTTACTGTCAGAACGCCGCCAACACTAAAGCTTGTATTTACCGAAACTGCTGCACCGGTATTTGAAATGGTTACATTATTGAATGTGGTAGCTACCGTTCCACCGATGGTTTGTGCCAGGGAACCATTGAAAATTATACCACCTGAACCGGCAACAAAGGCATCATCATTGCTCCAGTTACCAGTCAGGCTCAGGGTACTCGAATTGCCATCGAGTGTACCTGCCGTGAGCGTTACATTACCGGTAATAGCATGGGACAACGAAGTGCCAAGATTGAACGTTCCACCACTTCCATTCATCGTCAGCAATGAGGCCGTTACATTGCCGGTAAGCGTGGCAGTACTTGCCGTCCGGTTAACAATAAGCGCACCCGTTGTTGAGAAACCTGCAATGCTCGGTGTAGAACTTGTTCCACCAATAGTTATGTCGGAACCGTTGGCGGAAAATATACCACTGTTCATAAAGCTCCCGTTCAGCGTTAAAGCAAAGTTGCTTCCCGATGTGTCAAGCGTCCCGGCTGTGACCGTAAGATCGCCGTTCACCGTAGTGGCAGCGCCGAGTGTTGCAGTCTGTCCGGATTTGTTAATCGTAAGATGATGGTAGGTAGTTCCTTTCACGGTCTGCGCTGCAGTCGTACTGGTGTAGTTGACTGTGTTGGAATCAACACCGGCATCAAGGGTGGTAATGCCTGAAGACCCACCAAGATTTAACACCACACCGCTGCCCTGCGTAA
>AYTS01000086.1 GCA_002009475.1 Candidatus Brocadia carolinensis | reverse complement strand
AAAAACGCTTCAGGGGTAAATCCTATCAGGGGTTTCTGGAATTCATAAAACGGCTTAAATTTAGCCATATGATTGATTCTCCTTGGCTGGGTATCTTCTGGTAAGGAAAAGAATGATACGGTTGGTTTGCTCGGTAAAAGGATCGGCTCAATGAAAAGTTTTAACTGCTCCGTGTGGTTTTGCTCTGAAGATTTCATTTCGCCTTATTATATCATTCAATTTCACCATCGCAACCGATTTACCCTATTTTTTCTGGCTAAATGAAGAAAATCGGAATGCCACATTCTCGGACAGCCTGTTCACTACTGGTCTGAAAATGCCAGTCCATTATAAACCTTTTCAGTTTTCTCAGAGGAATACAGAATACTTGATACTGATGAAGGTTACACTCCGTGGCTGAAAGACAGGAAAGCAAATATTCATTGGAATTTCTGGAATCGTTACATCAGTTATCTGCAAAAGAAAATTGCACCGGATACAATCAACAAACTTGATAATCTCACAGATGATATTTTAGACCGCATTGCAAATCCTTCAAGACATGGAGCATGGGACAAACGAGGAATGGTAGTTGGACAAGTTCAGTCGGGAAAAACAAGTAACTACACAGGATTAATAAACAAAGCTTCTGATGCAGGTTACAAACTGATTATTGTTTTGGCTGGTATGCACGATTCATTGAGAAGCCAGACACAAATCAGAATTGACGAAGGGTTTTTAGGTTTCAACAGTCAGCGTTCATTGCAATATTCAAACACGAATAAAATCGGAGTTGGTTTTTACAATCCGCTTAATGGAAAAACAAATCAGCCAATTGACCTTCCGGCAAACGCTTTAACCTCAAGCCATCTCAGTGGTGATTTCAACCGCAGGGTTGCACAGTCGGCGGGAATACATTTGAAGAGTTCCGACCCGATAGTTGCTGTTGTGAAAAAGAATGGTTCAATTCTCAAAAATTTAATTTCATGGTTAGCTGTTTGGGGAGACAAGCAACCTGATGGAAAAATAATTATCCGAAGTTTTCCCTTTCTTTTAATTGATGATGAAGCGGACAACGCTTCTATCAATGTGAGCAAAGAAAAAAGTTTCTGCAATCAATGGTTGCATCAGAGCATTGCTTTCTTTGTTTGAGCAGAGTGCTTATGTTGGTTACACAGCAACACCATTTGCAAATATTTTTATTCCAACTCTTGAACAAGAATCGGTGAAAGGTTTAGACCTCACGATTAAAGATTATGAGTTTACAGTTGGACAAGATTTGTTTCCCAAAGATTTTATCATCAACATTCCAGCGCCGTCAAACTACATTGGACCGGCAAAAATATTTGGATTGCCAGCACTCACATCATCTGATGCAAACGAAGAACCTTTGCCAGTAATTCGTTTGGTAAAAGATTACGAAGCATTTGTGCCAGACAAACACAAAAAGAACGACCCGTTGCCGGAAGAGTTACCAAATAGTTTGAAGGATGCCGTAAAATATTTTGTTCTTTCAGCAGCAGCAAGAAGAGTGAGAAAACAAGTTGATGTTCACAATTCAATGCTGATTCACGTTTCAAGATTTATTGTTTGGCAAGACAAAATTGCAACTTTAGTTGATGCTGAATTGAAGTTTTATCAGAAACAAATTGAATTGAAGTCAGGAAATCTTCTGAAGGAACTTGAAGCAATCTGGAAAAAGGAATTTGTGCCAACCACTGCAAAGGTTATTCGTGATTCACGTGATTCACACATTTACACCGACCCTGAAATAACTCCGATTGCATGGACAGAAGTTGAGGCAGAAATTTATTCTGTAATTTCCAAAATGGAAGTGAGAGCAGTTCACGGCGATAAAAATGTTGCAGGTTTATCTCATCATAATATTTCGCCGCTTGAATATTTTTTTTTCGGAACAGCAAGGAAAATATTTATCAGTGATTGCAGTTGGTGGCAACAAACTTTCAAGAGGTTTGACATTAGAAGGATTGACAGTAAGTTATTATTTGCGTGCATCCAAAATGTATGACACACTCATGCAAATGGGCAGGTGGTTTGGATACAAACCTGGGTATATGGACTTGTGCAGGATATTTACGAGTGACGAACTTACAAGATGGTATAAGCATATAACAATTGCATCCGAAGAAATGCGTAGAGATTTTGACTACATGTATTTATTGAAGAAAACACCAAAGGAATTTGGTTTGAAAGTGAGAACACATCCTGGCGTTTTGAAGATAACAGCAGCAAACAAATTTCGCTACAAGAAAATAATGTATCTCAGTTATTCAGGTGAACTTGAACAAACCTATCAATTCGAACTTGATAAGAACAAATTCATAAAGAATTTTGATGCTGTAATAGATTTGATTGCTGATTTAGGAAAACCAATAGAGAGCCCATTAAACGATTTCAACAAGAAACAAAAGTTTGTTTGGAGAGGAGAAAATAATTTCAATTCGATAACTTCTTTTCTTCTGAAATATAAAATTGGTGAGGAAGTAATTGACACAAACAAAATGGTTGATTACATCAATGCTCAAACTAAAAAAGGAAACCTTGTAAACTGGACAGTAGCATTGATAAATAATTCAACGGCAAAACCAGAAGATGAATTTGAGTTTTCAGGATTGACAACAAAAGTTGGATTAACAGACAGAACAAACATTAGTAATGACCCAAATGATTATGAAGTTGCGAAATATAATATCACCGACCATAGGCATGAATTAATTGATTTGACAGTAGAAGAAGTAAGTTCTGCAAAGACACAGACGGAAACGGATTACAAAGAAGAAGGCAAAAAAGATATGCCTGAAATGCCAAGTAGAAAAAGAATAAAATGGCAGCGGAATAGTAAAAACGGATTGCTTTTAATTTATCCTCTAAATAAAAATTGTTTTCGTTCACCAATAGAAAAAACAGAATTAATATCAGATGTTCCGGTAATTGGTATTGCGGTGAGTTTTCCCGAAATTGAGAACGATGAGAAAATTGAATATGCAGTGAACGAACAATTCAGAAAAGAATATGAGTATCCAGAAGAACTTGACTTAACCGACGGAAATGACGGAACGGATTAAACAAATATGGACACAACTTGAAGCAAATAGTTCAGCAGTTGCCGGACTTTTTAAGTTGCGTTATTCAGATACGAGCAAGTGTGAAGTATTTCTGGAAGTGAAATTTCCTGAAACACACAGAATGCTTATTCTAAAAGTTCCTTTCAAGGTTGGAAAAGAATTTTGGGTCATCGCGTAGTCGTGTGGGTCATTTTATATTTCCTTGAGCATACAGGTAAGGATTTTCAGTCGGAGATACTCCTCGTCACGTAACCCGTAAGCCCTTCTTTGGATTACCCGAATCTTATTGTT
>AYTS01000085.1 GCA_002009475.1 Candidatus Brocadia carolinensis | reverse complement strand
TCCCCCCGTTTACGGGGAAACAGGGGGGGAAGAAGATGCGATATACAAAATCTTAGCTCCAGCGGAGCGTCATGTAAGACACAGAAACAACATACCGCTCCGATGGAGCTTGATTACGGTATAATGGTTTGCCTATAAACATGTCGCTCCGAACGGAGCTTTTCCTGATACTTTTTCAAAAAACAAAACGGTTACAAAAAAAGGTTAAAAGCCGATGGGCTCTTATAAAATTGAGCTGAGGACTTCATGAGAACATGATCGAAAAAAAATTGACAGACAATTCATTCTAAAAATTCCTGATGCTATAAGAGGTCTTGCCGATAACCCCTTTCCAGTTCAATCCAAAAAACTGAAAGGATCAGATCCATGCTACCGTTTACGAGTTGGGGATTATCGTGTAATTTAACGTTAAGGAATTTCGAACACCCCCACAATCCCCCCGTAAACTGGGGGAGACAGGGAGGGAAAGTCGCCGAAGGCGTAATTTATCAGGTTGACACGGGAAATAGGGTTGTAATCATTTATCATGTTCGGCATAGAAAGGATGCCTGTAAATAGCAACCCGACTTCTGCTCATATCGTACAATCAACTAAAAGATCAAAGACTCGTAAAAATGCTTCCTTCGTCATGGGGTTGGTTATATCCATTCCCCAGAACATGGAGACCTTTTCATCTCCGCCGGAATAGCCGCCAAATTTTTCCTGAAGTGCTTTTGCCCGCGCAGGAGAGCCGTAAAAGGTGATCTTTTGCATCGTATCTTCGGCGCCTGCCGTGAATACGATCAAATCGATACGATGTATCCTTTTCTCATTTTCGAAGAAGTGCAGGTCTGACAAATATGAGGTCTTTTCACAAGTTGTCTCTACAACGTATACATCCTGACCCCGGTTATTGCCTTTCAGATAATCTCGTCTCAGCATTTCAAAATATTCAGGTTTATAGCCCTGCGCCTCAAGGTCATACTGCCGTATCTCCAGTATTTCATCTTCTGCGTATCCTTGTTTTCTCAATGCAGGGATATATCCCCGGTCATTCAGGGCAACCCCCATCTCCCACCGGTTGAGGGTATATGAAATCAGGCAGGCGAATTGCTCCAGTGAGCTTACCGGATATGACCTGTCCATATCCTGATATTTGTGATGGTCTATCACAAAGAGATTATGCCCTTTATCTTTTAATTCGTTTTCTTTCCGGATACCTGGCATCTCTACGACAATTACATTCTTCTTTAAACCGGCAAAGGTCTCATCGGGTTCTTGTGAAAGCACTGCCCCCCATCCTTGTGTTGATATGCGGACATCAAAGGAAAGTTTTTCAGCAATATCGATAATCAAACGGCTTTCGCCGTCGTTGCAAGGACAGATTATGGTGGTGCTGGTGTTGTGAATCATTGTTTAACGCTAAATCTAAGGCATACGTCATTGACCTTTTACACTCCAGTATGGCTGGGAGCGCAAGATACACTATACGCTACGATTGCTTTTCCGTTTCTCTGTCCATAATTGGTAATGAACGAATACGAAGCCTCTTTTCCTCAAAAACGACAATGCTGCCCTGCATTAAGGCATCAAGTATATTCGGCAAGTTGGCAAGCAGGAGAGCAACTTGCTTTCCGGGACGCCGCTGAGACAGAATGCGGAAAAGAATCACAGAGGGTTTAGTCTCCTGCCGTAGCGCGAGAAGAGTGCCAAAATCGGTATCCGCTGAAATAACCACACGCTCTTCACGGGCAGCAAGCGCAAAGATGGCACTATCATCCGCTGCCTGCATCCCATACTCTCGGACATGTTTTGCATCATGCCCGGCCTGACGGAGACCTTCCGCCACTACATATGACAATGCGTTATCTCCTGGAAATTTCACGTGAGATGTACCAGGGGAAGTTCACGTTCCCGCACTGCCTCTGCCGCATATTGCAGCGCCTCGCGTATGTCATTGCCTTCCAGATCGGGAAAAGCCCTGAGGATCTCTTCTTCGGTCATGCCATCGGCAACCATTCCCACAACGGTTGCCACCGGGATGCGCAATCCGCGGATGCAAGGCACACCACCCATCTGCTTCGGGTTAACCGTGATTCTGACAAATTTCATTTATTTTATCTCCTTCTTGTTAAAAATATAATCACGTAGTACAGGCATGATACGGTAAAGACAGACTTAGATACTGCAATATAGTATTGCTATGTAAAATCTTTCTTTTTTTCGGAAGTTTTTTTTACACCCCCCTTCCACCCCTCTCCCCCTTCGGGGGGGATAAAGGGGAAAGACGGGGAATTTGGTTGCGGCTTTGCAGCGTTATGAGTTTTTTCAGACGCCAGTTATTCATAAGGATTGTGGTCGAATATCAGGACGTCCCCCGTTACCGGGGAGCGGTACTTCAGGCTCTTTGCCTTGCCGTGCAGGGCATGGGCAATCTTGAGATAGAGCCATACGGGGCCTGCGCCCGTGAGGACGACGTCGTTCCCCTCTCCGGCAAGCTCCTTTGCCTTTTGGATATAGCGGTCAAGGTCTGATAATTTGGCTGTGCCGGTGAAAAAGATGTTCATTTCAATGGTTATCAATGGTCACAAACCTCATGCATTAGAAAGTCGGCGGCTGGATAATCGCATCATAAGCCAGGACTTTATATTTGCCTGACTTATCAGGTTTTGGCTGGACGTATTGAAAAGTTACGTTCTTGTCCAGTGTTACAATCGCCCCTGCGATGCTGGCCGGTTTTTGTCCCCCTGTTATATCAATAATAATATGTTTTTCGGAGATTCCTTCCAGCTTAAATTCTGCTATTGCTTTATTGAATGCGTTTGTAAGTCCATCAAAATCTTCAAAATCAACAGGAAAAGGGTGTTTACGCACCTTTACATCGCTATTCTTCAGATAATGGTTTATGAGAAACTCTGCCGCGCATAATGAGTTGTAAGAGCCTTTTTTCTCCTCTCCGTCCGGACACGGCGAACCTATCAGATATATATGTTTAATCCTGTCCTTGTGCGGCTCTATGCACCGCAACATCTGCTGCCACGACCACCGTGTTCCTTCGAGTAGTTGGATGTCATGAGTAATATCCTTCTGCGGAACTTCTATCATTGTTCCTTCTTTTTGCACGGATATTTTATATGCCCCGTTCTCAACGCAAATGAGAACATCGTCCGCTTTGTTCAATGGATACGGCGTAGAAACAGGGATGACAAGGCATTTGTGTGGCACAACTTCAGCCCTTGACAGACTTTTTACCGGGAAAAACGATATTCTGTATTGATACAGCATTAAAAAAAGAAAAAGATAAAAAAACGCAATAATAGCCAGTCTCACTACCCATGCATACTGTGGAGGAAACGTCCAAAATTCTTTGAATGGAAGACCACCCTGAAGGGCATCTGAAGCCCAGCTGCCGGTGAAAAGGGTCGCTATGGCTGCAATTATCCCTTTAAGCGGGCAGTGTTTCATTATTTTCATCATTATGTTATTCCCTCAACTACGTGAAATACCCATACCCAACAGCAGTCTTTGCGCCAATGCCATGTTCATTCAACGCCTTTCTGAGCCACGTCATGGCAACTTCGGGGAGAGTTGAGTCTAAATTCAAATCTTTGCATGTAGAAATTATGAGGCTTGTCTGCCCTTCCGGTAAGACATCCTTAGCCCCTAAAGGCTTTTTCATCCCGGCAATAAATTCAAAATTTGTCCCCTTGCCAACAGTTAAGAATGGTATCGGAACAGGTTTGAGATAATCCGCCGGAGGAACAGGTTTTTTGTTAACCATTTCTTTACCATAGTAATCCCCATAGTGCGGATTCATAATATCAACCTCAAGTTTTGGAACTGTGAGAGGAAAGGCATCGAAGAACATGACTGAACCTTGATGTTCACCGATAATACTATCTTTCGGACTGCCAAAGATGCGGCAAAATAGTTTATCACTTAAAGCGCCTTCATCTTTATTGCCTTCTTTGCATTCAAATACTTCAGTTATTATCCAACTTCTTGTTACTCCCTTTACTGCTTGACCTGGAATATAAGGGATACCATAAACGTGATGCAGTGTTACAGATGTTTCATAAGCAGATTCGTGTCCGATGCCCACGATAAGCCGCCAGTCAGGGGAGAAAAAAGAGGATTTGATATTGTTAACACCAAGCAATTTAGAAATCGAATCCTTATGCCGCAATCCTATTTTTGCAAAATCATCCTGAGAAAAATTTATGTCTAAACCTATGTTAAATTTTTTCCATTTATCACCATCGTTTTTATCTTTAAATTCAGTTTTATATAAGACGACTTCTTCCTTCTGTTTTTCCTTGTTAAAAATGAAGTTTGCTGTTTTGTTGATTTTTAAGGAAAGATTATCAATATTGGCATGTTTCAGCAACCCTCTCGTATCAGATGGCAGTTTTGTATTGGCTATAGAATAAAGATTTTCCGCCGGCATATTTATTTTGGCTCCTGATTTTTCCATTGTTTTATTTTCATGGTTAATAATTTTCTTTTTAGCCACTTCATTTTTTCTTTCAAGTTCTATACCTCCAATGGCAATCTTTATGATTTGGCCTTTTTCTCTCACTACTTCACACTCAGCGCCTTATAGGAATCGTTCCTTATGATATAAAATGCCGGTACGGGCATTTTCTTACCATTTATTTCCACTTGTCCGGCAAACCCACTTTTGGTTTTGGATATATAAAGTTTTCCCTTCTCACTCATCAGCTTATTCCTCAATCAACCCTACAGCAAAACGTTTGAGCCAGATAAAAAAGGCGAAAACCTCATTGGTGACGGCACGATATTCCGAAGAGTTAAGGTTAATCAGGACTTCAATCAAGTCTTTTTCTTCAATTGATCCGTCCTTCTTCCTGAGTGATAATTTATCCACAATAAGTTCTTTTGGTTCGGATTTTAGCCAATTTGTGGTCTGTTCATAAATCAATTTATAAGCATAACCGACCTTACCTTTATCATCACTGCTTTTGGCTTTGACAAAGGCAAAGGCTGCGCCGAGTCCATTGGTTTTGATAAGCATAGGAATTTTTTGGACATATGCTTTATATTCGTTGCTTTTATCTATTTTGCTGCCTTCTTCAGCACATTGATAAGCACGTTTTGCCCTTTCTCGTTCAATAGATTTCTGGAGAGTAAGTTTATCCGTCATTGCGTGCCCCCCTCCAGAACCTTTGTTCTGATAATACCCTTGCCGATAGTCGCATTTCCGCCTAGTTGAATGACCTCTGGAAGACCATTGGTGAAGAATTCCATAACCAGTTCTTCTTCGGTTTTTCCGTTTTGTTTAAATATGCCTTTATCCGCATCTTCCTTTTTAAATACAGGCGATGCAAGGGCAAGTGAATAAAGGATTGTCTCGGATGGTAAATATTCCTCGTCAAATAAAGCGCCGTCTTGCACAGTGCCTGTCTCATTGTTTATCTTTGTTCTTGTGATTACCTCGGTCGAGAGGGTTACAAAATCCCTGAACTCCTCATTTGGAATAATCACAATATCTTTCTTGATTTTGTCCATCCAAAACTGACTCCCTCCGGCGGGAAAAAGATTTTGTGATAGCCACTCTGTAAGTTTTGTGCAATTGCCGTTTGCATCGCTGTCCTTTGTTATCTCAAAGGTGTATTCCTCAAGCACAATCCTGTTATCCTTAATAAATAATGAGCATCCATTCGAGGCAGCGTTTTCTTTTGGCATCTCAAAGGGAAGGGTAATTCCACAAAGTTTGAAATCATTTTTAAACCGTTCAAGCACCTGTGGACAGGTAACCCATGCGAAAACACCTTTCATTGATTTGACTGGAAAGAGCAAAAGCCTCGCATCGGAAAACCCCAGCGCTCCTGCATAGTCGCTCCCTTCTTCCGGGCCAAAAGAAAGGAAGATTGCCTCGTTGAATTTGATAAGAGCATTACCGTCTTTATCTTTCCAATACTCTTCAATGGCAGAACTGAAAACTTTCTTAAGTTTCTCTTTAGACGGGGTCTCAAGAAATACCGCTTTTTTATCTTTAATATCTACAAGTTCTTCAAATGCCTCTCTGATTCCCCCTTTCAGACTTGAACCTTCAACCTTTGGAAAGTCCGTATGACGCTCTCGCTGTATCGGCAAATCCACAATTCCGATGTTATTGCCGCTGCCACAGTGCAGCGGCGTTTCGCAGATTATGAAAAACAGTTTTGCTTTCTTAAACATAAAGAAACCTCCAGTTTTCTTAATTTTGATTCTTTATCATTTTTATGCCCATCTCCCCACATACGCAATACCAAATCCTTGTTTTTTATAAATCTCATCGTCACTGATTGCTTTATTGTGAAATGCCTCAATAACCTGTGCTTTACTATAAGACCCCTGAAGTTCAAAATAATAGACGCTGCCTGCAGGCACAGCCCGCTTCATTGGCTTTGGTCCCTTTTTTATATCAAACCCCCCAATATAGACAGGTTTTCCTATGGCGGCAGTTACGAGTTTTAACTTGATACCGTTCATATTACCTTCAAGCGTTTTTGTATCTATTTGTTTCGGCAGCCATCCGTTTGTGAAAATAGCCGGAGTCGCCAAGTAGAGCTTTAACTTGTTGTCGGGAAGCTCATAAGCGTCTATGGGCAAACTATCGTTTACCGTAAAGAATGCGGGTCTGCCTTCCCCGCCCAACTTCATAAGCCCTGATTTGGCAGAAAGGTTCAATCCTTCAATATCAACAACAATGGATATATCCTTGAGTCTTTTCATTTCTACCCGATACAGCATTGAATCTTCGGCAGTACGGGTCTGATTGTTCCTGCCTATCCCAATCTTCGCTTCAGATAAAACAGAATCGGATAGTTTTGAGTAATACATGCTGTTATGATTCCCGTTTAAATACTCTCCAAGTGTTGATGAATCAATCCATCCGTCGTCTGCATTTTTAATCTGTTTTTTGCTGTCCGTCTGCAATATCCCGGCGGTTGTGCAATTACTGACGAACAGCGCTTTCTGAGGTTTCAGAACTATGAGATTCTTTTCTTTGTTCCCTTTTTCCTCTACACAATCTAGCGGCGTCGGAAAAATAAGCGCATTTCTATGTTGAATGTATAGCCCCTTAAGAATGAGGGGCGCTGTGGGATCATTTGAATTTGGTTCATCGAAGGATGCAGCCTTTTCCAGTTCTCTGATATTATAAGAAAAATAGAGCGACCGTAAGGCTCCATAAACCATTGACGGATACGGTGGAAATATCCCGCTCCCCCAAGTCTCTGCACCCATAGTAAAGGGTTTGCCGTCCCTAAAGAATAAAGTATCAAGGGCATCTATCTTAATTCTCATTTGCCCCCCCTTTAACCTGACGCGCAATAAAATCGGCGATATTGAGAAACGAGAGGAAATTGTTCATGCTTTTACTTTTCATGAGAATCTCTGATAGCCGCAGTTCTTCTGCTATCCTTTCTTTCCGTTTTTCAAAATCCTCTTTGCTTTCATCTTTGGCTTTTATGCAGGAACGTATTGACAGTCTTTTCATCTCGGTTTCGATCATTTGGTTTTCCGCAAATTGGCTGCCTTTACCCATGAGCCTGAGCATCTCCTGATTTAGCCTTTTGATAAATGTATTTGACAGACGGTCTTTATTGATTTCAGATACTATTTGTGAAACCGTCTCTGTAATATACCTGTCATCCAATCGCCATTTGAAAACGGTCTTTTCTATCTCTCCTGAATGTTTTAGCACAGCAATGGCAAAGGCATCTTTATTGTCATCCATCTCTTTTGCCTCATGCTCCATTTTTCTTGCCCAATGCAACACCTCTGAAAGAGGCGTCTTGATATGGGCAATAACCACACCGGCAGAAAATGTCATATTGCTTGACTCATTCTGAAAAAAGCCTTCTTTTTTCAAAGGCATGTTTACCAATGCATCAAATTCATTGCGAAGCGTTTTTTATGTCCTCAAGAAGATGGTTAAGGTTGAAAAAGCCGAGAAAGTCTTCTCCGCCAGCGTAAACCGTTACTCCTTTCGGTTCTTTAATAATATTCCTTACTTTATTTGCAAAGTCACCAAGTTTTCCTGTCAATGCTTCGTGGAACTCTTTTAGCCTGCCTTCTTTTATTCTGTCCCCTGAAAGCCATTCTCCCATGCTGTCACCGTCAAAAAGCATAACAGCATAGTATGAGGAATAATCTATTTTGTTTTCCTTTAAAGCATCATAAAGTTTTTGTGTAGCATCTTTTTTAGTGTCATCTTCTATTGTGTTATCGTTTTTGATGGCAAAAATGTCCTGCGGCTCATAATCATCAGAATTAATAAGACGGATTAAATCGCTGCGTTTTTCTTTTAGCTGATTAAATGCCTCAAACAGGGCAATATTTGCTGTTGATGGAAAACTGGCTTCGTAATCATTAACACTTGCTTTATCAAGTAGCCTCTTAGTAAAACAAACTGCGCATGTCCCTTCACCCGCCCGCAAATATCGTAGTGTTATAGGCTCATAGTTTTTGTTTCCCACAACATGCACATTGCTTGAAAATAGTTTTCTATTCTTAACATCCGCATCTTTTTTTTTCTTTCTCTGTCATCCGATAAAACTTTACATTCCTCTCGCCACAGATAGAGCATTTTCTTCCCTTTTCAGAATCCGGCAATTGCTGAAATGCCCTGACCGTTTTCATAGCCCCCATGAAAGATTCTATCTCCGAGTAACACCGCTTATAATCCTTTTCATTATATGGTAAGAAAAGCCAGTTGATTGTAAAATAACTGCTAATTTGTTCATCAAAGCCGTTAGCTTTACTTGTCTCTAATTTTGTAATAATAGAATTAGCAATCCTCTTGAACTCTTCTTCCACAGCCTGTTGCAGATCATCTCCTATCTCCTTTAATTTATCTCCCTTGGCGTCAACAATGGCAACAAAACGGTTGGGGATTGATTTGTTTTCTATATCGGGAAAAATAATGTCACCACGGTAATCAGTCTTCATTTTACGTCCTGCCGTTCTGCAAAGATGAGAAAGCAGGAAACTTCCCGCATACAAATCCTGGGTCTTTCGTGCTTGTTCAATAAAGGATTGAACCGGCGCTATGGCAAAAAGGAAAAGGTGTTTTGTCATAATATGGCGTCCTTAAATTTTTGAGTATTATCTATTCTCTTTTTGGCATTCTTCAAGTTATCAACTGACTCCTTAAATGCACAATGCAATGTAGTGATTATTGGCAGGCACTGACCGTTGTTCTTTTTAATGACAGACACATAGATAGGGGAGGCAAAACGGTATGGATCAGCAAATCCTGTATGATAACAATCATGAACAGAGGCCGCCGCGCCAATTTTATTTATCAGGACTTCCCAAGAAGCAGGTGCTTTACCAATCTCAATTTCTTTGATATACGGATATTCTGCCTCTACATGAGCAGGTTTAATTTTTTCTATTTTATCTCCGTTCAATACAAAGGTGTCTGGTTTGGTTAAATCCAAAATCTTAAACAGATCCTCAATGGAATTGCATTGAGGAGGGGCAGGCTTGCCAATCTCCAAACTTCCAAAACCACGTCTGCTCCTTTTACCAAGTCCGCCAAGCAGCAAGGAGACTTTAAGAACATCACAAATCATTTCAAATTCTTTAAATCTCCTGTTTGCAGTCAATAAAAGAGTGAAATCCTGTTCAGGAACAAATGCTTGTGCTGTAAAAGTTTTTGTGGGGACAGGCTTATATGAATTTGTTTTCAAGTTAGAATTACAAATGATTTTTAAAGCAAATTTAGACCTGCCGACACCCTCATCGCTACTGCCAAACAACGCGCCTTCTTTATTTCTTAATTCTTCAATAGATAAATCCCCATTCATCGCCCTCCACCAAAAACGCATCGCCCCTTTGATTGATGGCGCACGGAGTTCAGGAGTTTTTCCATCTGCCCCGCCAAGAAACACCGGTGTAATGGTCTTCAAGGTTACCGTGAGTTTTTCCATATTAGTTTATCTCATCTTATACCTGATTGATCTACTATTCTATAAAGATGTTTAAATTCTGCCAGATACAAATCCTTTATATGCCCAAATATCTTCCTTGACTCCTCAAATGTGTAGGTGTGCACCAGATAATTTCTGTCTTCCAGCATCTTTACCCAGACATCTTCAGTATGGATAAGATCATTTGCGAATGCCTCTTTAAAACAATCTCTTGGATTTTTGACGATTACGCCCTTATCCGCGAGATACTCCTTTATTAACTTCCATGAAAGCTCATAGCACAACTCAAACCGTTTAATGGTGCCGTCCATATCAAGTTCATCGATAGCGGTATCAATAGCCGTCTCAAGATTCTTTACCGCCTTTGCAAAATCAACAAAAAATCTTTCAACTCTTTCTCTCATATAACAGGATACCTTCTTTGTCTATTTTATCCTTTAGTCTTTTATCAATCTTCCGGTAATTAACGATATCTACGGCGCCTGCTGCTTTTATATCCTCTATGCTTCCATTGGTATCAACGGCAATATCCGTATCGGAATGCCGGTGAAAATCACCCCTTGCCCTTGAACCGTAGAGGATAATCTTTTCGGGGTTCATCGTTCTGTTGATTTTCTCTGTCAAATCGTGAAGCGCCTGAGGTTTTGAAAGTATATATTCTTCCCCCTTGTTTTTTACCTTTGACCAGAACTCGTCCAGCAATCGGTAATCGGGTTTTTGAGTAGCACTGTTTGCTTTTATTACACCGCCTTCAGGCAAAAATTCGCCGGCAAGCAGTAAAACGAACCAGTAATAACTATTTTTTGCCCTGATGATTTTTAAAATCAGCGGCGAACCCCTGCGTTCCATGTCGGTTTTCTGAATACTACCTTTTACCGTCATTCTGTTTCCTGTTCTTATCCCATGCACAACAGGCAATCCAAAAGAGGCTGTACCCCATATATCATGTTTATGCAAATTTCGAAACTCCTTGAATATCGTTCCAACTTCATTGAGAGCCTCAAGCCATGTTGTTTTACAATTCCGGCAGATTATGAATCGGGAAAGACTCAGGTTTGAATAGGTTGATATCCAATCGTTCTTGCCGCCTGAAATTATACCCTTTGCCTCATGAAAATTGGAGGTAAGCCAGTTGGCAACTTCCTGGCTGTTTCCCCTGCCGGAACAAAGTTCAAGGAAAAATCATTACGCCTTGAAATAGCATGAACGTCGGTTGCCACAACATTGCCGCCACCACGTCTTGATCTTGCACCAAAACCCCCCATATACACGGCACACCAGAGGCTTGCAAGGGATTGCTTTAAGGCATTCGTGTCATGGGATTGAAGGATTATCTGAAACCCTGAGGAATCTGCCTTTATAAATGGTCGTTCTCGCCTGGGAAGCAGCATTGAATAGAGGAGGTAGAAAATGCCGGCAGATTTATCGGTTGGAACAAGATACGAAACTCCTTTCTTTGAAACCTCGTTTTTATGAGGAATCACATCCCACAAACTGTCTTTCACCTCATCTTTATTCAAAGGCGAAGGCATTCTTATTACAACCCTGCTTCTTCCTTCTCCATCACCGCTTCCGCCAAAAAGAGCCGCTTCTTTTTTATATAATTTTTCTAGTGACGATTCCCCATGCATCGCCCTATACCAGAATCTCATCATCCCTTTGATTGAAGGCGCACGGAGCTCAACCGGCTTTACTGGCTCTGCCCCGCCAAGAAATAACGGCGTGACGGTCTTTAATGTTACGACAAACTTTTCCATAGGCATATGCTATCCCTGTACAGGATTCTTATAAAGAGAGGGGCAGTGTTTTCTATCAGATTGCCGTCTGCCATTTTATTACGAAAACAATTCCTTCGCCATAATTATCTCAAAGGCGCTTTGGCACAACTGTCCTAAAAACAAAAAAAGCCTTCCTGCAAAAAATGTTTATTGAAAACATCTTCGGCAGTAAGGCTGTCTTTTCACCCGCAAGCAAGTCTTTAGCAAACTACGTCCTTGTCATTCTCAAGACCCTGTTACTTTGCGTCCCCTGATCACTCAGGGTTTGCCCTTATCGTACGATATTCATTGTGAGTAGCATATGTTGAATGGATTTTTGTAGGAGGTAACATACCCTATCGTTTAAGCAGTGTCAAGGGAAAATGTAACACAGACAGCCGTGAGAATAGAATCTATCGTGAACGTCTTAAATAAGTATGCAGGTAAATGCAATTGCGAGCAGGGCGAAGTAATCCATAACTGAGAGATTGCTTCGGGCTATCGCCCTCACAATGACAACTTTCTTTTGTCGTTCTCTCCAGAAATCAGGACATGCAAAAAGAGAAACCATTTTTAATATACATCATTTCCATATTTCCATGAACATTTTTCGCCACGAAAACATTAGGGGTCTTATAAAACCTATTTTGATGTTTTCAGCAAAAATATTTCTTATGAATAAGGAAAGTACTCACCTGGCGCGGACTCTGGCCGCAACCAAATTCGAAATACGAATATCGAAATACGAAACAGTTTCCGAATGACAAAAAACTCAATGCTCAAAACTTTGCGTAAACCTCATCTGAACAGTCTTTTGAAAAACAGCCCCGTAGGTGAGATGTTTATAGAAGATGCGATATACAAAATCTTAGCTCCATAGGAGCGTCATGTGAAACACAGAAACAACATGCCGCTCCGATGGAGCTTGATTATGGCATAATGGTTTGTCTATAAATAGATCGCTCCTAAAGGAGCTTTTGCCGATACTTTTTCAGAAAACGAAACGGTTACCGTTCGGCAAGTTCGGGGTGCGGGGTTAACCGTCGAACGGTAGCATGTGGAAACCCGGCATCTTTTTTATCAAGAAAACCACATGATTCAAAATTCCTTGTTCGATATTCGTCACTCAATTATTTATGTATTTCTTTGTGTCTCGGTGTCTTTGTGTGAGAAACAAAAAAATATTCTTTTCCGACTTGTTCGGGTTAGGTAAGGATGGGATAATTATGGCAAATGAACACACGCACGATGAAAAGGAACGCTTAAAACATTTCATTGAGTTGGCAACAACCATTATCCTTGCACTGGCAACGATAGCTTCAGCATGGTGTGCGTACCAGGCTACACGATGGGGTGGGATTCAAACATTTCGGCTCAGTACGGTGAATGCACTGGGGCGCAAGAGTTCGGAAGATACCATACGTGCAGGACAAATGCGCACAATGGATGCAATACTTTTTGTTGAGTACCTCAAAGGGAAACAACGTCACAAAGATTCTCTTGCAGATTTTTTTTTCGACCGTTTCAGACCGGAATTAAAGCAAGCAATCGCTGCATGGCTTGCGACAAAACCATTCCAGAACGACCAGGCGCCGCCGCATCCTTTTGTTATGGAGGAATATCGCCTTGAACCAGAACAGGAAGCAAAACGATTGAGTGAAGAAGCTGCTCAAAAATTTGAGGAAGCAAAACAGGCAAATGAAAATTCTGATAAGTACATCATGCTCACGGTACTCTTTGCATCAGTCCTGTTCTTTGGCGGTGTCTCAACGCAATTTGAAAACAGCAGTTACCGAATTGCGATGTTAGCCATAGGCGCATTCGTGCTGAGTGTTGCCCTTGTATTGTTGGTTAGCTACCCTGTAGCAACAGGGTAAATCGTATTTAATACCCTTTCATAAGCATGAATAAGGAGCGTTGAAATATGAGAAGAGAGGCATTTTCTACGGTGGTTGCACTAATTTTACTGTTTGTTTCCGCCCTTAGCAGTGGACTGAAGAGACAGCAATTGCTGGCGGATGTTGTTTCCACGCCTCAGCAAGATGAGTCTTCGAAACAATCCCCAAATACCCAAAAAACAGGAATGCCTCCGGAAATTGAGGCGAAGATATTACAACCCTGGACTGGCGATTTCAACGGGATGGTAAAAAGGAGGTTGATCCGTGCTCTGGTTGTTTACAGCAAAACGATGTACTTTCTCGATAAAGCAGAAGAGAAGGGCATAACGTATGAAGCCCTCAAAGAATTTGAGAAACAAATTAATGAAAAGCTAAACAAAGGGCACTTAAAAGTGCATCTGGTTTTCGTTCTCGTTGGCCGGGATCAGTTGATATCAGGTTGATGGAAGGGAGAGGAGATCTGGCTGTTGCAAATCTTACGATCACTCCGGGAAGACTTAAGTTTGTGGACTTTTCTGATCCTGTTTATGATAACGTCAGCGAACTCATCGTAACCGGTCCTGTATCCCCATCGATTACCACCCTGGACGATCTTGCTGGCAAAGAAATTTATATCCGGCAGTCCAGCAGTTATTTTGAAAGCCTGAAGTGTCTGAACGAGCTCTTTCGAAAATCGGGAAAGGCAGAGATAAAAATTCAGTTCGTCAGTGAATACCTTGAATCGGAAGACATCCTGGAGATGGTGAATTCAGGCATTTATCCTATAACCGTAATCGATAGTCATGTAGGTGAATTCTGGTCCAAAGTATATAACAAAATCCATCTGCATAAGAATATTCCTATCAACACCAGCAGCAAAATCGGATGGGCATTCCGCAAGAATAGTCCTGAACTGAAAACCGTTGTTAATAAGTTTGTGAAGACGCACAAAAAGGGGACCTTGTTTGGAAATATTTTATTGAAAAAATACCTGCGTACCGCCGACTGGATAAAGAACAATGTAGCTGATAAAGAAATAAAGAAATTTCAGGCCGTTGTCGAACTTTTTCAGAAATATGCGACGATGTATGATTTTGATTATCTCATGATTACTGCCCAGGCATATCAGGAATCCAGACTGGAACAGAATACCAAAAGTCCCTCTGGTGCAGTTGGAATCATGCAATTACTACCAAGTACTGCCGCTGATTCAAATGTGAATATTCCAGGCATTAATACGGTAGAAAACAACATTCATGCCGGGGTAAAATACCTGAGGTTTATACTAAACCGCTATTTCAAAGATGAACCCATGGACCAGATCAACAAGCATCTCTTTGCGTTTGCGTCCTACAATGCGGGTCCTGCAAAGATCTCCAGTCTTCGCAGGAAGGCTGCCACGATGGGACTGAATCCGAATGTTTGGTTTAGAAATGTGGAGGTAGTTGCCGCCAGGGATATTGGCCGTGAAACAGTGCAATACGTCAGCAATATATTTAAGTACTATCTGGCTTACGAACAGATTATCGCCCGGCAGAAGATAAAAGAAACGGTAAAGACGCAATGAAATTCCCTTAACCTCCGGGGTGCCAAGGCAATCCCGGCAATCTGATTTTTTGGAGGATGAGCATGAACGCTATGAAGCTTGGCAAACGAATTCTTTCCTGGATCGTAACACTTACGGTATGTTTGGTAGCAGTTATTGCCACCATTATCCTGATTCGCGGTTTTGACGCCCGGCGGATGCCCGATTTGAAAATCTGGCACACAACCCGTCTGTCCCCTGAATTCAGGGCGAGTGACATGAAGCCAGGCTTCACCTTTGCGGACTATCTCAAACGGGAAGACCGGCTCTTTGAGGATTTAAAGGTGTCTGTTGACCAGCGGATCACGAAAGAAGACCAGTACATCTTAAACAGGTATTACACAGAGTCGGTTTGCCACCCCGACCATCAGGAAAAGAACTGGAACAGAACGGTTGAACTCCATCCTGAGCATCCCAAAGGTGGAGTTCTCCTGTTGCATGGACTATCGGACAGTCCCTATTCTATGAGAGCGCTGGCGCATATTTTTTACCAGCAGGGGTATTATGTCCTGGTTTTGCGGTTGCCGGGACACGGAACCATTCCGGCAATGCTGAAGATCCCCACGTGGAAGGACTGGGTGGCGGCTACAGATTTAGCCGCGCGGCATGTCCGTTCTGTGATAGGCCCTGATGCACCCTTTTTCCTTGGTGGATATTCCAACGGAGGGTTGATTGCCACGTATTATACCCTGAACAGTGTCGATGATGAATCAAGGATAAAGCCACAAAAACTCTTTCTTTTCTCACCGGCCATTGGTATTACCCGGTTTGTAGCGTTTTCGGGCTGGCATCGGGTGCTGAGCTTTATTCCATACTTTCAAAAAATTGCGTGGGAGTCCATCGAACCGGAGTATGACCCGTTCAAGTATAATTCTTTTCCAAAAATCGCTGGTCATCACCTGTACCAATTGATGCGTTTGACACAAAAAAAAGATCGGGCAACTTAAGAATAATGGAACCCTGGAGCAGCTTCCGCCCATTCAAGCGTTTTCTTCTGTGGTAGATTCCACGGTTCTCGCCCCTTCTCTGGTGACGCATCTTTATAATCAGCTCAAGCCAAACGGACATGAGCTTGTTCTTTTCGATGTGAATCGATTCGCCGCGTTAGGGCCATTTATCAAAGACCGCCATGACGCTTTTTTAAGCAGTCTTAAGGGAGAAACCGGTCTTCCTTATGCCTGGACGCTCGTTACCAACCAAACACCGGACACTTTGCGGGTCGTTGCCGAGACACGCGCTGCCGGATCGGATGCAATTACCCAGGAATCCCTGGATATCGAGTGGCCAAGAGGGATTTATTCCCTGTCGCATGTAGCGATCCCGTTTTCCCCTGATGACCCGCTCTATGGCGATCGGGAGGATTTGAAAAAGAAGGGATTTTTCGTTTTGGGGATGGTTGAACCGCGCGGGGAAAAAGGTGTTTTGGAAGTCCCGGTCGATCAGTTTATGCGCCTCCGGTATAACCCTTTCTTTTCTTATATGGAGCGTCGCATCGTAGAGTCCCTGTAAAGACACAACGCGGGACTCGCTGAGGTCGTGCAGCCAGCAGACACTTAATCTATAGTAGACGAAAAGAGAGCGTTGTCATTGCGAGGAGGAACGACGAAGCAATCCAAACCTTATAAACTTATTGTGCAGGGTAGGGGCGAAGCATTTGCTCGTCCTGGTATGAATGCGTTCATGACAATTACAGCAAATGCTTCGCCCCTACTTTAATTATTGTTTTGAAGCAGGCAGTATCCGCTGGGATATCAGACGGTATACCACCAGGGAGATAACCAGTCCAACAAAGAAAACCACAATCAAAAGAACGCCTGTGCGAAACAGTTTCGTAACAAGGGAGTCTCCTTCCTGTCTCACATGAGTTGCCGTCTGTTCTAACTGACCCAGGAGACTGGTGATTCTCGACATCTCGGTATCAAGATCGCGAAAGAACCCCTCTCGTTCCTTAGTAAGGTGGTCTGGCAGCATGGCTACCGCCTGAGAAAACCGTTCCGTTGATTCGCTAACGCGCGAAATGTCTTTAAAAAGTCCGTGACTCTCAGGTGCCTGGAGTATGCGGCTGTACAGCATTTCCATCTGCCAGCGCATGATAATGGGAAACCGTTCCAACTGGAACATACTACGATCAGCAAAATCACGAAGCGCTTCTACCTCCCGGACTGCCGGATCAAGTCCGCTGAAGGGATCAAAAATCAAGATTCCTATCAGCTCAGAACCTACGTTCGTTTTCTTGCCGGATTTTGTGCGGATATTTGCGTATTCTGCCAGACGTACATTACCAACGAGAATGCTATTCGGATACCTTTCGTGACACTCAAGTATGTATCTCCTGAGGTCGCTCAACTGTTCCCGGGTAAGGTAGCGACGCGCAATCTCCCATCCCTCCTGCTCCATGCGGCGGAACGTGTTTCTCAAAATTTGCGTGTGAATGCCAAGCAAGCGCTCAATGGCATCATTTTCCATCGCCATGCGGGCAAGGGATGCCATGGTAACCATGTCGATTAAATTAGCTTTTGGATTTGGACCCGTGGCAATCTGAATTGCATTGGTGCAATAGTGTATGCGCCATAAGGTCGTATCAACCCGTGCCTGAGGTGTACCGGCAAGAGTTGCTACCTTGTACGTCGTATCATCAACCTTATCAAAAAACATGTCGGCAAAGTTGATAACTTCGGCACGCATAGGAGCAAGCCGCGGATCCGGCCTGGGTGCAATAAGTCTTTGGATCGTACTACACCCTTGAAGTATGAACAAAACGATCAGTGCTATTACCAGTATCCACTGCGTTCCGGGTATCTTGAATGTCATTTTCAGTTTTCCAGGCATATAATGTCTTCCAGAGATAATTTTGACAGTCCCTGTCCAAACCATGCAGGGACAAGTTTTAACAAAAATGGTTAACCCTGTCAGGGTTAAAAACCCTGACAGGGATATCTTGTGGTTCAGGTTCAGGGATTTTAATCACCCCACAATCCCCCCGTAAACGGGGGGAAACAGGGAAGAAAGTTGATGAAGGTCTAATTCAATACAACAAATCTAGTGTAAACATAGTAAACAAAAGACTGCTTCGCTGTCGCTCACGATGACAATAAAATTATTGTTTTAATAGACCCGCAAAAGATTTGTGGAGCCAGGCTGCCAGACGGGTACACCGCCGGTTATAACGATCCTTTCCCCCTCCGTGATATAGCCGGCCTGCGTGGCTGATTCGATGCTTTTTTTCATCATGTCATCAGTATCCTGACTGGGTTCGGCGAGCATAGGGGTAACGCCCCATACCAGGGCAAGCCTTCTATAGGTGTTGTATGACGTGGTAACAGCAAGGATATATTGTTTGGGACGATATTTGGAAATAAACCGTGCCGTGCTGCCCGTTTGAGTGCAGGTAATAATGGCTTTCGTGTTAAGGTCACGAGCAACCTGACAGGTCGCCATGCTGATAGCATCGGGAATGGCAACTACACCATCCCGGCCATGCAAGGTTTCAAGAGAATCCTTTCTTACAAAACCGGGTTCTGTTTCCCGTGCGATTTTGGATAGCATGCGTACCGACTCAACAGGATAGCGCCCCTTCGCTGTTTCCTCTGAGAGCATAACGGCGTCTGTGCCATCCAGAATAGCGTTAGCCACGTCAGTAACTTCTGCACGGGTTGGCCGGTAATTAAGAACCATGGATTCCAGCATTTGGGTGGCCGTAATAACCGGTTTACCATAGCTGTTGGCAATATAAATAATCTTCTTTTGAATAGAAGGTACTTTTTCTAACGGGATATCTACACCCAAATCTCCTCTCGCCACCATAATAGCGTCTGCGGCTTTTATTATATCTTCAAGGTTTTCCAGTGCCTCGTGTTTTTCAATCTTGGCGATTACCGGAGTATCTTTATTTTTTTTTGCGTATGATCTCTTTTAACTGTAAGATATCGTCCACATTTCTCACAAACGAGAGCGCCACATAATCTACATCATGTTCCAATCCGAAGGCAAGATCCCCTTTATCCTTTTCGGTAAGAGATGGGATGGGCAGGCTCTTTGTGGGCAAGTTTATTCCCTTGCCGGCGTTTAATTCCCCACCCACGATAACCGTGCACAAAATATCCGTGCTATCCTTACGAATGACCTTTAATTCAATGTCACCATCACATAATAAAATCGTGTCGCCGGGAGAAACCAGGTCGGGTAGATGCTTATAGGTAACCGACACCACCTTTTCATTTCCTTCGGTAATCTTATTCGTCAGGGTAAACTGGTCATTGGCCCTTAAGATAATAGTTTCTTTAGAAAAAGACCCTATTCTGATTTTCGGCCCCGATAAGTCCTGGATAATAGCAACAGGTTTCTGTAAACGCTCTGAAATCCTGCGAATATTGTTGATATTTTCTTCGTGGCTAGCCAGGGTCCCGTGGGAAAAGTTTAGCCGGGCAACATTCATTCCGGCGTTGATCAGCTCCTCAATCATGGCGGGGGAATTGCATGCTGGCCCTATAGTGCATACGATCCTGGTTTTAGAAAGATACTTCATGGAATTTTTGCTTTCATTAAGAAGATGTGTCTGTGGTTTATTCATAGTTCTCTGGTAAACGCAATAAATAAGTATACATGCACCTGTCCTTGCGAGGGCGATAGCCCGAAGCAATCTCTATGGTTTGGATTGCTTCGCTTCGCTCGCAATGACAACTTTCTTTTCTATTTTTTGTGTCAAACATTTTCCGTGCAGGCCAGCATCTTACGCATCTGCTCGTTTGCCGTGACTCTGTCCTCAATCCTTACGGCCGGATAATGCGTTCGGGTGAGATTGTTATTTGTATCTTGCAGGCATGGAAACTACTTTGTCACGGCAATTGATTTCCGGAAGAGCACCAGGCTGTAAACGAAGAACCCGAGACCGATTGCAGTTACCATAAGGAATTGTAACCATACCGCGCTCAAGCCACCGCCGCGGTAAATGATTACCTGCGAGAAGCTGACGAAATGCCGTGAAGGCAGGAAGAACGTTATGTACTGCAACCACCTGGGCTGGCTTTCGATCGGCGTTGTGCCGCCGGAAAGGAGCTGCATCAGGACGATGACCAGAACGATCAGGAGTGCAAACTGCGCCATGGATCGTGAAATCGTGCCCAGGAATATTCCCAGTGCCGTCGTGAAGAACAGGTAGAGCACGACACCACAGAACCACAGCGGGATCGAGCCTGCAAACGGCACCTGCAGCACGGTCTTCACGATGAGAAAAAGTGAAAAACCGGTAGCAATGAGAATCACCATTCCGTTGGCCCACACCTTCGCCATTGCGATTTCGAAGGCGGACAACGGCATCACCAGCAGGTGTTCCAGCGTCCCGTGCTCACGCTCACGGATCACTGCGGCGCCTGTCAAAACTACCGTCAGCAGAGTCACCTGATTGATAATGGCCACGACGCTGGTAAACCAGGCGGATATTCCGTTCGGGTTGAACATCCGGCGCACGACCAGATTGACAGGCTCGCTTGCCTTCTCGTCCGTACGTCTAAGAAAGGTCGAGATGCGCTGGTTGATGATCTTCCTGATGTAGTCCGCACCAATACCAGCCTGCTTCATCGCGGTTGCGTCCACATTTACCTGGACATCCGGATTCCGGCCGGCGCGAAGATCCGATTCGAACATGGTCGGGATAGCAACCACAAACATGAACTGGCCTTTGTCCATTGCGTCTTCGACCTCCCTGGCTTCAATATACTCAGGGTACTGAAAATACGGCGGCAGGAAGGCATTAAACAGTTCCTTGGACAAGGCGGAACCGTCCTCGTCCACAAAGGCGATCGATGCGTTGTTGACCTGCGTCGAAATGCCCGTTGCCTGGACGTAGATAGCCATCGTGAACGCATAGCAGAGGAATATCACCATCACCACATCGCTCAGCAGGCTGACAATTTCCTTGAGCCCAAGCCATAAGATATTCAGAAGCGTCCTCATCGTTATTTCTCCTGCTTTCTCATACTTACGATGCTCACCGCCAGGAGAACCGGGATGCAACAAGCCAGAAAAATAAGGTCCTGCAACAGAAAGTCCGGGCCAAGCCCCTTGGTGTATGCACCCACGCTGGAGTGCATGTAGTAAGTTGTTGGCCAGATCGAGCCGATAAACTGTGCCCGGCCTTCAAGTGTCGAAACCGGCTGTAACAAGCCCGAGAATTGAGTGGTTGGTAAAATGGTCAAAATCGCAGTGACGAATACGGCTGCAACCTGACTGCTGGTGAACGTAGAAATTACCATGCCAATACCGGTTGTCACGATAAGGTACAGCAGCGTGCATACCGTGAGCATGAGGAAGCTTCCCTTGATGGGGACACCGAAGACGACCCGCGCCATGATCGCCAGGATAAAGAAGTTCATCATGCCGATCGCAATGTAGGGGATCTGCTTTCCCACGAGATATTCCAGCCTTCCGGTTGGTGTTACATAAAAATTAATGATAGATCCCAATTCCTTTTCCCGAACAATGCTGACCGCCATGAGCACTGCCGGTATCAGCACCAGCAACAGGGAAGGGACGCTCGGTACAATCGTGTAAATACTTTCAAACGTGGGATTATACATGAAACGGGTCTGGAAGTTTGCGGTGTACTTGTCCGGGCCGGATGACAATTCGCTTCCGGGGTCATGCATCAGGGTGTCGTGCACACCGTTAGCATACTGTGCAATGGTCTCGCCACGGAATGGGTCGGCGCCGTCCACCGCCGCCGCAATATCTGGTTTGGAGCCTCTGCGGAAATCCCTGCCGAAATTCGGCGGAACTTCAACAACCAGTGAGACGTCATTCGATTGCAGTCTTTCCAGCGCCTCTTCTGCAGAGCTGGTTGGCGGGGTAAGAGTGAAGTAACGCTGAGCCCCCGCGAACTGTTCCAGATACAAACGGCTCTCCGGCGACTGATCGAGATCGAGTGAGGCATAGCGAACATGTTCGACATCGGAGGTAATTCCAAAACCAAAGATGAGCATCAGCAATGCTGAACCAATGAAGGCGAAGGCCAGTCGCACCGGGTCGCGGCGGATCTGCATCGTTTCATTATTCGTATAGGCGAGCATCCGGACAAGGCTAAACCAGCCCGTACGGTGCTCTGACGTTGCCGGCTGAGGTGCAGGTTGCCCGGCGGGGGGCGCGCTGACCGTTGCCTTGTCCTTGCTTTCTTCTTTGGCCGCAGCGTCGCCAATAGCATCCTCCATGTAGGCGATGAAGGCATCCTCAAGGGTGGCGGTACCGCGCTCCTCTATCAGTTTCTGCGGAGCGTCGCACGCCAGCACCTTGCCCGAGTTCATCAGGGAAATTCTGTCACAGCGCATTGCTTCATTCATAAAGTGTGTAGTTACAAAGATCGTCACACCCTGTTTCCGCGAAAGGTCGATCAGGAGTTCCCAGAAGCTGTCCCGGGCGACCGGATCAACCCCCGACGTAGGTTCATCCAGAATCAGCATTTCCGGCTCGTGCAAAACGGCAACCGCCAGGGAAAGTCTCTGACGCATGCCCAGCGGAAGGTCCTCTGCCAACGCATCGATATGTGCTTCCAGTCCGAATTTCTTCACTAACTCCTCAATACGCGCTTTTGCCTTTTCGGGCGGGATGTGATACAGGCGCGCATCAAGCACCAGGTTCTGGCGCACGGTGAGTTCTCCGTAAAGTGAGAACGCCTGGGTCATGTAACCTATTTGATTGCGCACCTCGATGCTTCCGGCCTCAACCGACTGGCCGAAGAGCGTAGCAGTTCCTTCTGTGGGGGGCAGCAGCCCCGTCAGCATCTTCATGGTTGTGGACTTACCACAGCCGTTGGAGCCGAGGAATCCGAAGATCTCACCTCGTTCAATCGACAGGCTGACGTGGTCAACTGCGGTAAAAGCTCCAAAACGTCGCGTGAGATCCTTCGCCTCGATGACGATTTCCGATTTGGCGTCTGTTCTCGGCGGGATGGTTACCTCTTTGTGGCCGGAGCGTTTCTCCTCCGGCAGCAGGGCGATGAAACATTGCTCCAAATCCTTGGTGTTCGTCCGCTTCATCAACTCCGCAGGCGTTCCTGTTGCCAGCACCTGTCCGGCGTCCATCGCAACGATCCAGTCCCATTTTTGCGCCTCGTCCATGTATGCGGTGGAAATGACGACGCTCATGCTGGGGCGGCCCTTGCGAATATCGTCAATAAGCGTCCAGAATTGGCGCCGGGAAAGCGGATCAACGCCTGTGGTGGGCTCATCGAGGATGAGAAGGTCCGGTTCGTGAACCAACGCTCCACAGAGCCCTACCTTTTGTTTCATTCCACCCGAAAGCTTGCCGGCGGGACGATCGGGAAAAGGGCCGAGTCCTGTGGCATCGAGTAGTTCTTTGATGCGGACAGGACGCTCCGCTGCAGACAACCCAAAGAGCCTCGCCATGAAGTCGACGTTCTCATAGACGCTAAGCTCCAGGTAGAGGTTTTTGCCCAGGCCCTGGGGCATATAAGCGATCTTCGGGCACACGGCTCCCCGGTGGCGGACATCATCAATGTCGCCGCCCAGGACAGTTACCTTTCCCTCCTGCAGCTTCTTGGATCCGGCGACGATGGCCATAAGCGTAGATTTGCCGACACCGTCAGGCCCGATAATGCCGACCATGAGGCCGCTGGGAATATCGAGGGAAATGCCATTGAGCGCCACAACACTCCCATAACGATGAGTGACGTCCTTAATGGAAACCACCGGTGTGTTACCAGTTTGAGACGCGGGAGACGCCATGGATCAGATATCCTCCTGCTTATAGAGTATTAAATGCATACTATAGTAACCGTATTAAATAAGGTGACATGTACTGGTCATTGCAAGCGATAGCGAAGCAATCCCACGATTAAGATTGCTTCCAGGCTGGCGTCCTCGCAATGACAGGCGCATGCATACGGGTACATTTCCGATTTTTATAAATCGGGTTAACCAGGTAGGGTGGCATCGCCCACCAAACATCGCGCACCCGACACCTTACCTATTTTTTGGTGGGCGATGCCCACCCTACTGCTAATGAGTCGAAAAAAAACAAAATCAACGCACGAAAATCATGAGTCAGCCCTGTCAGGGTTTTAAACCCTGACAGGGTTAATACTAAAAAATGTCAGAATATTTTTTATACGATATTACAGCGGACAACGCGAAGATCTGCGGCGGAATCTTTACCAGTAAGGTTTTTTTATAATTGGTACGTCACGGGCCGGCAGCGGGCTTAAATCTTCAGGTTTCGGTGACGGCGGCGGTAACAAATGTCCCCAGTTGGTCCGTTTTTTCATCTCGGTTTGCGTACTTTCTGCTATCAGGGGGTGCTCCTGGCGCAACTCCCAGCCTCCGCCCAATGCCTTGTAAAGGGCAATCAAATTTGTGGCAATGGATGAGCGCGTCTCGGTCAAACGAATTTCCTCCTGCAATAAAGCGCGTTGCGTATCCAACACGCGCTGATAGTCTACAGCGCCTTCCCGATATTGCACTAAGCCAATCTCCACCGACCGCCGTGCAGCTTGCACGGAGTTTTGTGCAAAAGCTGTGGCCTCCTGGGCCTTGAGAAAGCCGATCAAGGCGTCTTCCGATTCCTGGGCTGCCCTGAGTACGGTGTTTTGGTAGTTGACGATCAATTGCTGGAACCGCGCATCCTGGACGCGTACATTGTTTTCGATACGTCCGTAATTGAAAAAGGGCAACTTAACTTGTGGGCCAAAGGCATAGTAGAAGCTGCTTGCGTCAAACAGATTGTCAATGTCTGCATGATTGGACTGCACCCCGCCTTCACTGCTGCTTTGAAACCCGATCTCGCCAAAAAGCGAAAAACTGGGATAAAGATCCGCCTTGGCAATGCCAATACGGGCACACTGTGCAGCGGCAGAAAGCTCGGCGCTTCGAATATCCGGGCGACGCCTCAGCAATTCAGCCGGCATGCTAATTGCCACTTCTGCAGGAGCCGTCGGAATCCCTTTGTGTCCACCCAGCAATGTCTGTATTGCACCCGGTGGTTGCCCTAATAGTGTGCTCAGTGCGTTTTGCGCCTGACGCAATCCGCTTTGTAGCTGGGGTATGGAAGTCCGCGTGCTTTCTAGCAACGAGCGAGCTTGTGCCACATCCAGTTCCGTGACGACACCATTGCGGAAACGGGACATGGCAATCTCGAGTCCCTCCTCCTGAACTTTGGCGTTTTCACGGGTTAGTTCAATGAGCACCTCAAAGGTTCGAATTACCGTATAGGAGCGGGCGACTTCTGCGGTGAGCGAAACGAGCGCGTTGTCGTAGTCCGCCTCCGAGGCAATCAGGTTGGCGTAGGATGCTTGCACGTCACGCCGAAACTTGCCCCAGAAATCCAGCTCCCAGACCGCATCAAAGCCCACCTGATAATCCAGAAAATTTTGGTCACGAAAGGAACTATTGGGCGCATTATCACTGATTTCCTCCCGGGTTACACCGCCAAATACCTCTTGTTGCTGGGGAAACTGGCGGCCAATAGCAATGCCTAGCCTGGCACGAGCTTCCAGAATTCTCAGGCCGGTGATCTGCAACGGAAGGTTTTGCTGACAGGCAAGTTTGATTAATTGATCAAATGTCGGGTCATTAAATGCTTTCCACCACTGACTTTCAATGTCCGTCTGGGTTGCGACCCGTGAGTCTGCTTTCTCGCTCCAGTTTTCCTGAATTTTGGCTTTGGGTTTCACAAAGTCGGGACCCACCGCACAACCGCTCAGCACCACGCTCAGCAGCGAAACCGTAACCGCAATGGCCCACGTCCCTCCGTACATCATTGACTTTGCATTGTTATGGCTGCGCATCAGTGCACCCCCCCGGATCGTTCATGCAAGGGTAATTTACCATGCAGCATCTGTGGCGACATCGGCAAGAGATTCTGCAGCCAATTCGGCCAGGTGGCATATTCATCCACCTTGACATACCCGACGCCCCGGGTGCCTGTCTTGATGTATTCGATGTAAGAAGCGGCAAGCTCTTCAGGCAACTGGATCTTGACGCGGAACATCAGCTTCTCGCGCTCGCTGCGTGTCTCGACCTGTTTGGGAGTAAATTGCGCCTCCGGAGACACAAAGCTCACATATCCGGCGGCTGCAATACCGGGGGCATGATCAACGGTAATCCGCCCTTCTGCACCAATCTTCAGTTTTGCGGCCAGGTGTGACGGGAGGAATATCTCCATATAGATGTCTTTCAGATTCACCAACGTCAGCGCTTTCCCGCCGGGAGCCAGCACCTCGCCAACTTCGGCAAGGCGATACAATACCCTTCCGTGGACCGGGGACTTGAGCGTTGCATCGTCAATGCGGGTTTGAACGGTCGCTACGTTTGCCTGCGCTACTTCGACCTCCTGTTTTGCGGTTTGCAGTCTCGCTTCCTCTTCCGCAAGTGCGGCCGTGGTTGTTTGCAATGACGTCTTACGGACGTCGTACTCCCGCTGCGAACCGGCGCGTTCTTCGACGAGTTTTCGGGTACGTTCGACCTCGATCCTGGCAAGCTCTATCTCACTTTTCCGTCTGACGATTGCGGCGTTGGCAATTGCCAGACGTTCTTGCGTGGCAGCGACATTTGCCCTGGCTGCAGCCAGTTCTGCGTCAATCGTTACGGTGTCTAGTTTTACCAGCACCTGACCAGGCTCGACAAGGTCGCCTTCATCAACGAGAATTTCCTTGACCCGCAGCGCTTCCTTGGCGGCTACATCGACCAGTTTGCTCTCGAGTCGGCCGTTACCCGAGGCGATCCCCTCCGGCAGCGCAAATTTCTTCGACTTCCAGTACTGATAGCCGAAAAACGCAGCGCCCGCGACAGCGACTACCGGCAGGATCCACATCAGAGACTTTTTAGAGAGAATTTTTGCCATGAGGTGACTCCTTCTGTTTTCACGGTTATATTTTGTTAGGAACTGAAAAGTATAGTAATCGCATAAAGAACGTTAGTAACAATTTAGTTTTTTGAAAAAGTAGGGGCGAAGCATTTGCCCGCTTGGGTAGGGACGTGTTTATGCCAATTACAGCAAATGCTTCGCCCCTACACGGTATGGTAAACATCGCTAGCAATCTCCTGCTTTTCCCGCTCAGTTACCAAAAGCGATAGCAGACTAAAATGGCGACATTATAGACACAACACCCTTCTCTTGCAAGGAAATTCCTTTTCCAAACATCATCCTGCTTACCAATACCTAATTATGTCGTTCTTCCCTGTGCGGCAATACATCGGTAATGCTCCGTGCCTGGTCGCAGCACTGATACGTGCATGACTCTTGTTTCAAATTTCTATTACATCGCCCAGATTGGGGCACTCCGGCCGCAAGCCATGGCGTGAACGGATAAGCTCTGAAAATATCTTTCGTACCCGATCTTCCCCGTGAGTGATTATGGTGCGTGGCTTTGAAGGCGCAACAGCGGCAAACCATTTCAGCAGCTCGTCTTGTCCGGCGTGGGCGCTGAATCCCCCCATGGTGTGGATCGATGCGCGCACGGCGATTTCTTCGCCAAAGATCGACACTGATTCTTTGCCGTCCACGAGCTGCCGCCCAAGGGTGCCTGGCGACTGAAATCCAACCATCAGGACGGCTGTCTCCGGATAGTGCAGATTGTGCCGCAGATGGTGCATGATCCGTCCGCTGGTACACATACCGCTGCCGGCCATGATCATACATGGCCCTTTCACATTATTGAGCGCTTTGGAGTCCTCAGCGGTTGGGCAGAACTTTGCGCTCTGGAGATTCTCGCGCAGATCTCCTGATTTGACCATGGACTGAGCCTCCTCGTCAAACAGCTCGTTGTGCTTGCCATAAATTTTCGTTGCCTCGATTGCCAGGGGACTGTCAAGATAAATCGGAAATCGCGGCAGTGTTTTTTTACGAAATGCCCCTGCCAGGAGGTACAGCAGTAATTGTGTCCGCCCTACGGCAAATATGGGGACGAGAATTTTAGCCTTCGCTTCAATCACCTTTGCAATAATTTTTCTCGCCTCGACAGCCGTATCGTACAGTGAATGGTGATTTCGATCCCCATACGTAGACTCCATGATGACCGCATCTGCGCGTTCAAAGGGAACGGGATCGTTCAGCAGTGGAGCCCCGCGCGGCCCCAGGTCGCCAGAGAAGACCACGACCTTCTTTTTACCGTCTTCTTCCACGGTCAGTTCGACACTGGCAGAACCAATCACATGCCCGGCGTCAACCAGGCGCGCCTGAACGCCCGGTGCAACCTGAACCGGCTGATTATAGGCAATCGCCCGGATCAGTGGCTTCAGGCGAAGCACGTCTTCCTCGGTAAAAAGAGGTTCGAGCGGCGCCTGACCAGAGCGCGCTCTTTTCCGGTTTTCACGATCGAGGTCTCCTTTTTGGAGAAAATACGAATCGCGGAGAATCAACCTCGCCACATCGAGGGTTGCCTGTGTGGCATAGATCGGGCCTTCATAGTCATGCTGGGTAAGCAGCGGCAAGCGGCCAATATGGTCAAGATGCGCATGGGTAAGCACCACCGCATCGAGCTTGCCGCTTTCGAGCGTTGCCCGCTGACGATTCTTTGCCTTCTCTTCCTTACCGCCCTGGAATAGTCCGCAATCAACCAGCACACTCGCGTGTTTCGTTTTCACGTGATAGGCAGAGCCGGTTACGTCTCCCGTTGCGCCATGGAAATAGATTTTCATCAGTATCCTCCTTTAAGGTACAAGAATTTCAAAGTAACGACTCCTGACGAGAGCATTTCTGATTTCTTGTGACTTCTGCAGGGTTTTAATGAAACGTACCGTAGATAACCCTGACAGGGTTTGAAACCCTGTCAGGGTTGTTGGATTATTTTGCCCTGCTCTCATGAACGGTTACAAAAAATCGGGAATGCTCCCACTCCTGACTTGTGCCCCCCCTACGTGTTACGTTAAGGAACAACAATTACCAACAACCCCTTATATATACTGCATCCGCCATATCCCCTGCCGGCGGGGGTATAAGGGAGGATGGCATGATACCATTTATTTTAGCACTATTCCACCCCTGCGGGGTTGAGAATATTGTGGTATGTTTTTTTTCTATAATCATGTCATCCCTTCGGGATTTTTCCGTCTGCCTGTTTTTCCCTGATGTGGGGCGTATTGCAATACGTCCCACATCAGGGAAAAACAGTTTCGCTGAATAGTTATCCTGGTGCGGCTTTGCTGCGCTATAGTATTACCGTGTAAAAAACTTCTTTTTTTTGTAAGTTTTTTTTGCAACCCTATCTACCCCTTATCAGGAGGTACAGATTGTTTGTGAGAGAAAGATTGCTTCGCTTCGCTCGCAATGACAACGCATAATTATGTTATCAAAGCATAGCCTGTGTCATTGCGAGGTGTCTTTTCCGAAGCAATCTCTCGCTTTCTCAGCGGGGAATTTGGTTGCTGCGCTATGACATAAATTTTGAAATTCCGGTACATTGAATCAGGCCTTCGGCGAATTCTCCCCCCTGTTTCCCCCCGTTTACGGGGGGATTATGGGGGGTGATTGAAATGCCTATACCTCAAGTTTATAAATCACACACGGTAAGCCGCTTGCGTATAGTCATGTGGTAAAAATCACCGTAGTCCTGACATAATAGTGCAATTGATAGTCCTTGACCAGAGACACAAATATTAATACGGCCAGGTCCAGTTGACGATCTCCGGCCGATCAATGCCTTGCTCGTGCGCATAGCGCATGTTGTCGATAATGGCATTTTTCATTTGTTCTTTTAAATGCGCTGCCTTTGCGCGTAACTTCGGCACCCGGTCGATGACGTCAATGACCAGGTGAAAACGCGAGGTTTCGTTCAGCATCGCCAGCTCGAGCGGTGTATTGATGTTGCCCTTTTCCTTGTAACCACGCACATGCAGGTTGTCATGTCCCTTGAAGCGGTACGAAAGCTTATGGATAAGCCATGGATAGCCGTGGAAATTAAAGATGATCGGTTTATCCGTGGTGAACAGGCTATCGAATTCGCGTTCCGTTGACCCGTGCGGATGCTCAGATACTGGCTGCAGTTTAAAGAGATCGACCACGTTGATAAAGCGCAACTTCAGATCAGGCGCCCGCTCACGCAGGATAGCGGCTGCGGCCAATGCCTCCATGGTAGCGACGTCACCGCAGGAAGCCAAAACCACATCAGGCTCTTCACCTGCATCAGTGCTTGCCCTCGTCCAAATGCCGAGTCCCTTGGCACAGTGAACGACCGCTTCATCAATATTGGTAAACTGTAAATGTTTCTGCTTATCGGCAACGATGACGTTTATGTAGTCGGTGCTGCGCAGACAGTGATCGGCTACTGCCAGGAGCGTGTTGGCGTCGGGCGGCAGATAGATACGCGTAACCGAGGGGCTCTTGTTCGTCACCAGGTCAATAAATCCGGGGTCCTGATGCGAGAACCCGTTGTGGTCCTGACGCCAGACCGTGGATGACAGCAGGATATTTTCGGAAGCGACCGGGGCCCGCCACGATACGTGGTTCTTACTGATATCCAGCCACTTGGCGTGTTGATTGAACATGGAGTCGATGACGTGGGCAAAGGCTTCATAGGTATGAAAAAACCCGTGACGTCCCGTGAGCAGATATCCTTCCAGCCAGCCGATGAGCGTGTGTTCGGACAGCATCTCCATAACACGGCCATCGCGGGAGAGTTCACCGCCGTCGGCATCTTCCGGCAGCATATCCGCCATCCACGTCTTCTTGCTCACCTCGTAGATAGCCTGAAGCCGGTTAGATGCAGTCTCGTCCGGGCCGAAGACGCGGAAACTTGTCATGTTGTTCTTCATCACGTCGCGCAGATACTCGCCAAGCGGTTTGGTGTTCTCGTATTGTACGGTACCGCGGGAAGACACCTCCACAGCGTATTTGCGGAAATCAGGAAGCTTGAGTTCTTTGCGCAGAAGCCCACCGTTGGCGTGCGGGTTGGCGCTCATGCGCCGGTTGCCCCTGGGCGCCAGGGCCTTGAGAGCGGGTATGAGCTTACCGCTCGTATCGAACAGCTCTTCAGGCTTGTAGCTGCGCATCCAGTCTTCCAGGAGCTTTAAATTCGCAGGATTATCGCGCACGTCGGCAAAGGGCACCTGATGCGATCTCCAGAAAGCCTCCACCTTGTGTCCTTTGATCTCCTTCGGCCCGGTCCAGCCCTTGGGAGAACGCAGTACGATCATAGGCCAGCGTGGACGGAAGGGGTTATTTGTCTCCCGTGCCTTTTTCTGCTGAGTACGGATCTCGCCAACAGCCTCTTCCAGCGTGGCAGCCATCTTCTTATGCATCTCCACAGGGTCGCTCCCTTCCACAAAATAAGGCTTATAACCATAGCCGACAAAGAGCGCTTCCAGCTCCTGGTGGCTGATTCGTGCAAGGATCGTTGGGTTTGCTATCTTGTATCCATTGAGATTCAGGATCGGCAGCACGGCGCCGTCGCGCACCGGATTGACGAACTTGTTGGAATGCCATGCGGTAGCGAGTGGCCCGGTTTCCGCCTCGCCATCACCCACCACGCAGGCGACGATGAGGTCTGGGTTGTCAAGCGCCATGCCGTAAGCGTGTGAAAGACTGTAGCCGAGCTCTCCGCCTTCATGAATAGAACCGGGGGTTTCCGGAGTGACGTGGCTCCCGATCTGGCCGGGGAAGGAGAACTGTTTGAAAAATTTTTGCATCCCTTCCGCATCCTCGCTCTTGTCCGGATAGATTTCGGAGTAGGTGCCTTCGAGATACGCCGGTCCCAGCACCCCGGGCGCGCCGTGGCCAGGCCCCGCTACAAAAATTACATCGAGGTCGTGCTTGACGATCATCCGGTTAAGATGCACCCAAACGAAGGACAACGCCGGACTTGCCCCCCAGTGGCCGAGCAGCCGGTACTTTACATGATCCGTCTTTAAGGATTCTTTGAGCAACGGGTTGTCCTTGAGATAAATCATGCCTACCGAAAGGTAATTGCACGCCCGCCAGTATGCGTTCATCAGTTCCAGCTCTTTGTTTGATAATGGATTTTCCATGTACCCTCCTATCGTTTCCCTTAAGTGTCTGCGAGGCTTAAAAAGCTTTGCAAATGACCTGTTACCGCTATTTATTGCTCTAAAAACCCCTCATATAAAGTAAAATTATGGTAACCATTTAGTAACTCATTGATACCTGTTCTACCGGCTGTTTCTATCGCTCTACGTTCTCCTTTCGTTCATCCTGGCATAGTATCTCTTCAACTCCTCAGCAACGACAGGGACAGAAAAGTAAAACCCCTGAGCCATAAGCACCCCTGCCGCCCGAAGGGCTGCGATCTGTGCCTCTGTTTCTACCCCCTCGGCGATCACTTCCACCCGGGCCGATTGGAGCACAGCCGACAGGCCGCCAAGCCACTCCGGGTTGGGGCATGCAGGCGTAATCTGGGAAACGTGCATGCCATCGATCTTGAGGACATTAAAGGGGCAGCGTGACAAAACGGCGAGATTCGCCCCGCTCAGCGTTACGTCGTCGAGGGCGATCCTGAGGCCGGTCTGTGACCATGCCGCAACGGCGTCGACGCCCATCTGGTCAGGCAGCCCCCGCTCGGTCACCTCGAGGATGAATTGCCGCCTGAGTTTGTCCAATCCCGTCTTCTTCGCCACATACTCCATCCCGCCCCGCCCCAAGATTTCCGGTGGTACATTCACGGCGATGTGGAACTCTTCATGACTTCGGAGCCACTCGCCCAACTCCTTCGCCACGGTCTCGATCACCCAGTAGGTGAGCAAACCCGAGAGGGGCGTTTGCTCGATCAGAGGAATGAATACATGAGGCGGTACCACCCCCGATGGCCGTCGCCACCGGGTCAATGCCTCGGCTCCAACACACCGGTTATCGACAAGAGAAACGGTGGGAAGATACTCCAGAAAAAACTCTCCCCGGGTCAACCCCGCCTGGATTGCATCAAGGGTGATCACGTCTTTTCCGTCTGACGAACTCAAAATAACCTCCCTGTTTAAGTACTGCTCCGGCTGCGCAGAGTCCACTTGCCAACGCCAGGCTCATCTGCTGCGAACCGCGTAGTGTCTGACGGTCAGACGTGGCGCCTAGTCAGGCGATTCCTTGAGCCACTGCACCGCTGATTCTACATTTCTGAATACGGAGAGCGCAATCTCAAACCTGCCTTCAGCCAGGATAGCCAGCATGCGCATCATTCCAAAATGGAGATCATTCTTCGCGACAACAGCCGTCTTGCGCCCTTTCCGGAGTTCCGTAACCTCTGCGCCCCTGTCGACGAACAAATGGACATCGCAGGCTGTTGCAGTGGTCAGATCCATGGCATCAACATGCCAAATCACGTCTCTCTTCTCCCATTCAGCAATATGCAGCTTGATATACTCCGTAATGTGGATAAGTTTTGAGCCGGGCAAAGCAGTATTATGGACTACACCATCTACGATCTCGCTCCTTGCCGGGTCCATGAATCCTCCGTCACCCGATGGGTCAGTGTTATCAACATTAAGTAGCTGTCTTGTTTTACGGCTCTTAAGACCTATAATTATGCATAGGAATTCCAAATCAACCATGTAGTGGCAATTCATGAATTGCCACTACCGAACTACAGGTTGCCTCATGCCTAATAAAACGTTAAGGAATTTCAAGTACGCCCCCCATAATCCCCCCGTAAACGGGGGGAAACAAAGGGGGAAAGTCGCAGAGTGCCTAATTTATGGATAATTCATCTTTCAGATTGAATCGTAAAAAGCCCTTTAGGAGCACTCAGCGGCTTTTCCTGTACAACCCAGAACCGAGAGTTTGTGTTTTACCATGCCCGCAATAGCCTCTCTGGCTGGCCCAAGATACTTGCGGGGATCAAACTCGCCGGGTTTTTCGGCAAAGACCTGCCGTATTTTGGCAGTCATCGCCATACGCAGGTCGGTATCGATGTTGACCTTGCAGACCGCCATTTTTGCCGCCCTGGTGATGGCACTCTCAGGCACACCCATGGCGTCAGGCATCTTGCCGCCGTACTTGTTGATCAATTCCTTGAACTCAGGCAGCACACTGCTTGCCCCGTGCATCACGAGCGGAAAGCCAGGAAGTTTTTTGCCAACAGCCTCAATTACGTCAAAAGCGAGTTTTGGTTCGGATTTGAACTTGTACGCGCCGTGACTGGTGCCGCAGGCAATGGCAAGCGAATCGCAGCCGGTCTTTTCAACAAACTCGACTACCTGGTTCGGGTCGGTCAGGTGCTTTAAGACATCATCGGCGCTTATGCCGACGACGTGCTCTTCAATACCACCGAGTTGGCCTAATTCCGCCTCAACGACCACTCCGCGGGCATGGGCATATTCAACGACTTTTTTGGTAAGCCTGACATTCTCCTCAAAGGAGAAATGGGAGGCGTCAACCATGACGGAAGTATACCCATCATCAACACACTGCTTGCACAGTTCAAAGGTGTCGCCGTGGTCAAGGTGCATGCAGACAGGAATATCAGGATTTTCCTTCACCGCGACATCAATAACAGCCCTCAGATAACTCATGCTGGCGTATTCACGCGCCCCTTTTGAGATCTGAAGAATAACGGGCGCCTTTGCTTCCCTGACGGCCGTCATGATGCCCTGAATAATCTCCATATTGTTGACATTAAACGCGCCAATGGCGTAGCCGTTCTTGTAGGCCATCTGAAACATCTTCTTTGATGAAACAAGTGCCATAGAAACTCCTTTCCTTAAATCTTTCTACGTATTGTATAGCATTTCAGTAATAATACCTGCATAAACATTGCTATGGGTGCATTCCCGATTTTGGTAAATCTGGTTAACCGGGTAGGGTGGGCATCGCCCACCAAACATCACGCACTCGCTCACATTACCAATTTTTTGGTGGGCGATGCCACCCTACTGCTGAAATCTTTCTTTTTGGCAAATTTTTTTTACAACCCCCCTTCTCCTATGAGGTAGGTCAACCGTCCCGGTTGACCTCATGATGACAGGCGGGGACGCTTGCCCTACCGATAAGGGGGATTTCGTTGCGGCTTTGCTGTCGCTCGCAATGACATGCTTTTTCATAGACGACGACAACGTATACAACCACCCCCCTACCCTCGAATAAATCAGAATGCGTAGCGCGGATGTGTCCCCCGCTGGCGGGGGTTAGGGGGTGGATCTCCACCGCCAAATGCCGACATTCCATCCTTCTTGCGACGGTTCATGATTTGCCCCTGCGATAGCGGCGTATCAAATGATTTGTCGAACTATCATGCGCAAGCTCAGGCTCACCTTTGCTCTCAAGTTCTGAGACGATGCGCTGAGCCAGCACTTTGCCCAGTTCAACACCCCACTGGTCGAACGAGTCAATCTTCCAGATAACACCCTGGGTGAATACACAATGCTCATAGAGGGCAACGAGTTTGCCAAGTATTTCAGGTGTAAGCCGGTCTGCCATGATGAGATTTGACGGACGATTGCCCTCAAAAACACGGTGTGGCACGAGCCAGTCCGGTGTTCCCTCCGCCTTTACCTGTTCCGCCGTCTTGCCGAAGGCCAGCGCCTCGGCCTGGGCAAAGACATTTGCTATCAGGATATCGTGATGGCGGCCAAGAGGGTTGAGCGATGCACCGAATGCTATAAAATCACAGGGAATGAGTCGTGTCCCCTGATGAATCAACTGATAGAAAGAGTGCTGGCCGTTGGTGCCCGGTTCGCCCCAGTAGACAGGGCTGGTCTGATAGTCAACCTTCATTCCGTCAAGCGTAATATATTTGCCATTGCTTTCCATAGTCAATTGCTGAAGATATGCCGGAAAACGCTTGAGATACTGCTCGTAGGGCAAAACTGCGATAGTGTGAACACCAAAAAAACCGGTATACCAGATGGTCAGCAGGGCCATGAGCACCGGCAGGTTACGGTCAAACGAAGTGGTGCGAAAGTGCTCATCCATTTGGTGAAATCCGTTCAGCATCGCCCTGAAGTTGTCCGGACCGATGGCAAGCATTGTCGAAAGCCCGATTGCGGAGTCCATCGAATACCGACCGCCGATCCAATCCCAGAATCCGAACATATTTGCGGTATCGATGCCAAACTTCGCCACTTCAGCTTCGTTCGTCGACACCGCAACAAAGTGTTTTGCTACGGACTTTTCATTGCCACCAAGCCCCTTCAGCAGCCACGCACGGGCGGTGCGTGCATTCGTCATGGTCTCTAAGGTGGTAAAAGTTTTTGAAGAGACGATACAAAGCGTCTCTTCTGGATTGAGATCCTGAACCGCTTCCGCGAAATCAGTGCCGTCGATGTTTGAAACAAACCGGAACGTCATACGGCGGTCACTGTAATATTTGAGCGCCTCATAGGCCATTACCGGTCCAAGGTCAGAGCCGCCGATGCCGATATTGACGATGTTGCGTATGGGTTTGCCCGTATGGCCCTTCCACGTGCCTTGCCGGACGCGGTTGGTAAAGTCGGACATCTTGTCGAGGACAGCGTGTACCTGAGGTATCACATTATTGCCATCTACGGGAATGGACGCCCCTCGCGGGGCCCGCAACGCTACGTGCAAAACCGCCCGGTTCTCCGTGATATTTATCTTCTCACCACGAAACATGGCGTCAATTCGCTCCCGCAGGCCGGATTCCTCAGCCAATTGAACGAGGAGTTTGAGCGTTTCATCGGTAATGCGATTTTTCGAATAATCCAGATAAATGCCTGCTGCCTCGGCGGTCATACGCTCGCCGCGTTTTGGGTCATCGGCGAAAAGCGTGCGAAGATGCAGTGATTGTATTGTCTTGCTGTGCGCCTCAAGGGCCTTCCAGGCCGCACGTTTTGTGAGCGGTTTTATGGATGTTGTCATGTTCATCATCCTCCTCCTCCTCCTCTGTCATCAGGCCAAAAAAGCAATGAGCAATTATCAATTGGTGTTTTTCCATATAATTGTTCATTCATAATTCCTCATTCCTCATTCCTTCAAATCCCTTTTTCTTTGATATTTCTGCTCACGAATTATTACTGCTTCTTTATACCGGGCATAATACCGGGCACGGCTTTGCCTTCCAGATATCGGCGGCATACTCTGCGATTGTGCGGTCACTTGAAAATTTTCCGGAACCTGCCACATTCAGAATTGCCTTGCGTGCCCATTCCTGCGGGTTGGCATATAAGTCACACAGCCGCTGATCTGCATCGAGATACGCCTTGAGGTCGGCCAGATGCATATAATGGTCGCCGCGGGTCAACAGAGTGTCAAGCAGCGGCGCAAAAATGCCCGGTTCGTATTGGCTGAAATGGCCAGAGAAAATCAAATCCAGTGCCGCGCGCGTCTCTGCATCATTATCATAATGCCAGTGCGGATTATACCAACCGCGGCTGTCGGCTACCTGCTGGGCAGTCAGTCCAAACAGGAAAAAGTTTTCCTCGCCCGCTTCCTCAGCCATTTCAATCGTTGCGCCGTCACGCGTGCCGATGGTCAGTGCACCGTTCATCATGAATTTCATGTTGCTCGTGCCGCTGGCTTCATAGCCTGCCGTCGAGATTTGGTTGGAGACGTCACTGGCAGGTATGAGTCGCTCCGCAAGTGAAACGCAATAGTCCGGCAGGAACAGGACTTTAAGCCGCCCGCGCACCGCTGGGTCGCCATCGATGGTGCCAGCAAGGTTGTTGATGAATTTGATAATGACCTTTGCCAGGTGGTAGGCAGGCGCCGCTTTGCCGGCGAAGAAGAACGTTCGCGGTTGCATATCCAGCCCCGGATTTGCGCGTAAACGGTTGTAAAGCACCACAATGCGCAGCGCATTGAGCAATTGCCGTTTATATTCGTGAATACGCTTTACCTGACAGTCAAAGATGCTGTCCGGGTCCACCGTCTGTCCATGGCTCGATTTGAGCCAGTCGGTAAAGCGCACCTTGGCTGCACGTTTTGCCTTGAGGAAGGCATCACGGAAACCCTTATCGTCCGCAAGCGGTCTTAGTTTGGTCAGTTGATCAAGGGTAGTGATCCACCCGTTGCCGATAGCCCCGGTAATGGTATTGGATAGCGCCGGATTCGCCAGCAACAGCCACCGGCGCGGCGTAACACCGTTGGTTTTGTTATTGAAACGCTCCGGAAACATTTCGGCAAAATCCCTGACCGTCATCGTGCGTAAAAGCTCGGAATGAATCGCGGCCACACCGTTGGTGCTATGCGAACCGGCTATGGCCAGATTGGCCATGCGAATTTTGCGCACGGCGCCTTCCTCCACGATGCTCATGCGGGCAACACATCCCTCATCGCCAACAAATCGGGCGCGAACATCATCGAGCAGGCGGCGATTGATTTCAAGGATGATTTCCAGCAGGCGCGGGAACATCCTTTCAAACCACGCAAGCGGCCATTTTTCAAGGGCTTCCGGCAACAGTGTGTGGTTCGTATACGCCAAGGTCTTTTGTGTGATATTCCACGCCTGATCCCATCCGAGATGCGCTTCATCAAGCAGGATGCGCATCAGTTCAGGCACTGCCATCGATGGGTGTGTGTCGTTGAGCTGCAGGGCGATTTTCTCGGGAAGCGTATTCCAATCGGCATTGCTGCGCTGGAACCGGCGCACAATATCTGCCAGCGAGCAGGCAACAAGAAAGTACTCCTGGATAAAGCGCAAACCCTGTCCCATACTCGTGGTGTCGTCGGGATAGAGCACCCGTGTAAGGGATTCTGCCGTCAGCGTCTCAGCCAAAGCGCCGACAAAGTCACCGCTGCTAAATCTTTGAAAATCAAAATAATCCGGGGCGGCAGCGGCCCAGAGCCGTAGCGTATTGATCGTCTTGCCGCCATACCCTACCACGGGGCGGTCGAACGGAATTCCAAACAGACGGGAAGACTGACCAGGGATCGCACGTAGCGAACCGCCGCATATTTCAAATGAACAGTTCAGCTTGACCTCAACCATATCCTGCAACCTGGCGACTTCCCATGGATCGGGCCAGCGAAGCCAGTTGTCCGGCTGTTCGTTCTGCCAGCCATCCTTAAGAGACTGCCTGAAGATGCCATACTCATAACGAAGGCCGTAACCCATACCTGGCAGTTGCATCGTGGCCATCGAATCAAGGAAACACGCTGCCAGACGCCCAAGACCTCCATTCCCCAGGCCTGCATCAGGTTCCTGTTCGAGTAGCCCTGGCAAATCAATATGCTTCTGCTCAACGGTTTGTTTGACAAGATCACTGAGCAGGAGATTCGTAACATTGTTGGCCAGAGAACGGCCAATAAGAAACTCCATGGAAAGATAATAGATGCGTTTCGGATTCACACGATCATACGTATCCTTCGTGCTGATCCATCGCTGTGAAAGGATATCCCGCACCGAACGGGCAAATGCCTCAAATTGCTGCCGTGCACCGGCAGTTTTCACATCCCTGATGTTATCAAAGATAAGGTGCCTCTCATAAAATGCATTGTCAGTACCTGAAAATTGAATAGGACCGCACCCATATTGTTTGAGGAGTTCCGGTTTGGCAGCCTGCCCCGCCGGAGCCGCAGTGGACTTTGCCTTATTTTTTGCGCTCATCTCAATATCCTTTCTGAAGTTATCCTTAAGATGCTCCTGCTATATGAATTTTACCTTGATAACAGGGTGGCACGGACAAACTCCGTTTGTCCGTGCTGAACTTGTACGACATGGTTTACAAAATATTTATTTTGGTAACAATTTAGTTTTTTGAAAATCCCAATAATAGCGATGTTTACCATACCGTGTAGGGGCGAAGCATTTGCTGTAATTGGCACAAACATGTCCATACCCAAGCGGGCAAATGCTTCGCCCCTACTTTTTCAAAAAACTAAATTGTTACTTATTTTGAAACTTGGATAGACAATAGTAAGTCAAACCGTTGCAAGTACAAAGCATTGAGCCGTATTACAAACACACGGACAAGCACAGCTTGTCCGTGCTACCCGTCTGTCGTTAGATTGTGGTGGCTATGGATCAAGTCCATAAATCAAATCACAACCTGGTGAACCCCTTGAGTATATCTGCTTTTTTACCCCGAATCTATTACTCACCAACGTGATGATCATCATTCCACAACTGTATCACCGGATGTGAAAGATCATGTTTATAACTCAGTGCGCTCACGCTCGCGGTGCTGAGCATGAAATTCGCGCAGGAAACCGATGGCTCAAGTCCAAGCCATCGGACCGTAAGGACCCTGATAAAGTGCCCGCTCGAAAAAATCAGCACATTCCCGTTAACCTTACGCACCCTGCCTACCACCCGATCAGCCCGCGCTGAGACCTGAGCCGGTGATTCTCCTCCGGGACAGCCGTCACGGAAGAGCTGCCAGTCCGGGTGTTGGGCATGTACGTCACGGGAGAGGCGGCCTTCGTATACCCCATAGTCCCATTCGACAAGGTCCGGATCGGTCTCCGCCACAGCCCCGAAACCGGCCAGTTCACATGTCCGCACAGCCCGTTGCAACGGACTGGTAAACACCTTGGCAAAAGCGATACCTTTCAGACGTTCCCTAAGCCGGCTCGCATTCCGCTCGCCTCGTTCAGTCAACGGCAAATCGGTAAGACCCGTATACTGCCCCGTCAGGCTCCAGGCCGTGTCACCATGTCGCGCAAGATAAATGACCGGAAGCTTTTCACTCATAATTTACTATTCCTTTCATCCAGACTTGAACGAGTCGGAAAATACAAAATCCGAAGCACAAATTCGCGTAACTCAACCCTGTCAGGGTTTAAAACCCTGACAGGGTTAATAAAACAAAAAACCTTACTACGAAAGATATGTGCAGAAAACATCTTTGGCAGTAAGGCTGTCTTTTGAAAAAAACCGCTTCAGTTGTTTAAAATGCTTCAACGGTTTAGCAAGACCCTATTACTTTGCGCCCCCTAATCACTCAGGGTTTACCTTTATCGGAATATTTTAAACTTTGTGTATTTATATGTCGTTGTAACCTACCATTACAGCCAATTTCTGTCAAGCAAAAAGTAACAGTGCATACCTAACTCAGCAAAGCTACAACGAATGCTCCGTTGTAAAAACGAGAGATTGATTCGGGAAAGACTCCTTGCAAGGACACTGGCTATGCCTTTGATAACATATGGTGCGTTGTCCTTTGCGAGCACATTCGCGTTGCTCAGGGTACACTCCACGAAGCAATCTTTATCCTTAAACAAACGGCACCTCCTGCTAAGAGGTAAAGTGGGTTGTGAAAAAACTTACAAAAACATGTCCTCGTGAAACTCGTCCTCGTGGAAACGGGGAACGGGGAAAAAAGTTTTTACCCGATTAAAGTTGTATTCCCATAACAAATGCTACGACAAATCGTATTTGCAATCGATATTGAAACTTATATAATAACAAGGATTGGTTTGTTAGAATGAAGGTTTTCCCCATGCTTTTTGACACATACAATTCTCAATAACCATGACACCCTGGAGAAAGGAGAACAGATGACACCCGTTGATAGCAAGAGCCGAAGCTCGCCGCTCGGCGCAACCGTTCGCGAGAACGGCGTAAACTTCAGCGTTTATTCCCGTAATGCTACCGGCATGGAATTGGTGTTCTTTGACCGCGAAGATGACAAAAAGCCGTCCCGCATTATCCAAATTGATCCTTTTGATCCCTGGTCCGGCCACACCTATCATTACTGGCATGTCTTTGTGTCTGGTGTTCGGGAGGGACAACTTTACGGCTATCGGGCACGCGGACCGTATGAGCCTGACAAGGGGATGAGGTTTGATCCAGCAAAAGTTCTTCTCGATCCCTATGGCCGCGGTGTTGTTGTTCCCATGAATTACAGCCGGGAAGCTGCCGGCAAAGCAGGAGACAATGCCGCTGTGGCAATGAAAAGTGTGGTGGTGGATACCGGAAAGTATGATTGGCAGGGAGACGTCCCGCCGAAACAGCCATCCGCGCGTACGATTATTTACGAAATGCATGTGCGGGGCTTTACCCGACATCCCAGTTCAGGTCTCCCCGAAAAGACACGAGGCACTTACGCCGGTTTGATTGAGAAGATTCCGTATCTGCAGGAACTCGGTGTTACTGCGGTCGAATTACTCCCGGTTTTCCAGTACGATGCACAGGATTGTCCGCCGGGACTTGTCAACTACTGGGGCTATGCGCCAATATCGTTCTTTGCACCGCATCAGGCCTACAGTTCGCGCCGGGATCCGCTTGGTCCGGCGGATGAATTTCGCGATATGGTCAAGGCGCTGCACCGGGCGGACATCGAAGTCATTCTTGATGTCGTGTTCAACCACACCGCCGAGGGCAACCATGCCGGGCCAACGCTGAGTTTTCGCGGGTTGGACAACAGCGTATACTACATCCTCGAACAGGATCGCACGTACTACGCCAACTACAGCGGCACGGGAAACACCCTCAAGGCGAATCATCCTGTTGTGCGCCGCATGATTGTGGATAGTCTCCGTTATTGGGTCGAGGAGATGCACGTAGACGGTTTCCGATTCGACCTTGCATCGATCCTTGCACGGGACGCATCAGGCGCCCTGATGTCAAACCCGCCGGTACTCTGGGATATTGAGTCTGATCCGGTTCTTGCAGGCACAAAGATCATCGCCGAGGCATGGGATGCCGCCGGACTGTATCAGGTGGGCAGTTTTGTCGGAGATAGTTGGAAAGAGTGGAATGGACGATTTCGCGACGATGTTCGCAGCTTCTTCCGCGGCGAGGATGGCTCCCTGTCACGCTTTGCTGACCGGCTGGTGGGAAGCCCCCAGATATATGGTCATGAGAACCGCGAGGCGGAGCAAAGCATCAACTTTGTGACCTGTCACGATGGTTTTACGCTCAATGATCTCGTTTCCTATGACAGCAAACATAATGAAGCCAACGGCGAAGACAATCGTGACGGCTCAAACGATAATCTCAGCTGGAACTGCGGCGCCGAGGGGCCGACGGATGATCCGGTGGTGAAACAACTGCGAAACCGGCAGGCAAAAAACTTTTTGACCGTCACGTTAATATCGCTCGGAGTGCCCATGATTCTCATGGGAGACGAAGTACGGCGCACCCAGAACGGCAATAATAACGCCTATTGTCAGGACAATGATATTGGCTGGTTTGACTGGACGCTGGTCACAAAACATGCCGATCTGCACCGGTTTGCGAAACTGCTTATTGCACGAAGGCGCCTGCGGGACGTGGAACATGAACAACGGCGCTTAAGCCTGAACCAGTTGATCAGTGAGGCAAATAAGTCCTGGCACGGCACAAAACTTGGACAGCCGGACTGGAGTGAACATTCGCACAGCGTAGCATTCAGTGCAGAGATGAAAAAAGAAAGGCTGCTCCTCCACGTAATCATGAACGCATACTGGGAACCGCTCGACTTCGAACTGCCGCAGGCAGAGGACGGGGGGAAAAACCCCTGGTGCCGGTGGATCGACACTGCCCTCGATTCCCCAAATGACATCTCCGAATGGCAGGCATCACCGCCGGTTCCTGATCATTCCTATCGGGCTGCACCACGCTCTGTGATCGTCCTGTGGAGAGATTTGTCCGGGAGTTAAATGGAGGTTACCTTAGACCTTTTACGACTTCCCCCCCTGTTTCCCCCGTAAACGGGGGGGATTGTTGAGGGGGGGGAATTGAAGCTCCTGTATTTACCTGCGAAAGAACGATCTGCTTGTAACTTTTAACTTGTATTCACTCTTTAACTTCGGTATATTTAAACTTTCGCATGCGTGGCAAAAAATTTATTGAATTCTTTTCTGGATAGAACCGTGATTTTATTCATAAAACATATTGATATCGAAGGACCAGGCACACTTGCTGATTTCCTGGAAGATAATAAGCTGCCATACGAAGTTATTGACCTCTCACAGGGTGATAAAGTGCCTAAGCTGGAAAAGGATTTTCAGTCAGTTATTTCTCTCGGTGGCCCCATGAATGTGTACGAAGAGGAGAAATACCGGTTCCTGAGAGACGAGGACGTTCTGCTCAAAAGAATTGCTGAAGAGGAAGTCCCTTTTCTGGGGATTTGTCTGGGTGCACAACTGATCGCGAAGGCAACCGGCGCCCGAGTGACAAAAAATCCCGAGAAAGAGATTGGATGGTATAAGATCGTCCTGAATGGACATGGATTAAAGGATGATTTGTTTAAAGACATTCCGGAGGTCTTCCAGGTTTTTCAATGGCACGGCGACACCTTCAGTATACCGCATGGCGGGAGGCGATTAGCCTTCTCGGAACTTTGCCAGAATCAGACGCTAAAATACGGCAGGAATATCTATGGCATCCAGTTTCATGTTGAAATAACAAAGGATATGATCGTCCGGTGGTCTGAGGCTTATAAGGGGGAACTGGAATCGCTCAAGGGCATTGTCTCAGACAAACAGAAGATGCTGGAAGACTATGTTGCCCTGGAGAAAGACTATATGAGGCAAGCAGAACGATTTTACGTAAATTTTTTCACGATAGCGGGCCTGCTGAAAAAGAGGTTTTTTTCCTTTACCCACAAAGACAAAGGAGCAAATTAGGTTGCCCTTATTGTAAGGCGACCAGGCTGGTCGCTCTACATGAGTTAACAAGATTGAAATTCCTTAACGTTTGAATTTGGCCTTGGGCGACTTCCCCCCCTGTTTCCTCCCCCGTAAACGGAGGGGATTATGGGTTGATTAAAATTCCTTAACCTCAAGTTAGGTGCGAACAGGGATCACCTTTGTTTGGCTGCGTTACCCTGAAGACACCTCTTCGGCGCAAGAAAAATTTCATATACTATGACCCGATGTTTTCAGACATTTCAAAAACTCCATTTTACCAGACGCAATTCAAATCATTACGCAAAGCAGAGACAATTCACGAACGGGCTTTTGTATTGACGGAAAAAGGAAATTTTGTTATTTTAGAGGAATCTTTAATATGAACAACTGCATCAATACGCTCACCAAATACTATCCTTTTCGCAGAACACATGGTTGTAGATAAACAAATTATACATGGTTTTTTTATACAGGAACGGCTGAAACCGCTTTCTCGTTTCCTCCTGGTATTGATAAGTCTGTCATGCATGGCTGGATGTTCGGCAATCTCACAAAAAGTTGCGATTGAGAAAGTGCAACTCAAAACTGCTATTGAACTCCGGAGAAAATTGGATACGTGGACGGAACAGCTTCATTCCAATGATCCTACGATTCGAAGTTCCGCTGCCGTTTCTTTACTGGGACTCAATCTTCTGAACGCGCAGGAACCGCTGATACGAATATTAAAAGATCCCAAGGAGCGTGAGGACGTCAAGATATCCGTGATTAAGGCGTTTGGCTTCACGAAAGACGATCGGGCAACTGATGTTCTGATTTTATTACTGGAAAGTGATTCTACTGCAATACAGAACGCCGTGGTCGAGACCCTGGGTGAATTAAAAACAACCAATTCCGTCCGGATGATATCGGAAGCAATGCTGGAGACTCAGCGCCCGGTTAACACGAAGATGTTATTGGCAAAGGCACTCGGAAATACCAATGACCGGAATGCAATCGAACCTTTGATTCAGGTGCTTGCGATAGATGATGAGGGGTTAAGGGAAACTGCAAAAAAGGCATTGGAAAAGATCACAAAACTTTCAAGCAGCAACGACGCCGTCTGGTGGAATAAGTGGTGGGCGCTGAACAAGACAAAAACGCGCGAACAATGGCTCGAGGATCTCGTAGTCAAGCAGGAAGAGCATGAGAAACAACTGGAATCAAAAATTGAACTCATGAAACTTGAGGTGGCACAAAAGTCCATCAGACTGCTTGAGACCCGACCTGACACAACGGACCCAAAGCCGTTAATTGAGGCTATCAGGAGTGACTATCCTGAAGTGAAAATATTTGCGACAAAAGAATTGGTAAAGCTCAAAGACCCGTCTGTTGTTGACGTATTAATTCAGGCTATTTCAGACACATCGGAAGAGGTGCGCATTGAAGTAATTCAGGCATTGGGAGAGGTTGGTGATGAGAGGGCGGTGAAACCTCTGATTAACGCCTTGAACGATGAAAGCCTTGATGTTAGGGAAGTGGCGGCAAAATCCCTGGGTAAGCTGAGGAAACCTGAGGCAGGGGATGCGTTAATTTCTGCGCTCAGCAACAATACCGATTTATCCATTGTATGCGCCTGCATAGAAGCGTTGGGATATCTTGGGGACGCAAGGGCAGTTGACCCTTTACTTGGTTTTTTAACGAATAAAGAATCAAAGATTCGGGAATGCACGGCAGCGGCTCTTGGAAAACTCCGCGATAGCCGGGCTGTCGACGCCTTGATTGGTGCCCTCAGCGACACAGAGGAACGAGTGCGTTGGTATGCTGCCGATAGTTTGGGTAAGATTGGAAATCCTCTATGTACCGATTCGCTCATAAAGCTCCTGTCCGATACCAGCGCCCGGGTAAGAGAATCAGCAGTAACGGCATTAGGACAAATCGGAAATCAGCAGGCAATAGAATCTTTGATAAAGGCGCTTCAGGACGTTGATAAGCGGGTTGCAGAACAGGCGGCAGAATCTCTGGTCAATATTAAAAAAAATGAGTTTTGACAGTATGGATATGGTTGCAACCACTTTTTATACCAACAAAGATTACAAAAGGGCAGAACTCCTTTTCGAGAGACAGATTGCAGAGTATTCAAAACAACCTGAGCTTCAGGAAAAGATCTTGCAAACGAAGATTAAGTTGGCAAAAACACTGTTTGCTTTGCGGGACTGGCAAAAGGCCCTGGGTTTTTACGAAGAGATCGTAAAACAATTTCCAAATGATACTACCATAAAACCAGAACTCATTCAGTGCTTAAAAGAGACCAAACAATACGACCGTGCCTTGGAGTGGTGTTCAGCCTGGGTCAAAGAAAATCCGGAAAATAAATCCTGGTGCTGGCAAAGTCGTCTGGACATAGCCAAAATCATGTTTGAGCAGGAACGGTATGAAAATGTAATGAGCCTGATCAACGGCTTCAAAGCAGAGGATCCCACTTTCGGCGGAGAACGCTTTAAGACTTCCTTTCAGGAATTGGATGAGCAGTGTTCGGAGAATTTAGTTCATCCGGACAAGGTGAGCCAGAAGCTGGGATCGCAGGAAATGTCAAATCTTCAGGACAAAAAATAATTCTAAGGTGAGGAATTCGTAAGCGTTATGAAAATACTGATTGTTGGCGCAGGTGCGGTAGGCTTTAATCTGGCAAAGCAATTGTCCAAAGAGGGACATGATATCTCCGTTATAGAAAAAAACCAGGAGCTCGTAAAACGGCTTAGTGAAAAACTTGACGTCTCTGTTATGTCAGGAAGCGCCAGTTCACTTACCATCCTGGAAGCGGCGGGGATAAAAGACACCGACATGGTGCTGGCGGTCACCAATAGCGATGAGATCAATATGGTGGTATGTATGATCGCGCACCATTATGGCGTCAAAACCAAAATTGCCCGGATAAGAAGTCCAGAGTTTACGGACGAACAACCGGTCGTGCACCAAAGTGGCTTCCACATCGATCACGTGGTAAATCCGGAAGAAATCACGGTTAATTCTATTTTAAATATCATTGGAACACCGGGGGCCATCTATGTAGCCGATTTTACCGAAGGCGACATCCTCTTGCGGGGATTCAGCGTACCTGACGATGCCCCAATTGCAGGGAAAAAACTCTCTGAATTGAAGGAAGTTGAATCTACCGATTCATTTCTTATCGTTGCCATCCAACGAAACGAGGAGATGGTCATTCCGACGGGAGAAACCAAGATACTCTCCCATGACAATATTTTTGTACTCGTGGCAAAAGCGGCATTGCCGTATTTTCTGCCGATGGTCAACCGGCGCGCAGACGAGGTTGAAAAGGTTGTTATCTACGGTGTAAATCGCGTCAGTATTGAATTGGCGAAAAAACTGGAAGAGCAAAAGATTAAAGTTACCATGATTGAACCCGATAGTGAAAAAACCCAACAAGCTGCGACAGAGCTTGATAAAACAGTCATACTTCAGGGGAGTATCCTTGATATTGATCTTCTGAAAGAAGCATCCATTGACACCACTGATTTTTTCGTGGCGGTATCCGAGAGCGAGCAGACCAACATCCTCTCTGCGTTGTTAGCCAAAAAGCTTGGCGCAAAGAAGGCAGTTGTGCTCACCGTAGATCCGGCATTTGTGCCGATTATCAACTCGCTGGGTATGGATATTGTAATCAATCCCCGCCTCATTACGGTAGGTTCTATACTACAGCATATCCGGCGCGGGCATACGCTTTCCGTGGTAAAGTTTCAGCACAGTGAGGCAGAGGCCATAGAGCTCGTAGCTTCGGAAAACTCAAAGATTGTCGGAAAACCCCTCAGGGAAGTATCCTTTCCTCAAGGGTCCATCCTGGGCGCCATTGTAAGAGAAGGCGCCATGCAGATTCCCGCAGGCAATACCATCATCAACCCCAATGAGAGGGTCATCGTCTTTGCCCTTCCCAACGCCATAGAAAAGGTTCAATCCCTTTTCATCAGCAAAAAAGACCGGACATAAATTCATCCAAGGACTGGAGCACAAAGGTTATGAACATCCCCATTGTTTTGAATACCATAAGCAACCTCGTACTGATGCTGGCTGCAATCCTGCTTATTCCCTTTGGTGTCGCCTGTTATTATAACGACGATGCTGCCATGTGGGCATTCACCTATACCATTATCATCACCGGTATTTTAGGCGGGTTAAGCAAGGCATTTATCAGAAGAAAACGTGAAGAAATCGGTGTTCGGGACAGCATTGCTATTGTGACGTTCAGTTGGATCGTGTGTATCTTTCTGGGTGCGCTTCCCTTCTGGTTTTCCGGGGTATGTGCCACGTATTGTGACGCGGTGTTCGAGACAACGAGCGGCTTTACTACGACCGGTGCATCCATTTTTAAAAACGTCGAGATACTTCCTCACAGCATTCTTTTTTGGAGGTCATTTACCGCCTGGCTGGGCGGTATGGGAATTATCGTTATCTTTGTTGCCTTGCTGCCTGCTATGGGCATTAGTGGGTATCAGCTCTTTAGCGCCGAGGTCAGCGGGCCCACTGCAGATAGACTGAAACCACGGATCGGTGAAACGGCAAAATTGCTGTGGATCATTTATCTCATCATCACCGCCGCGATGACATTGTCCCTCTTTGGCGGAGGCATGTCCTTTTTTGATGCGATATGTCACACCTTCGCCACGGTATCTACGGCCGGTTTTTCTACAAAAAACACTAGTATTGCATTTTATGACAATCTGTATATAGAAGTTGTAGTTGCGACATTCATGTTTCTCTGTGGATGCAACTTTTCGCTTTATTACCAGTGTTTTCATAAAGAATTTAAAAAAATTCTTAAGAATTCAGAACTTCGATTCTTTGGAGGGCTTGTTTTAACGGCAATTATCTTTGTAGCGCTGATGTTATACTTTAACAAGCCAGAATTCTTCAACGGTGGAACCAAGGATATTCGCTATTATGATTTGGGACATGCTTTTCGATACGCCTTTTTCCAGGTGATGACGGCAAGCTCTACCACAGGACATGCCTCTGCAGACTTTGATTTATGGCCTAATTCCTGCAGATTTCTGTTGATCTTATTGATGTTCATCGGAGCATGTGCAGGATCAACGGGTGGTGCCATAAAATGCGTGCGAATATTATTGTTGCTGAAATCGAGCCTGAGAGAATTAACCCGCATATTGCGTCCACGCATGGTAAAACATGTGAAACTCAACGGGGAATCGGTAAGTGAAGAAATTGTTACCGAGAGTTCGGTATTTTTTGTCGTTTATTTAGGATGCTTTGGCATCTCTTCCCTGGCATTAATGGCCATGAACACAGATATAGTTACCGCTTTTTCAGCCGTAGCCACCTGTATGGCTAACTGCGGGCCTGGTTTGGCAAAGGTTGGTCCTATGTCCAACTTTAGTGATGTGGCTTATGCCGGCAAATGGGTCCTGAGTTTTTGTATGCTTCTGGGCAGATTGGAAATTTATAGTTTAATTCTGATCTTTTTGCCGATAACGTGGAAACGTTAGAAATCATACGGTAGAATTCTATTGACTCATAAAAAATGAGATGTTATACTGTAAAGTCTTACATGGGCGATTAGCTCAATTGGCTAGAGCACTTGCCTTACAAGCAAGGGGTCATAGGTTCGAGTCCTATATCGCCCACCATGATTTGTTACACACGTGAAATAGCAATCACCATTGGGGCCGTAGCTCAATTGGTTAGAGTACCAGACTGTCGATCTGGATGTTGCGGGTTCGAGTCCCGTCGGCCTCGTTTTATTTATTTACAAGTAAAAAGAAGTGCCCCTTCTGGCACTTTCAAAAAAACCGTCCTCACGGTGTCCGCAGAATTAAAAAAAAGGGATAACGTCTTAAATGATGTTATCCCTTTTTTATTTTCATTTAAATCCTGAAAGCAGCAAAAACTTTTTTCGTCACACAGCAGATTATCACCTGAGTCTTGCATCAAACAGACCGCTCATGTGAGACCATCTCATTCAGAACAAAGATATTAACTGGGGAGAATCAGATTTTTTAAACCATCATAAGCATTTCTCTCTGATTAAGCCTTAGGGCATCGGGGTCAAAGAGTTCTTTTATGCAAGAGATAAACGCGTCTGTTACCGATACGAAATATTGACTTGAGGTTTTGATTATGGTGCTGGTTTGTTCTGGCGTGGTGATTTCAAGGAAGAGCGGACATGTACCGGAGTGCTTCTTTATGATTTCCCTGAGCTGCATCATTTTTGCCTCATCAAAACAAGCTCCTTCATACCGAAGGGTTATGCATTTGGTCAGGCGCTTTAATGCGTCCTTTTCGGCTATTATCTCTTTTATCCTTATGGAGGGGGCCGTGCTCTGAAAACCAAGCTGCCCCTTTACAAAAACAATCTCGTCCATGTTTAAAAGCGACTGATTAGACTTCATTTCTTTGCTAAAGATAACACACTCAGCAGCGCCTTTCATATCTTCCAGGGTAATATACATCATGGGGTCTCCGCGTTTCGTAACACTCGGTTTCAGGTTGGTAATAATGCCCCCGATAATGATCTCTTCTCCGTCGGCATGTTCTGACATTTCTGCGGAAGACACGGTAGATAGCTGTTTAATCTTTTGCTGGCAGGCATTCAAGGGATGAGAACTCAGATAGAAACCCAGGCTTTCTTTTTCTGCCTGGCGGGTCTCTTTTTCTGTCCACTGCTGTACATCGGCCTCTGTTCCGGCGCCTCCTTTCCCGGCGATATCCAGATCGCTTCCAATATCAAACAGGGCTTTTTGCCCTTTTCGCCTTTCTTTATTTGCGATACCGCCCAATTGCATAGCCGTATCAAGTCCGGCAATGAGTTTTGCCCGGTTGTCATGCAAAGAGTCAAAACACCCGGATTTAATCAACGACTCAATTACCTGTTTGTTAACCACCCGCATATCAACCCGTTTACATACATCCAGGATTGAGGTATACCGACTTTCTTTATCCCGGGACTGTATAATAGACTCGATAGCCTTATCGCCCACATTCTTGATCGCCCCCAAACCAAACCGTATCTTATCCCCATGGGAGATAGTAAAGTCGTTTTGACTTTCGTTGATATCGGGAGGAAGCACTTTGATGCCCATGTGGCGGCAGTCCTCAATATAGTCCACGATCTTATCCATGTTCTGTTTTTCACAACTAAGCTGGGCAACCATGTACTGAACCGGATAGTTTGCCTTCAGATAGGCGGTTTGGTAGGTAATCACGGCATAGGCAGCAGAATGAGACTTGTTAAATCCATAACCTGCAAAGTATTCCATTAACTCGAATATACTGGCCGCGATTTCTTTTGGGATTCCACCTGCAACAGCGCCGTTGATAAACTGGTCTTTGAATTTTGCCATTATCTCCGGTTTCTTCTTTCCCATGGCCTTGCGAAGGTTATCGGCCTGATTTAAGGTAAACCCGGCCAACCGGTTAGCAATTCGCATGACCTGCTCCTGATATAAAATTACCCCGTAGGTCTCTTTCAGGAGCGGTTCAAGGGAGGGATGAAGATAGACGACCTCTTCTTTTCCGTGTTTCCGGTTAATAAAGGAGTCTACCATGCCACTTTGCAGTGGACCGGGTCGGTACAGGGCCACCAGGGGCAAGATGTCCGCAAAGGTGTCGGGTTTTAGTTTTTTGAGCAGTTCCTTAAACCCCCGGCTTGTCTCGACCTGGAAGACACCCTTCACATCCCCGCGGGATAACAATTCATACGTTTTCCTGTTATCCATGGGAATTTTTGTCAAATCAATATCCTCTCCCGTAGTTGCCCGAATCAGTTTCAGAGCTTTATCGATGACGGTTAATTTCCGGACACCAAGAAAATCGGCCTTCAGCAACCCGATTTTATCCACCAGGATTTCATCGTAAAATTGCGTGGTAACCACCTCGCCATTTTTTGCCAAAGGGACATATTCCGTTAACGGTTCGTCTGAAATGACAATGCCCGCAGCATGCACCGACGCGTGACGGCAGAGTCCTTCCAGCTTTTTGGAGATGTCGAAGAGCTCATGGATGTGTTTTTCATTTTCATACAGCGTCTTTAACGCGGGCTCCTGCTCAATAGCCTCCTTTAAGGTTATATTGAGTGTATTGGGAATCAATTTGGCCACCTTGTCCACTTCGGATAAAGGGATATTCATTACCCGTCCCACGTCCCGGATGACAGCCTTTGCCTTCATGGTCCCAAAGGTAATGATCTGGGCAACATTGCTGTCGCCGCCGTATTTATGCCGAACGTACTGAATGACCTTTTCACGGCCCTCAGCGCAGAAATCAATATCCAGATCAGGCATAGAGATTCTTTCTGCATTCAAAAATCGCTCAAATAACAAGTCGTTTTCGATGGGATCAATGTTGGTAATATTCAGCACATACGCGACGAGGCTGCCGGCCCCTGACCCACGGCCTGTAGCGGGAATACGATGCTGAATGGCGAAATGAATAAAATCCCAGACAATTAAAAAATAATCCACAAATCCGGTGTTTTCGATAACTTTGAGTTCGTAGTCCAGTCGTTCCCGGATTTTCTGGGTGATGTCGCCATATTTTTGAATTGCCCCCTCTTCGCATAGTTTTCTCAGATAGGCGTTATTGGTCATACCGTTTGGTGCGGTAAATTTGGGCAAGTGCATCTTCCCGAAGGACATTTCCACATTACATCGGTCGGCAATTTTTAAGGTGTTTTCCATGGCTTCGGGGACGTGCTGAAAGACGGCGCACATCTCCTGGAAATTTTTGAAGTAAAATTCATTCGTCCCGAAGCGCATTCTCTGTACATCGGACAGATGTTTTCCGGTATTGATGCAGAGTAGGGCGTCGTGGGCTATAGCATCATCCATGTTCATATAGTGTATATCATTCGTCGCGACAAGAGGAATACCTAATTTTCTTCCTATTTCCGTTGCTTCTGATACCAACTTTGCCTGCTGTTCGAGTCCATTGTTTTGGATTTCCAGGTAAAAATGCTCCGGCCCAAAGATGTCCTTATATTCCTGCGCAACATGTGATGCATCTTCCACGCGATTCTGGACTAGATACCGATTAATCTCCGAGGTCATGCAGCCACTGAGGCAAATAAGGCCGGCGGAATGTGTCTTAAGAAGCGCCTTGTCAATCCTTGGTTTATAGTAAAAGCCCTCAAGGTACGCGGATGTCGTGAGCTTGAGCAGATTGCGATATCCTTCGTTATTTTCCGCAAGGAGGGTAATGTGACTGATGGTCTCCTTTCCGTTTTTCGATTCTTTATCTAAACGGCTGCCCTGCGCTACATAGGCCTCGTACCCCAATATAGGCTTTATTCCTTTAGCCTTTGCCACTTCATAAAATTCCACAGCGCCAAACATATTCCCATGGTCGGTCAGGGCAAGGGCAGGCATTTTCAGTTGTATCGCCTTATCGACAAGATCTCCAATTTTGCAGGCACCGTCAAGAAGACTATACTCACTATGAACATGGAGATGGATAAAATTGTCTTTCTTCATAATGCGTCTTTTGCTGAGAGTAGGTTTACAGGAAATACAGAAAATTTGGATTTTGTTTTGTACGGGATATTTGTTATTTTTGTAAGCTATATGGTCGTGGATTCATCTCACGCATGCGTGATAACAATATTATGATAATTTACGACCCTTAAAATCAAGCCCAAATTAATACCAATTTTGCGTGAACAATTTTACTTGAAACTAGCGTTTTCTTTTGCTATGATTTGTATCCGTTTAACTTTTTTGAGTACCTTGATATCTTCCATAAACAGATAAAAATTATTACAAGTTTAACCAAAGTACACCAAAAGGGGGGGTTTGTATGTCTAGTTGTAATACGAAGGCAAAGGCGATTATGGTAGTTTTGGTAGGTCTTTTTGGACTACTGTGTGTTGGTTTTGGCGTATCCGTTACGGAAAAATACCGGTTACAAAAAGAGCGGGTACATGGTCTTGAAAGGCAACTGAGCGCGGGACGCAAAGAGGTTTTAAAAGTTCCGGAACTCATGGGAAACCTGGACAAGGTTGAGGTCGCAAAGAAAGAAGTCGAGGATAAGCTGACGGCATGCGCCGCTGAAAAGGATGGTTTTGCGGCAAAGGCGACTGAGCTTCAGAAAGAAGTAGACACTTTCGGCGCTATCAAGATTGCTGTTGGCGTTCAGATAAGCGGGTTGCAGAATACGATCCAGGAACAACAAAGCAAGCTCAATGATTTAGAGGGTATGAGAAATAAATTAGCAGAGCAGATAACTGCAATCGAAACGGGCAATAAGGGTCTTTCAGAAAAATTTGAACTAGAGATTGACGATGTAAAGAGAAGCCGGGATGAGGTTAAAAACCAACTTATCTATTACACAGAGGCAAAAAAAGTGGCAGACCAGGAGCTCGCAGAGAAGCAGAAGGCCATCACAGAACTGCAAAAGGCAAAAGAGGCATTAGAAGCGGAATTAGCAAAGATCAAGCAGCCGGATGCACCTGCAGCACCTGAAACTTCGTCAACTTCAAGACCGCAGTTCCCACTTACGGAGTCGGGAAGTAAGACCGCAGAAGAAATCGACAAGACTTTTGCGCTATTATGCGAAAGAGTCACCGCTCCTGTGATAGCACTTGATGAGGTAAGTATATTACTCTCCAGAATGGAAAAGGCGCTTAAAAATTTAAAGTAAACCCACGCAAGCTTTTTGCTTGCTGTTTACCATCATTCAAAGGGGAAGGCTACGTCTTCCCCTTTTTTTTACCGGGATAGTCAGATTACTCCGTAAACAGTGAAAAGTTTAACGATTAGCGTGAAGGGGAGAAAAGACATCTGGCTCCATTATATTTAGTTTAAGCAATTTCAATCACCCCCCATAATCCCCCCGTAAACGGGGGGAAACAGGGTAGAGAAATTACCGAAGGCTTAATTCGAGACGTTAGCATCAAATTTTTTAAACATCGGAAAATAAAAGTGGCGGCTTCGCCAAGTGGACTAAGGCCACGGTTTGCAAAACCGTTATCCTGGGTTCGAATCCCAGAGCCGCCTTTTATTAAACAAAGAATCACATCTCTTCATCCATTTGCACAACATTTGCGTCTGAGCAATAATTAAATATAACTATGGGCGAGTGGTGGAATGGCAGACACGAAGGACTTAAAATCCTTTGACCCTTAAAGGTTGTGTGGGTTCGACTCCCACCTCGCCCATATAACAATCTTCATGGTTGGTCATATCTGTTTCACATACGAAGCAGACGTAGATAAGATTAGCTATAATTAAGGAACCAATTTGCTTTTTGATTTGTTGTAAAGCCTATGAATAATATTAAACTATTAAAATATCACGTGTTTAAACCAAAGACGGCATTAGAAATCAGTCCTGAAATTTATGAGGCATTACAAATAATTACTGCAAAAAATCCCCGGCTCTCTGTCGACCTTCTCATAGATATTGCCTTGGACTATATCTCAAACCTGAAGGAAGAAGACCTCCTGAAGCTTATTACAGAATATTATGGAAGAAAGCAAACATCCCCCAATCAATAAGTAGTTTTTAGTTTTTTCTGACCAAAAGTATATTTCATGAAGGAGTTGTTATGGTAAAAGGAATCGCTATTTTTTCAATTTTTGCGAGTTTTATGGCTTTGTCTCTTTGTGGCTGCCAGAAAAATGAGCAAGGCAGTTCTCAGGTAAGCGGCCAGTCTGAAGAGCAGGACTTTGCAAAAATACACAAGAATGTTAATTTTAACAAAGAAGACCAGGAAAAAATGCATTCTTTAGGAATGACAACGGAAGAAAGCGGCTCGGGTGGACATGGCATGAGCAGTGCCCATGGCAAGAAAGAAAAGGCAGATCCTAACAAAGTGATTGCAACGGTTAATAATGAAAAAATCCTCCGGAAAGACCTCGACAAGATCCTCGACCGATTTAAAAATCATGTGAATCCAGCCTCGCTACCTTCCATGGAGCAGCAGATTACTGATCAGCTCGTAACGCAGAGTTTGTTAAGGCAATTCGTGGTAGAAAAAAAAACTGACTGCCTCCCCAGAGGTAGTAGACAAAGAGATTGCTAAAATGCGGGATAATATTAAAAACAACCCAGCTACAAAAGGTAAAACCTTAGAGCAGTTTTTGGAATTTCAAGGCAGCAACCTTGACGAGTTGAAAACTGCAATTAGTATGTCTGCCGCAATTGAAAATTACGTATCCAAGAGTATCGATGAGAAAAAATTAGAAGATTATTTTATGAAAAACATTAGTAATTTTAATGGCGAAACCGTCACGGCAAGCCATATCCTTATCGATACCAAAGGAATGAAGACACAGGAAGAATTGGATAGCGCGCGAGCAAAGATAGCTTCGATAAAAAAAAGAGCTTGATGAAGGCGCTGATTTTGCGGAATTGGCAAAAAAATATTCAGACTGCCCGACAGGAAAAACCGGCGGCGATTTAGGTTCGTTTCCCAGGCACGGCGTCATGGTAGAAGATTTTGCCAAAGCCGCATATGCCACTGAAGTGGGTAAAGTAAGTGATCCGGTTAAAACAGAATTTGGTTATCATCTGATAAAGGTTACCGCTAAAACTCCACCCAAAGACGTAAGCTTCAGTCAGGTAAAAGACAAAGTCCGGGAAGAGCTGGTTGCACTTGAAATGAATGCACTGATTAAGGACCTGAAGGAAAAGGCCCGGATAGAGATTACCTTATAATGACGAACACACCTCAGGTTCTAAATCAGATATCAGTCAATTTATATTGGTTTTGTTTTCTGGCTTATACAATATATTGGGGGCTTGGATTTACCCGGTTAAAGCTGCGATTTCCTATTCTGGTGGGAATCGTAATTGTCCACATTGCAGCTATCGCGTTGCGTGGCTTCTCAATAGAGTATTTTCCCTTAACCAATAAATTCGAATCTTTTAATGGTTTTGCCGTTGCAGCTTTCATTATCCTGCTCATAAATATCAGGACAGAAAGCCATATCTATCGTATGTGCCTGTTTGGGGTTGGTTATGGTTTTTTTGTTGCGGCTGCATATTTTCCCAAGGGATTAAGTTACGCGCCGCCCCTGATGCTTACCATTTGGTACATTTTGCACGTCCCCCTTTCCTTCTTTTGTTATGCCTTGTGGGTGAGTGCCATGGCTGCAGCCGTAGCACAGTATTTTAACCGTGATGATAAAAAGACGTACGACCGTATTATTGACTCGGGATTTCAATACGGCCTTGTCGTCTTTTCTGTTTCAATGATTTTTGGCGGGTTGTGGGGGTACGTCGCATGGGGAGCATATTTCCTTTGGGATGCCAAAGTCGTTTGGTCTGTCATTATCTGGTTTTTCTATGCCACATGCCTGCACCTTGATTACTGGCAAGAGGCAAAACGATTTAAGCCCCCTATGGCTATTGTAGGTTTTTTTTATACTCCTGATGACATACGTGGGCACCAGCTTTCTGATCGGGAGTTCTCATAGTTTTCAATAAACGAGCTCCTTAGTGTCTTGATAAAACTTCTTCTGCTCTGGTATATTCCAGAGTTGGGTATGATGGGATGAAAATAATCTATACAATATTTAAGTCACAAAAACTAGGTATCCTCACCGGATTTACGGTCACCGGCCTCCTTATTATTGGCAGTCTTATTATGAACTACTGTCCCCGCCAGTATGCAGGACTTTCCGGTGATGACATCTCTTTTTTTTTCAATGACAAGCAACCACTCCATCTGTGGTTCTATCTCCTGTTTCTTGCCTGCATCCTTTACGGTGTTAATACCTTTTTATGTACGCTTGACTCCATTATAAAAAAGACTCGGAGTGGTGTAAAAAAGGTCACTCTCTACGGTGCATCAGTTGTGCATATCGGTTTTATTATCACCCTGGTTGCACACCTCATTGGTGGGCTCTACTCCACAACAGAACCCCCGGTATCCGTGGCAGATGAATGGACTGATCTGGGGGGATTTGAAATGAAGGTTACCGATCTTAAGGCAAGTTCATACCCCAATGGCATGCCGAAAAAAATAACAGCATCCGTTGCCGTCAAAAAGGATGGTACCGAATTTTCAGACACCCTGGGTTACAACAATCCCGTTCTTTTGCGGCATGGGATATCTGAAGTCCTGATGCAGGACTATGGCTGGATAGCGTCCAGCGTCGTCCTGAAGGTGGATAATCATCCGTATAATCTTAAGGTCAGCGAAGCCTTTAACGCAAATGGCAAAGAGATACGCATTTCCGATTTGTATATGCCCCCGCAATATCGTTATCCCGTGGTGAAATTAGTATCTGCAGCAGGGAACAATCCAATCTTTTTACCAATTGGTGAAAATAATGCGCAAGAGATCCATGGGGCAAGGATTATTTTTGAAGATATAAATTCTGTACCGGGTGTCGTAGTCAGCATAAAAAATAATCCAAGCATCCCGCTCACCTTTGTAACCATCTTCTTCTTTTCTGCCGGCATGATTCTTGTGGTCTTCAGGATGATTTACAGAACCGTTACGAATTAGTGTCTGAGTAAAAACACCAGGAAGCCTGGCAAAATAAAGCAAAATGGGCGTAAAGAGCCCAACATCCGTTTAGACATTCGGTAGAAAAAGTAGATTGTTAAACCGTTACTTTTTGTCTTACCTTTTTGGGGGATACGGTTTCGCTTCCGAATCAGGATTTTCAACCTTTTCCAGCGTCACCCCCTCACGCCCCTTTTGCCCCCCAGCCTTCCTCTCTCCTTTCGCCTTGCTTTCCTTCTTGCGATTCGGGTCACTTGACGGCGACTTGCTGCTGTTGCGCCTGTTCCGGTTCTGACGTCCTACCAGCAGGGTTATCACTAACACCAATAACTCTACCATTGATCTCATCGCCGGCGACAACCCCTTCTCCTCTGAAAGCAGCTTCTCTACCTTCCGGAGCGTTGCATCTATGTCTATATTCTCCATCGTCAATGGATGTCTCCTGTAATAATAGCCTGAAACCATCTACTGCGACTATTATACCACAGGCTTTTCCACTTCACTCGCAGAAAAAATAGTCAGCCCAAGCAATGGCGTAGCATAGTATTGTAAACATAAAATGTCTGCCAGGATTGTGCTTCTTTCCAAAAATTTCTCTTGACCTGTTGCAGAAAATACCGTATTTTTCCATTTTGGAACGACCCTTCTTATAAACAGTGATATTTTCTCAGAGCATCATGAAAGACCTTATCTCCAATACAACGGGTATTCAGCAGCTTTTGCAGGGATTGTATCAAGAAAATGCCGGGAAGGTGAAGGATACCCTTGAAGAGATTGGCAGGATTGGAAGGGGGAATCGTGAAATTATGAAGGCGCTTCAGGAGTTTTTGAAAAAAGAGCAGCGCATGCCCCTTCGTATTTTAGCCGCCCAAACTATTTCAAAGATAAGAACGGACCATCCGTCATCCTCAGAGGGATTTAAAAAGCCAAACATCTTTCAGTGTCCTGGTGCTGAGAAAGTCAAGCGGGTAGAGATTATTGATGTCTCCTGTCCGCATTGTCATGCAAAGGGTACCGCATCGGTAGCGGGATTCGAGCACGAGTTTGCCTGCGAGAGTTGTGGAAAGACGGTGCAGCGTGTGGTGCCGGAAAGCTGCATTGAAAAGTGTCCCGTGGGAAGTGAGTGCGTGGGTAAAGAGCGTTATCATAAATATCTAAAAGGCAGAAACCTTCACAAATAAGAATTTGATCGTGCATCATATGGAAGCAAGTTTCGTTCAGGATAGAACGATTTTTATTCAGGAAACTCTTTCGGGGCTAAACCTGACGCAGGGGGATTTCTCTAACCGGTGTCTGATTGGCAGTACGGTTCAATCCTTTACGTTACGGGATGGGCGTTGTCGTTATCTCCGGGCGAAGGATACCCGTTTTGAGAATTTTTCCATTGACCACGTCCTGGGTGACCAGGGGTATTATGAGGCCTGCTCGTGGTCAGGTTTGGAAGTCCGCAATTCTTTTCTTACCGGCAGCCATTTCTCCGGATGCACGTTTGAGGAGACGAAGGGCGAACTCAGTTCATTTGGCCTCTCTGTTTTTTCCAATTGTAACCTCCGGGGATCCCGGCTCAGCGAGGTCTCCTTTAGCGGCACCTGGTGGCAGAACTGTCGGTTTGAGCAGGAAGATTATTTTTTTACTCGTTTTCCCTCTGCGGTCTTTCTTGAAACAACGTTCGTGGGGTGCCGTTTGCAAAAGGCCATCTTCCGGGCGGCAACCTTCATTCGCTGCTCTTTTGAGAAATGCACGCTTGCCGAATCGGTATTCCATAAGGCCAGACTCATCGATACGAAATGGATTGATACCGATATTCACCAGGCCGCTAACCTGGAGAGGATTCGGTACGATTAGAGATATAGTCAACGTATTAAATACGTTGACATGTGATGGTCATTGCGAGCGGCAGCGAAGCCGAAGTTGCGAGCCCAAGCGAAGCAAACCCATGAGATTCCTCGCTTTGCTCGGAATGACAGTCATAGAGAGATTGCTTCGGGCTAGCACCCTCGCAACAACAACAACTTTCTTTATGCGTTGACTATAGTAAACATATTAAATAACTTGACGTGCATGTATCATTGCAAACGCCATAGAGGCAATCCCTGACATGAGATTGCTTCGTCGTTCCTCCTCGCAATGACATGCTTTTTCATGAATGACAAGTTTCTCAGGGCATTTACCATACATACCCTGGTGTACTTTTAATGGTTTCGATTACATTAAGCTTTTCTTAAAAATTATATCACATATACATCACACTCTGATTATTGCATCATGATGAACGATCTGATATTGAGACGCTTTACCGTAGGGAGCTTCCCGATTAACGGGTATTTGGTAGCCGATCCCACCAGCCGGATCGGGGCATTTATCGACCCGGGAGGGTTTAGCGCAGAGATTGAAGACTTTATGAAAGAACGGCAAATCGTATTGAAGTATCTCTTTATTACGCATGGCCACTGGGATCATACCGATGGATTGACTGACTTCACCAGCCGCTACCAGGTACAGAGCTATGCCGGCGAGGGTGAGGTCGATGCCGTCAGCCATTCGTTGCGGGGCGGCGAGATCCTCGACGTTGGGCGCTTACGGTTTCATGCACTTCCCATACCGGGACACACCCCGTGTGGCATCTCGTATTCTGTGGCCGGTTGTGTGTTTACTGGTGACGCTCTTTTTTGCGGAACGGTTGGCGGCACCGGTTCACTAAAAGAAGCAAAACGCCAGATCGATCATATCCGCAAGCATATCTTTTCCTTACCAGACGAGACCATGGTCTTTCCTGCTCATGGGCCCATGACCACCGTGGGTATTGAAAAATACACCAACCCCTTTTTCAGATAATCAAGGATAGAACCATAGATTTTCCTGTCGAATTTTAATTGTTCTCTGCAATAACACCACAGAAACCGGAATTGCTAAACACACGCCACCCCCGGTCGAATCTCTTAAAACATCTTTGATCCTACCGATAATATGAGAGCACCTTATTGTCATCGAGAAAAATATTGAGAGGGGTGGTTATGTCATTATCTTTCATTTCTTCAGTCTCCGGTATACAGGCATCATTGCAGATGTTGAGCGTGTCGGCGCATAACGTCGCAAATATGAATACCGACGGGTTTAAAAAAGAGCATATCAGCCTGAACGAAGGCAGCAATGGCAAGGTTGACGTCCATATCACGGAAGATGCTGAACCCGGACCGATGTATCAGCATGCAAATGGGGTTATCATTGAGGCGTCAAACGTTGACATTAATGAAGAAATCCTCAGACAAATAAGCGCCAAGCACCTCTTTTCTGCCGACGCCATTGCCTTGAAGACATCAGTAGAAACACAAAAGGGTCTCTTAGACATCCTGGCTTAGGTTTCCTTTTCGTATCACCCAAATTCTCCAAACGATTTTCGCTATACGAAAATCGACCTCCGTAATACCCTTGTAGACAAAAATCAATACTACGCTTCGGTCTATTTGGGTTTTCTGGGTTACCCAGTGGCATTTTGGATAGAAAGAACAGGAAAATATCCCCGATTCAATCATTCGGGGCACTATAAATCTGGATAGAAATATGCCGTCTCCCTGCACAGTGTTTTCAGCACTCAGAATACCCTGACTCAAAGAAGAAAATCCCTTTTTACCTAAATACTACACTCAGAGACATATCTTTCCACCCCATCCATTCCTCCTGATGCAAAAACTTCCCCGGTAACTTCAAGGCCAACGGCCTGCCGCCCTGTGTCAATTTTCCTGCAACACGAATTAAGCACCGTCTCATCATCTTTACTTCCCAGTATTGTACTGCTAGTTTCTCGACGTATTAATAGCGAGACATATAACATGATGTATGAGACAAACCGAAATACCTCTAACCGAAGAGGATAAGGTGGCGTGGCAGGCCTTTCGTTCGAAGGAGTGGCACAGGGCTACGTGGTTTGTTAGGGAAATCTTATAACATCATATAGGGGTCAACATCCACCATCGTTTGCACGCCTTTTGACGGCTTCAGCATGTCTGCAATCCCCTGAAGGGCATTGTGAATACTCGTGTGGTGCTGTGCTTTTAATAGCATGTGCCATCGGAACAGATCGTTGATCTTCGTCACGGGGGCCGGCGATGGTCCGAGTATTTCCAGGTGATTCCCCGGTGTCTTTGCAATCTCTTTCAGCTTGCCGGCAACAAGAGCTGATTTTTCTTTGGTCTTGTCCTCGTGCGGACTGCGGAGGACGATCCGTGCCAGTTTGCCAAAAGGTGGATAATTTAATTGTTTCCTGTATTCCAGTTCTTTTCCTGCAAATCCTTGATAATCGTGGACCGCTGCATACGTGATGCTGTAGTGTCTGGGGTTATAGGATTGCACCACCACCCGTCCTCCCTTTGTCCCTCTGCCCGTGCGGCCTGCGACCTGTGAGATAAGTTGGAATGTTCGTTCGCTCGCACGAAAATCCGGCAGGTTCAGGATCGTGTCCGCCGAGATTACCCCTACGAGGGTGACGTTGGGAAAATCCAGCCCTTTTGCAATCATTTGCGTGCCAAGTAATATCTGAAACTCGCCCCGTTCAAATGCCGTCAGCGCCTTTTCATGGGAGTCACGCACCCGCATAGAATCGCTATCCATCCGGATAATTTGATAATCGGGGAATCTGTTCTTGATTTCATCTTCAATCTTTTCTGTCCCGAAACCGCGATAGTTAATATTGCTGGCCAGGCAATCCGGGCATGAATCCGGCGGACGGGTTTCTGCGTAGCAATAATGGCATAAGATCGTATTGAGTTTTTTATGAAAGGTCATGGGGATATCGCATCGCTGGCATTTTAGTACAAACCCGCACCGTTTACAGTTGATATAAGGTGCAAACCCCCTGCGATTCAAGAACAAGATTACCTGTTCCTTTCGGGCAAGGGATTGTTTCATGTAGTATTCTAATCGTTGGGAAATGATATTAAATCCCCTGCGTTTACGAACCTCTTCACCCATATCTACAATATCAACAGGCGGAAGTTGCCGCTCACCGATACGCCTGGAAAGGACGATCTTTTCATAGTTTCCCTTCAGCGCCTGATGGTAACTTTCCAGGGAGGGCGTGGCTGTACCCATGATCAGCATGGCATTTTCATAGGTTGCCCTGAGAATGGCGATATCCCGGGCATTATAGCGAGGATTATTTTCTTGTTTGTAGGTATTTTCGTGTTCCTCATCAATAATAATCAGCCCAACATTCTTCAGAGGAGCAAAAACGGAGGATCGGGCGCCAATGACGATATCCACCCTTCCGTCTTTGATATCGTTCCATTGCGATTGGTGGACAGTGCCCAGGAGACTGCTGTGTAATACGGCAACCTTGTTGAACCGCGCCTTTATTCGTTGAATGGTCTGTGGGGTAAGGGATATCTCAGGGACAAGGTAAATAGCCTTGCGGCCCTGTTCGAGCGCCTTTGTTATAGATTGGAGGTATATCTCCGTCTTTCCGCTTCCCGTAATGCCGTGAAGCAAAAGAACTCCCGGCTTTGGCCCTTCAAGTCTTTTGCAAATGGTATCGAAGGCGTTTTGCTGCTCCTGGGTTAGGGCAAGATGTTGTTGCAATGGATCGGTGTTACGAGGTGTGTTTGCAGCACCCTGGAGTTTATTTTCAAGAGTAAGGAAACCTTTTTTCTCCAGTTGACGCAGGCCGGGCATTTTGCAACCACTGATGCGGATCACTTCTTTAGCGCTCATTTCATCGGGATGTTCTAAGAGGATTTCCAGCACCTTTGCCTGTTTTGGTGCGCGTGTTTTCATTTGCGCCAGGGTTTCCTGGTTGATGACCAGGGTATGCGGATTACCTTTCACAAAGGTGTTCCATTTTTCCTTTATTTTGCTCCGAACAACTGGCGGAACAACCGCAGAGATTGCTTCTCCCCATCCGCAGCAGTAATGGGACGATAGCCAGCGGGTGATCTTCAGCATGATGTCATCAATCAGCGGCTCTTTATCGAGGATACTTAAGACGTCTTTTATTTTGTCAGTACATGGTGTATCAGTAAAACCGACACAAAACCCCGTCGTAATTTTGTTACCAAAGGGTATTCTTACCCGCATACCTGCCTCAAGGTTTTCGTGTAAGTGTGGGGGGACACGGTAATGAAACACCTTTTGTAAAGGAATATTGACTACCACTTCTGCGTATAATTTCTGATGTGGTTGATTTACCGGACTCGTGGGCGTTTCCGGTCGCATATCAATTGGATATGGGGAGGGGGGATTTTGATTGGGAAGACTGGCAGGCATAGGTTCAAATGTTAAGGAATTTCAATCACCCCCCTGTTTCCCCAGTAAACGTGGGGGGAAACAGGGGGGAAGTCGCCGAAGGCCTAATTTACTCTTTAGCCATTTGGGTTACCTCCTCTTGTTCTTAGAGTAATTTCACTTACCCTATTATAATGAGGTAATCCTTATGGTTTCCCTACCCTGAATCTTGCACAAGTGCAAGATTCAGGAATTACCTTATGTTGCGATTGTAGTAATCAAGCGGATAACCAGACACCTTTATTTCTTCGGTGCTGGAGGTGCCATTTCTTTGGTCAATTTTTTGAAACAGAAGAACCAGTCGAAACATTTTACATCCTTGTCTTCTTGCTTCATGCGCTCTTTGGCAACACCGCAGGAACCTGGTGGCGGCACAATCACATCATCGCCCGGCTGCCAGTCGGCAGGCGTAGCAACCTTGTTTGCGTCAGCAGTCTGCAGAGCGATCAAGAGCCTTTTGATTTCGTGGAAGTTACGCCCGTTTGAAAGCGGATAGTAAATCAGCGCCCTGATCTTGCTATGTGGGTCGATAAAGAACACCGCCCGAACCGCCTTTGTGTCGCTGGCCGATGGTTGAAGCATGCCATATTTTTTTGCCACCTCCATTTTTAGGTCAGCAATGACGGGAAAAGTTATGTCAACATTCTTCATTCCTTTAAACTCAAGCTTTTCCCTGATTGTTCTTAGCCAGGCAATGTGACTGTAGATGCTGTCGATGGACAGTCCTAAAAGCTTACAGTTAAGTGCTTCAAATTCCGGCATCATGGTCGCAAAGGTCATGAATTCTGTTGTGCACACTGGTGTAAAATCCGCAGGATGGCTGAAGAAAATCACCCATTTCCCCTTGTAATCGTTGGGGAACGTGATAATGCCTTCCGTGGTTTCAGCCGTGAAAGCAGGTGCATCTTCCCCGATTAATGGCACCCTCATGTCACGAGTTGCCGTTAATGGTGATTCTTCTGCCTTTGCTCCCATTCCGATTATAAAAACGATGCATACCACAGCAACACATAAACAAAAAATTCGTTTCTTTAACATGGTTCGTCCTCCATATATTTCTCATTTCATAGGCAGCGGTATGCGTTATTCGTACCGTATGGGTGTAGACTTTATCACACTGAAAAACGCATGCTTATAGGCTACTTTCACTGAAAACCTGGTTTGTGCAACGCAAACCCACTTATAGTCTTTTTAGTGCGTGTTCTGCCTTAGTATCTGGTAAAGCTCGTCCTTTAACGCAAGCCGGCGTTTCTTAAGGTCTTCCAGCGTTGTGTCTGAGTTGGGTTCAATATCATTTTCGACCCGGTAAATCTCCCTATCAAGTTTATGGTAGTTGTCAAAAAGCCTTTTAAAGTGATTATTGGTCATCTTAAGAGTATGAATCTTTTCACGATATTCAGGGAATTCATGAACCAGGTCATGGTGTTCATAGTGCATGGCATCTCTCCTTTGTTCTTAGTTTAAAGGCTATTCATTACTTATGTGGTACAGATAAAAATGAAAAGCGATATTATACAAATATTACTCGAATCTTCCAAATATTTCCTTGCTGCGCTTAGCAGTATTTCGCCTTGAATTCCCCCCCCCGGATGTTTCTCTTGCGACAGAGTGGTCGGGAACAACAGCATAGAACTCTATTTATGAAATAACAGCTTATACCCTTCTTGGTTATTATGCTTAAGACTCATTCAGAAAAGGCGGGTATCCTTGTCCGCTGACGAGGAAAAAGGGATTCATCAGATTGTTTTTGTTATACTTCAATGGTCCTTTGGCAGAAATGTCTACAACCCGCCCTCCCGACTGTTCAACGATTGCCTGCCCTGCCGCAGTGTCCCACTCCATGGTTGGTCCAAATCTCGGGTAGAGGTCTGCCTTGCCTTCTGCCACGAGGCAAAATTTCAAGGAACTTCCCGCAGAAATGAATTCAACCTCTCCGCACTTTTCTTTTATTTTATCTACAAACTCTGTCAGTTCCTTTGTTGCATGCGAGCGACTGCCAACAACGGTAAGTAAGTGTTGTTTATTTGTGATATTCTGATTGTTATGCAAACCAGATTTTCTGGTACTGACGTTTGACGGTAGTTTCTGTGATGCATCAAGGAGTTTCTGTATCGTGAGGTCACCAGTTACGATCTTACTATTTACGAGCAGATAAGCGCCCAGGTTTACGACAGCAAAGTAGAAGCTGTCTTGTACCGGTATATAGATACAACCGAGGACGGGCTGGTCTTTGTGGATGAGCGCAATGTTTACCGTGAACTCGCCATTCTTTTTGATAAACTCTTTTGTCCCGTCAAGGGGGTCCACAAGCCAGAAATACTCCCACCTTTTTCGTTCGTCATAAGAAATATCCTTTCCTTCTTCGCTGAGTACGGGTAGTAGCGGGTTATTCAGGGTGTTTTCTTTGTCATTTGTAGCCCGTGGTTGTTGTAGTTCATTCAGGATAATTTCGTGGGAACGTTTATCTGCTAAGGTGAGGGGAGAATTATCATCTTTGTGCTCAACGGCAAAGTCTGAGTTATAGACCTCAAGGATGGCTTTTCCAGCACGCTTAGTAGCAAGAATTGCCGTAAGGAGGTGATGCATAGATTGATTGTGATTCATGTTTATTTCTGATTCCGTTAACCAGGGAGATAGAGAACAAACCTCTTTTTAATTGACATTCTGACCAGACTTTTCAACGATGGTTATGCCTACTTCTGCAATTCCGCTTTCTATCAAATCCAACTCCAGGCCGGCCCGGTACGATACATTTACAATCCGGTCTGTGGTACCGTGAAAGCGGTCTATAACAATTACTTCAACCTTTTTTTTATTCCCCAGGTTGGTAATAAATATCTTTGTTCCAAATGGCAACAATGGATGGACCACGGTCAGTTTATTTCTGCATTATAAAGTGTGGTGGTATGAGCACTCCTTTCTTTATTAGTTTTTTCTCAGGAGGATATCTGAGTACCATGCTTCAACCTTACCGTGCCGTGAGCTATGCCTGATCTCTCTGCAAATGCCTTTGTGGGTCTTCCATCCAACAGGCTCACCCCAACTCAGTTCATCCTGGCTAAAGTCGGTAATAACGATAAAATCCTGCGCGTATAACCAGGAAGCAAAAGTCTCGGTGCAGAAAAAGAAGATTGGTACCAGCATGAGTCGCAGAAAAAAACCTTCAAACGGTAATTCCCCATCAAGTCTCTGAAGGAATGCCATTCCATACGTCAAAAACTTTCGTAAGCGCCAGGAGCGCCAGTGAATGACGAAAACTGCCAGCCTGAATTTCGTATCGAACTTCATCGAGCGTTAGCGTGGCAACAACAATATCCTCACCCTCGTCGGGGTTCATTTCTCCTGTTTGGAAGGCATCTTTTGCATGCCAGGAATGGCACACGTTATTCAAGATTGCCGGATTTGGTTCGACAGAACCAAGATAACTCCAATTGGCGCTGGTATAACCGGTTTCTTCCTTCAATTCCCGAATTGCCGCTGCCCTGGAATCCTCACCGTGGTCAACCATGCCTCCGGGTATTTCGGTGGTTATTTTCCCGGTGCCAAAGCGGTATTGCCGTACAACCACGATTTCATTGTCCGGCGTAGTAGCAACAATATTAACCCAGTCATTTGCTTCAAGCACCAGTCGCTTCATCTCTTTTTGAGTTCCGGGGTGTTTTAACCAATCGAAGCGTGCTTGAAGAATCTCAAGATGGGGTCCTTTCTCAATACGATACCGTTGCCATGCCTTTGGTTTTTTATTTTTATCCTGTTTCTTGTCCATACATTGAGAGGGGTAATTCGGTGCTGTGTGATTAGAATCGATTCATTTTAATTTTCTTCAATGGCAATTTTTCTTTTAGCACACCAGGCTTTATCTCTGCAGGATATCCAATGCTAATAACAGATTCTACTTTTATATGCCTGGGAATATTGAAAAGTTCTTGAATAAATGCTTCTGAGGTTATCTCTTTCGTATGCATTCTATTTCGTATCTGTATCCAACAACTCCCCATGTGCATCGACTGGACAACCATTTGTACCAGGATAGAAGCAATAGAACAGTCCTCAACCCATACATCCGACCGCTTTTCATTGCCACAAACGATAATACCCAATGCGGCATCTTCCAGGAATTCTGATCCATGTTCCTTTGCCTTCGACAACTTTTTTAGCAATTCTTTGTTGTCAACGAAAATAAACTCCCATGGGTTAATACCCCTTGATGACGGCGACCGCAATAAAGCCTCTTTTAAAATTTCAATTTTTTCCGGTTCTATTTTCCTATCTTCATAAACCCTGATACTTCGTCTTTTTCTTAACAACTCTATCATAGCAAACTCACTCTGGGTATCCAGATTAGATGGTTTAAAAGTGGTAGTTTTTACCCTATACTTTATCATGATAACAAACCAGAGCACAACAAAGAACTAAAGCGTTTCAGAGCAAAAGTTTTTATTCGACAACCTGCCAGCACATTCCTTCCGATGGCTGAAGGTGTGGGCAAGTTTCAGCCCTTTTTTTCTCATCACTTTAGTTTTTTTTCATAATAGCCGAAAATATAGGGTAATAATTATGCATGTTGTACGCTTAACGGCATATTATAATGAACAACGAGTTATTTGATCCAAAACAGGTAGGAAATATTTCAACGGTTAATTAAGAAGTATGGGATCGAAGGAACAACCCTTCTTTTCATCAGGAGCAACGCAAGGAAAATATAGGAAATTTCTTTTCAACAAATTGACGGCAGCGTAGAAACAAAAAAGGCGCATCCTCATGTTGCTTAGGTTTGTAAAGGGTCAGTAAACAACCCTAAGTATTTTTAGATGCGCCTTAAAATATTTAACCTACATTGTAATTGATTTTTCTGCAAAAAGCAAATTTCTTATTTACTATTTTTATACCTCCCCCCGGAACACTCATCTTGAACGGTATAAAAAATATGCCCGACAAATGAACGCTGGTCTATCAGGTTGCGTTTGTAACTTCCCCATTACGCATCACCCTTCCTCTTTTTTCATCCAGGTAAGCAAGCCATAACATTAACGATAACGTTCAAAACGTTGGTGCCTTTTCTGACAAACTGCTTTCCGACACATATCTATTCTCGACGTCACGAATATTTTAAAAGAATTATTTGAAGTGGTTTGTTTTATGGTATTATAGTAAAATTTCGTAAAAATTATATTCGAAAAGTTGAATGAAGATTGCATTGGTGATCTATCAATTTATCAGGGAAAAGGGAGGGGTGGAGAGTTATGTATGTAATGCATCCAAACAACTCCTTGATCGTGGTCATGAAGTATATATTTTTGCGCATCGATTCTGTAAGGACCAGGACAAAAGATTAACATTTCATCGTGTTCCGGTCATTCCTTTCTGGTCCCCATTAAAATACTGGACATTTGCCGTAAATGCCCCTAAGATTATTAAAAAATCTGGTATAGCATTCGATCTCATTCATGGATTTACCCGGACATTGTCTCAGGATATTTATCGTGTCGGGGGAGGATGCCACTGGGACTATATGATGCACACTTACCCCATGATGCAATCAAGGCATGGGAAGATCCTTATGTGCCTGAATCCAAGACATTTTTCCCTGTTGCTTTTAGAGAAAATTATTTTCAAGAAGAAATGTTATAAACAAATCACCTGCATCTCAGAGCAATGCAAGAGAGAACTGATACAACATTATCAATTGTCTCCTGGCGATATTGATGTTATTTACAATGGAGTAGATAACAATTTGTTTACTCCACAAAACAGGATAGCATACAGGGATGCGGTGAGGGCTAAATATGCAATTGCACCGGACGATGTGCTTGTGTTGTTTGTCGGTTCCGGATTTAAGAGAAAGGGACTAAGACACGCTATAAATGCCTTATCCCTGATGCATACGTCTCAAAGCATGAAATTGCTCGTTGTGGGAAAAGGAAACATCGGAGAATACCAGAGATTTGCCAGGGAAAAAGGTGTGTTTGACAAACTGGTCTTCGCCGGTGTGTGCAAGGACATTCATGAAATATATGCAGGGGGTGATATTTTTCTTTTCCCTAGTGAGTATGATGCCTTTGGCACAGCTTGTCTTGAAGCAATGGCATCTGGACTTCCGGTCATTGTCAGTAAAGCAAGTGGCGTATCAGAGATTATTACACACGGAGAGGATGGTTTCATCGTTAACCATCCCATTGATGCAAGGGAAATAGCAAAGTATCTGCAAGTACTTTTAAGAAAAGAATCGAGAGAACAGATGGGTGCCATTGCAAGGCAAAAAGCAGAGAGGTATTCCTTTCAGGCAAATATAGAAAAAACACTTCAGGTTTACCGAAAGGTAACAGATATCCACTCCTGATTTCCATGGCTGGCGACAGTTACATCAGAAATGACATTCGATGGTTGGTAAATGGTATATCGCCGGATATATTCAGCGAGGTATCCGATGCCATACACAGAAACAACACGTGTGAGGTCATACGCAACGGATATTATAAAAAAAGTATTACGATATCTCTATCATGGAGAAGCTTTTTACATAAAGAAATACACGACGAAGGGTTTTCTGGAAGGCGTTAAATCATTGTTTTCATTGTCGAAGGCATACAGGGAATGGACTCATAGCCATCGTTTGCAGAAGAGCCATTTGCTTGCTGCAGAACCGGTTGCCGTAGGGGAAAAGAGGCGTTTTGGAATCCTGAAGGATTGTTATATCATTTCAAAGGCTATACCCAACAGCACTACGGTAAAGGCATTCTTGAGTATTATCCAAAAGTCATCCACGTCTGCACTACAAAAGGCAACGTTCATGAACAATCTTATTTCTTACGTGAGAACGGTGCATGATCTCGGTATTTTCCACGGAGAACTCCACGCTGAAAATATCCTTGTGGCGATCGACAATCCTGCATCCTTTTATTTGTTGGACGTAGGACGGGCATTGTTCAAGAAGAAACTTCCCTTGTCCTTTAGGATTCACGAGCTATCGAGATTGTTGTATTCTATCATAGATACCTGTACCCATGAGGAAATAACTGGGTTGATAGATGAGTATTCAGGCCAACTGCTTCCAAACAAAGACAAGGATATTTTTCGTACGACTGTCTTAAAGAAAATTTATAAAATTAAACACAGACTTTGGCAGAGCAGGACAAGGAAATGTCTAAAGACAAACAATGTCTTCACAGGTAGTACCTATGGCGGTTATACGGTAAATAAACGGAATGAATGGGACATCAGTACGCTGGTTGCAATGATTGACAGACATTTGATTTCCTTTAAAGAACAGCCTGACATGGTGGTAAAATCCTCTGCAAAAACAGGCATTACGCGTATTCCCGTATCTCACGAAGGCGTTAAGAGTATGTGTATCAAAGAATATCGGCATCCATCTGCCCTGAAAAATTTTTTTTATTCCATCCGGAGCTCTCCCGCACGGAGGGCCTGGCTTGCCGCGCATGGTTTAATGGCGGCAAACTTTTTGACTCCCAAACCCATTGCATTATTTGAGGAAAAACGATTCGCAAGGAGTAAGAAAAGTTTTATCATTATGGAAGATATTTCCCGTTGCCTACCGTGCAATAAATACGTCAGTGAAAACTTTAACGATCCTTATGATAAAACTATGCCGGGAAAGAAAAAGAGATTTATCTCCCGTTTAGCAGCGTCCTTTAAGCATCTGCACGACTCAGGTATCTATCATAGCGATTTAAAGGCTAATAATATCATGATTGCGGAATTACCGGATACCTGGGATTTTTTTTTATTTGGATCTGGATCGGGTATCCTTTCAAAAAAAAATAACCATCAGGGAAAAGGTGAAAAATTTATCGCAACTCAATGCATCGATGCCTCATTGTATTACGTATACCGACAGATTAAGATTTTACCAGACTTATGCAGGGAGTAAAAATTTTACCGAGGCAGACAAACAGATATTGCGAGCAATTGTCCGGTTAAGCATACAGCGAAAACATGTATGGAACCCAAACACCCTCGTTTCAAAGTGATACTTTTTTACAGCATAGGAACAACGACTTGTGGTATATTGCTCTTAAATCTTCTTGTTTCTATCTTTTCGTTTTTAAGAAAGGGCCTTCAGTATGGGCTTAAAGACATTGCTCGGAATCAAGAAATACCAATGGGAAAAGTCAGCTAAGAAATTTATTGTCAAGACCAAAAGGACTTTTCCCCAATATCCGTGGGAAATTTTCTTGCGAATTTCTGAGCATTTCCGGGGAAGAGAATTATCCTCATTGCCGGAACGTGCTTTTTTATTTCGCTTGTCTCACGATCTTCCATTAGACGCAAAAGTTGTGGAGATTGGCAGTTGGATAGGTGCATCGTCCTGTCTCCTGGCATCAGGGCTAAAAGGCACAAAGGCGAAGATGTATGCAATCGACAATTTCAGGGGAAATGCGAGTGAATGTTCGGCCAGAGGCAGGTATCAGAAAAGAATGTCCAACTTGAAAACCGACACGACAAAAGCCATCTTTGATAAAAATATTGTTCATTTTAATTTGGAAAACCGCGTTACAGCCATTGTCAATGATTCCCTTCAGGCAGTGAAGATATTTTGTGAACCGATTCATTCTGTAGACCTTGTGTTTATTGATGGTGACCACTCAGAAGAAGCAACAAAAAACGACATTGCTGCATGGTTGCCTTTTGTCAAGCCTGGTGGGATTATGGTATTCCATGATTTTGCATCAAACCACGGAGTGCCACAGGCCGTCTGGTGGGCAGTAAAACAATCGTATTTCTCTGAACTCATTGGAATTTTTGGGTCGACCATTGCATTCAGGGTTTGCTGATCCGCCTTTCACCGCACGGTTATGACCGGCAAGAGACCGTATTGCCTGTAGAAAGCGTATTCTCGAACAAGACAGATTTATACAATTCGTTGTTTCAACCAATGGAAATGGAAAAGGTTTATTTTCTCATACAAGAATGGAACCATCCTGCAAGCAGATACAGGGTATTGCAATATGTTCCTTATCTCAAAGAATCGTATATCAATACCAAGGTTGCACTCTTTCCGGATTCTTTCTGGAAGTGGATGAAACTCTTTTCAGAACTCAAGGATTATCATATCGTGTTTATCCAAAAGAAACGGCTGTGGCGCTGGCAACTCTGGTATCTGAGAAGGAAGCAGATCAGGATCATCTACGACTTTGATGATGCGGTTATGTTTAAAAGTCCCGTAGATGGCGGTGGCCGATCTTTTAAACGGCAAAGGACATTTGCAAGAATGGTGCGGTATAGTGACCGGATTATTGCAGGGAATCAGTACCTGAAAGCACAGGCATTACCGTATAATAAAAACATCGTCGTCATACCGACAGCAATTGATACCAGCCGGTATACCGTAAAAGATTACGGCAGGAATAAAAAAAAATGTTACCATTGGGTGGATAGGAAGCAAATCTTCGCTCCCCTTTTTGAAAGAGTTAACGCCGGCCTTTGATCAATTAGCAAGCCAGGATAATTCTCTGGAGTTAAAGATCATCTGTAATGATTTTTTTGAATGCGGGAAAATGCCTGTTGTCAAAAAAATATGGGCGCTGGAGGAAGAGAATGCCGACCTGCAGGATATTGACATTGGTCTTGCACCTTTACCAAATCACGAGTGGACAAAAGGCAAATGTGCAACAAAGTTGCTTCAATATCTCTCTGTAGGAATTCCTGTTGTCTGTTCCCCTGTAGGTGTGCATAATGAGATCATCCAGGAAGGGGTAAACGGCTTGTTCGCAGCTTCAACCCAGGAATGGGTCGGGAAAATGAGCCTTCTCATAAAGGACAAGGCCATGCGGGAACGTATCGGACGGGAAGGAAAGAAAACGGTGGAATCTTCCTATTCCTTAAAAGCAAATCTGCCAAAATTTATCAATATCATAAAAGACTTCGTTATCCATGAAAATACTTTACGTATATTCAGATTATAAATGGACGGGGCCATCTCAACCCATCGTGGAATTATGCAATTTCATGAGTGAAAAGGCTGAGGTTTATTTACTTATGTGTACTCCGAAACGCCCCGAAAACAGGTTTGTTGCCCAAGTCAGAACCGATAGAATTCGTCTTCTTCAGGGACTTCAAAAGCGAGGCGGTATTCGGTCATTATGGAAAAACAGAAGGCTGATACTGCAAATTATACGTCAGGTTAAACCCGATGTAATTCACTTCTTTCGGGAACGGGATCTGATCACCCTTCCCGGGCATTCTAAAAATTTCGCGAAGATATTTTCTAGCCTTAAGAGCGATTATCCCGGCAGGTTGAAAAGAACCCTTTGGAAGACCGCGGATGTAATAACCGTCTTTCAAAAAAAACTCCCCTATGAGCTTCAGAACCTGAGCAAGGTAGTCTATATAAAACCGTGGTTAGAACTGCGGCAGATACCGGCAAGACTTCAGGATATCCGGTCTGAATTTGGTTTGTCAGCAGAAGATTTTGTCGTGGGTCTTGTAATGCGTATTCAACCCCACAGGAGATTTGATTTAGTTATTGAAACAGCTAGGCTGATAAAGAATTCGCAGAAAAGAATTAAGTTTTTATTGTATGGGAAAGGCCCCTATTTTCAGAAACTTGTCATGGATCCTATAAAAAAATATGGACTTGAAGAGGTAATAATTCCCGGTGGATACCGAAAGCAGGACTACTGGGATGCCGTTAATTCTTTCGATATAATGCTCTATACCGTAGCTGGTTCTGATGGAACTGCCCGCGCACTGAGGCAATGTCAGGCTATGGGGAAACCGATCATCTGTTTACACGATGATTTTATGCAGGAAATTGTACACGATGGCGTAAACGGCTTTGTCGTTCATAATGACCCGGAAGAGATCATGAATAAAATTCAGGCATTGTATTCAGACAGAAATATGCTCACCAATTTTTCGAAGAGATCAGAGAGTCAGGGAAAGGCTTATGATCTTAACAAAATCGGGCAAGAAATATATGCACTCTATGAGAATCATCTGAGGAAAAAGACGTGAAATCTTTCACCGGAAATCAGCACTTCTCAAAGTATAACCATGACTGGCAATGATCCCTTCATCAGTGTAATCATACCTACCTATAACTGCGCCCGTTTCTTGATGGAATCTGTAGGATCAGTCTTATCACAGACTTACCGGCCGTACGAGATTATAGTAATCGACGATGGATCAACAGATAACACGAAAGAAGTCTTACAGCCGGTTATGCAACGGATAAAGTACGTTCAGTTAGAACACAACAAAGGATCGCCCGTGGTAAGAAATATCGGCATTCAAGCAGCTCAAGGCGAGTATGTGGCCTTCCTTGATGCGGATGATGTATGGCTGCCGGAAAAATTGCAAACCGATAGAGAATGTTTTGATAAACACCCGGATGTTGGTATGGTATATTCAAAGCATATCAATATTGATGAAAAGGGGGTGGTGTTTCATGGGGCAATGAAGAAACGATTGCCATGCGGCAAAATTTTTGTTCAACTCTTTTCTGAACAGAATTTTATCATTACCTCATCCGTAGTGGTACGAAAGGCGGTATTTGAAACGACGGGTTTATTCGATGAACAACTCTTTAATTGTCAGGACTGGGACATGTGGTTACGTATTGCATTTTATTTTAACATTGCAGGAATTGATAAACCGCTGGTTAAATACAGACACAATCCGCATTCATTGAGCAAAAACAGAGATAATGTCTTAAAATATCAAAAACTGGTTATCGATAAAACCTACGCTGCATTCAAAGATACGATGGGTGGAATAAGTGAAAAGCTTTACCACAAGCGGCTTGCTTCACATTATGCGAAGGCAGGCCGGTATTATGTACGAATAGGGGATAAGCGGCTGGCACATGAAAATTTCCGTCTGTCCTTGAAACATGATCCGTTAGATTTAAGAACGCTAAGGTACTATTTCCGGTTATGGTAACCTACCAATCCAAACGAGTCGGAAGTGTAACATGAAAGGTGAGAAAACAGATAAAAAAAGGGGAGGGTCATGGTTGAAGCACCCTCTCCCTTATTTTTTGAACAAGAAAGTCCGTGGCTTCATTATGGGAACGATAAACTTGTTCCTGGGTGAGGCAAAAAAGGAATACGGCGCTCTTCCAAAAGAGCAAATAAAAAGGATATTGTTGGTGCGCGCTAACTTTCGTATTGGCAATGCCATCCTTGCCACGCCATCCATATTTATCTTCCGGAAAAATTTTCCTCAAGCTGTTATCGATTTTGCAGGGTACCCTGTATCGGTATTGCTTTATAGACATCTGCCGATTGATCACCAATATGGCGTAACCCGTAGTTTCCCCGGAATTTTGTGGGCATATTTCGCTCTCTTATACAAATTGAGATCCATGAAGTATGATCTGGCAGTTGATGTGAGTTGTTCCCAGTCAATGGTGAGTTCGTTTATCGTGGGATTTTCCGGCGCGCGTTTTCGCGCCGGTGCCAGGGGAAAATGTGACCGCTGGTTTAATATTTCCATTCCCAGGCCGGCAGAAACCAATAAGTATAAAGTCCTTCCCCTGTTTTTTCAAACCATGGGAATGGAAACGCAACAGGTATTCCCGCAACTGATATTGTCTCCTGAAGAAAAGGCTGCAGGGAAAGAGAAAATAACGGCATTGATGGTACCGAATCATATTCCTGTTGTTGGGGTTTTTGTCGGAGGAAGGAAGTCGAAAGGTAAAAAATGGTCTGTGGAAAATTTCTTAAAACTGATTAATGCCCTGCGCGCCCAGAGAATAAGCGTCATCGTTTTTTTTGGACCTGACGAGAGAAACTTAATGAGTTTTTTTGGGCAATCTTTGGGTGAAGATGTTCCTCTGATCTTTGAGTCTTCCTTGAGAACGTTTGCATCCATGGTCTCACATTGCAAGCTTTTCATTGCTTGTGACAGTGGCCCGATGCATCTTTCCTGCGCGCTGGGTGTACGTACCATCGCACTATTTCTCAAGCGTAATTTTCCTCACTGGGGCCCTCCGCCGGAAATTGCGCATATCATTTACCATGCTGAAGGGATCCAGGTTGAAGATGTCGTGAAAGCTGCTGTTGCAGAGCTATGTAATGTTCCATCTTCATAATTTCTCCTTATTTCTATGATTGCCCTGAATTTTATCATTGTAAACTGGAATACCAGACAATTATTACTCGACTGCATACGTTCCATTTATGCAACGGTTAACGACCTTACGTACCAAATCCATGTCGTCGACAATGGTTCTCAGGATGAAAGCGTTAAAGCCGTGCGTGACCAATTTCCCCGGGTTCTTGTAATAGAAAACCAGGAAAACAGGGGATTTGCTGCCGCAGTAAATCAGGCATTAGAGAAAAATATTACCACGTATCTCTATAGCGTATTACTAAATACCGATGCCCTTTTGCAGGCAGGCGCCATCCAAACAATGTATTCATTCATGGAACAGCACAACGAAGTGGGAATTAGTGGCGCACAGCTGCAAAAACCCGATGGCACAAGGCAGCATAGTTATGATAATCATCCTACCCTGGCAACGGAGCTTTTTAACAAAAGTCTATTGCGCTGGCTTTGTCCTCATAAATATCCGAGTAAGAAAAAACCGATACTACACCCTATGGAAGTTGAATCCGTTATCGGGGCGTGTATCATGATACGAAATGGGGCGATACAGCAGGTGGGCACTTTAGATGCAGATTACTTCTTTTTTCTCGAGGAAACCGATTGGTGTTATCGCATGCAGAAGGCAGGCTGGAAGGTGTATCATGTCCCGGACGCAAGGGTTATTCATCTGGGCGGACAGAGCAAGAAAAGAGCGCCCTGGCAGTCGCAAGTGGAGTATTGCCGTTCAATGTATACTTTCTTTAGAAAAAATAGAACAACCTTTTCGTATGTCATGCTTCGAATATGCTATCTGGTAAAAATTGCTCTGAATTTAGCCGTAAATGTCATGGGTAATGTACTGGTACTCTTTCAGAATAAAAAATTACGTTATCGGCTGTCAATATACTATAAGCTCTTTCTGTGGCATCTTTTCTTATGTCCCGATTGGATGGGTTTAAGACCGACTAACAACAAGAACCAAAAAAAACTGATTTAAAAATGCATCAGAGAAAATAGGTAGTGTCTTAACGAAAACGCACCTGTCCCAAAAGCCTCCGTCAGTGCATTTCTGTAAGCACCGCCCACTGCTCTCCCGGCACATAGATATTGCTCAGCGTAAGAATGGTCTTCTGCCGCGGACCTTTCCTCGTCCTTATTGTCCCAACGAGGACTAGACAAGCATGTTTCTTATCACCTCTCTTTTTATACGTATCTCTGATATACATACCCTGATTATAACAGAGAAGGCAAAAATGGCCGCACAACCCTTACTACTCACACACTACTTCGTCAACAAAAAGTCACACCCCTTATTGTTCAACCACTTTGGACTTGCTCTCTATGCAAAAGCACAGCTCCGTCTGCACCCATGTGTCAGTTCGGTCATGATTGGACTATAAACTGGATGTTCATTATAAAGTGAAACATCATTTGCTATTTTGCAAGAATTTCTTTTTTAATTATCAACCTCCTTGTTCTCCCTTAAAGAGAGCATTTCCAGCAGTTCATGGTGTCAAGGATTGCTATCGATATTACAAATACGTAAAATAGGGAATTATGCGACGGCCTATTGTTCCTATAACTCTGCTCCTGGTATGTGGTATCTCTATAGGGGCATGCACAAAGATTCCCATCTTTTATACCCTTGGGGTTGGTCTTTTAGCATGGGTGTGCTGCTTTATAACCTTCTCTGTTCATAAAGGCAGCACCTTTTTCCTCCCATGCCTGGCACTCTTTTTTTCTGATAGCATCAATAGCATATTACGATTCCAGGGTGGATATTCTTCCCGTAAACCATATTGAAGATATTCTCACCACACAAAAATCCCTCATCCGTATATCTGGGACAATTATCAATCCACCAACTATATGGGATGAAACCATTCTGAACAGACCTGAGGTACAGATGAAATCGGGTCAAATTCCCCCAAAAACCCATGATAAGGTATCGTTTATCGTCCGAGCCAAAGCGGTAGAAACAGCATCCGGCTGGAGAGAAATAAACGGAAACATGAAAGTGAATTTGTACCCATCAAAAGAAGAATATGGGGAAGTAAGTAAGGATATTTCTCTTCTAAAAAAATTGAGTTACGGTCAAAGGGTAGTATTGTTCGGTTATGCATTCCTTCCAAAACCTCCTGCCAATCCGTGCGAATTTGACTACAAGAGCTATTTGCAAAGGCAAATGCCATCGATTCGGGGTTTGATGACTATAGTAAACACACATAATATAACGCCGAAAGGCCGGGATGATGCTGTCTGGATATATCATTCCCTGTATGCCTTATCCAATAAATTAAATAACACCATCTACACGCATACGTTTAGCAACAGTGCACCCCTGATCAGTAGTATGGTGTTAGGCAACAGGACCAATCTTTCAAGCGAAACGATCGATAATTTTATGAAAACTGGGATTATCCATTTTATAGCCGTAAGTGGCTTTAATGTGGGAATCGTGGTCTTTACTGTACTGGTACCGTTGCGTTTCCTGGGAATACCTCAGACTTTATCAACGATTCTTATCCTGGTTGCAGTCGTTTTCTATGTTTTGTTAACGGGACTTAATCCGCCGGTACTTCGTGCGGGCATTATGGCTTTTGTCTTTTTTGGCAGTTTTTTAGTGCGGAGGCAGTGGGATATTACGAGTGGAATTTTTACCGCCATATTCTTTATCCTTGTCAGAAATCCGGCGGATCTTTTTAACATCGGGTTTCAATTATCAGTGCTGGCGACCATGGGAATCGTCTATGGATCCGCCCGGATCGCGGCGTCTTCGTTTAAAACCGCTCTGTTTATTGAAAAATTACAGGTAAAGGCCGAACGGGGACGGCTGTTTTTCCTGAAAAAATATCTGCGTAAATCTCTCTGTGTATCCCTGGCCGCATGGTTGTCAACCTTGCCTGTCACGGCTTATTATTTTCACCTCTTTACCCCTTTTGTTTCTCTAATCAACATCCTTGTATTCCCACTGTTTTGGATCATTATCGTTTGTGGCATTGTTTTGTTAACCCTTGGACTGGCATGTCCCGCTGTGGCTGTCGTTTCTGCATGGCTGGCATCCAATACCAATATGGTGCTGGAATCTCTGGTATCAGTTCTGGCATCTTTACCTTGGTCGTATTTCTATGTCAGCGGGCCTTCGACTGCAGAAATTGCCGTATATTACCTGTTCTTCATCCTTCTTCTCTATCGGAATTATTTGTCGATAAATTTTGCTCAACTGGTAATATCTGGTCTACTCTGCGCTAATATTTTGCTTTTCCCCCGTATCGGTAAATTTTCAAACCGCTCTTTAACAGTCACATGCCTGGACGTGGGGCACGGGAGCGCTCTCTTCATTCAATTTCCTAACGGAAAAAATATCTTGTATGACGCCGGCTCATGGCAAAATTATGATGTAGGAAGATATATTATTGCCCCTTTTTTATGGAGCCAGGACATCAAGAAGATCGATCTGGTAATTCTATCTCATGAACATGCAGATCACGTGAGTGGTTTGTCGTCTCTCATTGGGAGATTTCAGGTAAAGTCCGTATATTCCCAACATCATTTGTTTGCATCACCAGAGGGACAAAAAATACTCTCGTCCCTTATAAAAAACAATATTCGCACTGAATCGCTTTCTTATGGAAAGAAGTTAAAGGGGTTTGAGCCTGCTATCATAAAGATATTAAATCCCCCGTCTCGTGTTGGCGACGTTACTACAATAAATGACAATTCCTGTGTCATAAAAATTGAATATCTCGGATATTCCGTCCTCTTATGTTCAGATATTGAGGAGGAGGGAATCAAATTACTCTTGTCAAGGGCTTCAGAAATCAGGTCTGATATCATTCAAGTGCCGCATCATGGTGCACTCAACCGTAACCTGGAAATGCTTATCAATACCGTACATCCCGCATACGCCTTCATAAACTCAAGTGATAGCACTGTCGCCGGCGAGACACTCAACATCCTGAGAAAACACCGTACCACTGTTTTGCAAACGCATCTGGAAGGGGCGATAACACTCCGCATAGATGACCATGGGATAACAAGGTTTACTTTTTTTAAATAAGGCTTTAAAATAATCACTGCCGTATGATGCGTTTGTTTTGCTTATTTTAAATCATATTATATAATTACATCTGTTGACTTTGCACATTTAGGGCAGAGACGGAAATATTGCAACAGTTATATTTAAGGAATACCACCATGTCCGTACCCCTTTGGATTTTAACAGGCCCCACAGCAAGTGGAAAAACAGATATCGGCTTGAAAATTGCCAAAGACATTAATGTGGAGATAATCTCGGCTGATTCTATGCTTGTGTATCGTGGAATGGACATCGGCACAGAAAAACCTTCTCTCGAGGTAAGAAATAAAATTCCGCATTATTTGATCGATGTTGTTAATCCTTGGGAGGATTACAATGTAGGGCGATATGTAAAGGATTTTGATGCAATTGCTAAAAGCCTCTGTCAACAAGGTAAGCAATTTATCGTTGTGGGTGGAACGGCTCTTTATTTAAAAGCAATTATGGATGGCTTATTTGAAGGTCCTCCGGCAGATTGGGAATATCGCAATTCCTTAAAATCCATAGCTATGGAGAAAGGTACCCATTACTTACATACCATGCTTAGCGAAATAGATCCTGAAACTGCCGGGAAACTACATATGAATGATCAAAAGAGGGTTATCAGGGCACTCGAGGTTTTTAAAGCAACGCATCGGCGTATCTCATCATTGCAAACTCAATTTGGCCATAAAAATCCGAAATACGATTGTACGATCGTTGCAATCGAACATAATCGTGAAGCGCTCTATAAGCGCATAGAAGCACGCGTGGATCGTATGTTCGCACGAGGTCTGGTCGAAGAGGTTAGAAAATTGGTAAGTAATCCGTTAGGGCTAAGCAGGCAAGCTTCTCAGGCGCTTGGTTACAAGGAAATGATTGATTTTTTTCAGGGGAAATATACATTCTCTGAGGTGTCCCATGAAATTAAACAAAGGACGCGACGATTTGCCAAAAGGCAAATGACATGGTTCAGAAGTTTTTCAAACATTCACTGGATTCATGCCGGGACGGAACATGATACTGCTGGACTTTCTGAACAATTTCTTAAATATTTTTTGGCCCAAAAGAATAACCAATAACCGCATAAATTTGGACATCTGAAAAGATATACTTCTTTCCGTTCAATTTCCAGGCTGTTTTTCACGTCTTTTACCCATCTGCCTCATTTACCCGTCTCGTCGCCGAAGAAGCCATCATTAAATCCGAAAAAGGGTTCATCGTTGCCAGAAAGATGATTTGTTTTATCAGTGAGGCAGGTTCGGGATATGATTTTTCACAACGCGAACTGCAAGGTTTGTGATTCGATATGGGTATCCCCCGTCTGGCATGCGGATTACGGGTTAACACAATTTTACTAAATATCGAATCAAGTCTGTGCTCGTAATAATTCCCACGAGATGCCCGTCCTTGTCAATTACCGGAAGGGAATGAAATATCCCGTCACTCATTAGTTGTGCAGCTTTTCGCACGGTATCACGAATCTCTATGGTAACGAGGTTCTTTTTCATGACTCTTTCAATGGACCACCCGTCTGCCGTGGATACCGTAATGTTCAACCTGATAATATCGGTGGTGCTGATGATGCCAACAAGTTTCCGGCCGTCTATCACCGGCACATGATGGATCTGATTTTCCGATAATAGCCGGAGTACTTCACTCATTTTTTGGTTTATCTGCACAGTCTTTACGTTGGTAGTCATAACATGAGATATGGGATCAAGTTGTTTCATAATTTTTGCCTTTCAACAAAAACGGTAGTGTGGGTCGTTCGACTGAGTACCCATGACACAATTCTGCGTGTCGGAGTTAACAATCAGCGGTCTATTTTCTTTTGAGCTTTTTCCGGAAGTGTTCCCGAAGTTTCTCCATCTTCGGATCAATCACGACACGGCAGTACCCCTGACCGGGATTCAGTTTATAATATTCCTGATGATAGTCCTCTGCTTTATAAAAGGCCTTAAATGGTACTATTTCAGTCACGATGGGCGCCTCCCATACCTGCGCATTTCCGATTTCCCGGACAACCTCTTCGGCTACAGCCTTTTGCTCCGGGCTTCGGTAGAATATAACGGAGCGATACTGGGTACCCGTATCCGCCCCCTGACGATTCAGGGTCGTGGGGTCGTGCATCGTAAAGAAGACCTCTAAAATTTCCCTGAAAGAGATGATCCTGGGATCAAACGTGACTTGTACCACCTCCGCATGCCCGGTAGTTCCCGTGCAAACCTGCTGATAGGATGGATTCTCAACCCTGCCGCCTGAATAACCAGACTCCGCATCTTCCACGCCTTCCAATGCATCAAAAAACGCTTCAATACACCAGAAGCAACCGCCTCCGAGCGTCACAACATCCTTTCCTTCCGTGGGAGTAACCACCTGATTCTTTGACTGGCTTACAACGAGAATACCTGACAACGTTAAACTGCCCAACAATACGCTTTTCAAAAGTACCTGGGTAATCATCATATCCATACCTCATGATTTCTCCGTACAAAAAACCTGCTGGTAAAGCTTAGAGATTGCTTCGGGCTAAAGGTTATCGAGTAATAACGAATGAACCTTGCAACGACATGCTTTTCCAGAGACGACACCTGCATGTTTCCTTATTTACTACGCCGTTTCCTATGGTAACTGATCCGAACGAGATACCGGTAGTTCCCGGTATTTTCTCATTTTCAGCTTTGATTTTATCATGAATTGATGGTATTATTCAAAAAAATTTTCCGGCAAAAACAGCTTTATCCGGTATCATTGCTCTTCCGGCATCACATTTTTTCTCAAGGTGGTTTTCGTATGGTGAGTATCGCTTCCACTCTTATCGAAATGCTGCACCACGTCTTCCCCCAGCAGGCCAACCCCGCGGGCACTTTGTACGGAGGGTGGATGATGAACTGGATTGTTACCGCCGGGAATCTGGCTGCGTTACGGTTGACGAAACGACCTCTGCTTCTGGCTTCCCTTGAGGATTTATTTTTCCTCCAACCCGTTCGCATCGGTGACGTGGTTACCGTCAGGGCTATTGTCGAACATATCGGAACTACCTCCCTGGAGGTTGAGGCGGTAGTGTTCTGTAAAACGTTCAATGAAGAAGAAAGGCTCTGTACCCGTGCCAGGATGTCATTTGTTTCCAGCGATGTTCAGGGCAAGCCCGTACCAATAGAACAGCGTATCGAACCGGCTAACGAAAACGAAAGAAAGATACACCAGTATGCCAGGGAGATACGGGAATGGAGGTTTGCACGGATAGCACAGAGAAAACAAAGATTACTCGATACCAATTTAGAAGATGCCGGACAGATGAGCCTTCGCGTTCACCGGCTGGTGTTCCCGGAAGACGCCATTTACGGAAATCTCATGTATGGGGGAAATCTCCTCCTTATGCTGGATGAGATTATGGCCATTATGGCAATGAAATTCGCCAAAGGGACGATTGTAACGGCCTCTTTAGACGCACTGGATTTTTATCATCCCATTTATGTAGGCAACGTGCTCATCCTGGCAACTTCGCTCAATTACGCGGGAAGATCCTCCATGGAAATTGGGGTAAAGGTGTTGGCGGAAGATCCGATTAACAACGTTATGCACCATACCTGCACAGCCTATGCTACCTGTGTTAAAGTGGATACAAACGGCAGACCGAGTCCCCTCTCGCCATTTATACCGGCAACTGATGTGGGGAAACGACGATGGGCGGAGGCGGAGCAAAGAAAACAGCATCGCATGCAACGACTGAACGAGTTAGAAACGCAAGGGCCAAAAGGGTTCTGTCTGTAAAACAAGCCCGTCAGAGTAGAGTCTCACGTTTTTGGATCTTCTTCCAGCTTAATATCATAGCCATCGAGGATCGTACCCTTCGCCGCCTCCAAATTACCCAGCGATATCTCGTAATCAATAATCGCCCTGGTATCTTCAAACTCAGCAAGCGCCAGATTTTCCTGTGCCCGCAGGATTTCCAGATTGGTAGATCTCCCCACTTCATATTTCTTCTCCTCAACCTCCAACCTCTTTTGCGCCAGTTCCCTCGCCTTTCGTGTCGCATTGACTCTTTCAATATTTGTTTTAACCTGACGGACAGACTCCCGCACTTCCACAACAATATCCAGCTCCTTTTTGTTGACATTTATTTTCGTCTGTCGTTCACCGATCTTAGATTTGTTGTAAGCGCTTCTGGCCGATCTGTTTCCTATGGGCATCTCGAAAGCAAGAGTGAAAAATTCGCCCTGATATGACTCTGAAAAGGTAGAGTCATTGGCATCTGATACGTCACTTCCAAGACCCGTGTATCGAATCCCCCCCGAAAGATCTAATGCGGGATACAATTCATTTTTTCGTCTGCGGGTCTGTATACCTGCGTTTTCAGTTGCCAGGTGAAGTTCGGTCAAGTCAGGACGTTTTTCCATGGCTATTTTGATCGTATCTTTCAACTCAAATACTCTGGGCTCAAAGTCAGGCTTGTCCGTGGGAATGACAACCGCGTCAGAGATGATCTCATCGCCGGCGAAATTCAGAATCTTTTTCAGTTCATCCTCTCTGTCTTTAATGGTGTTTTCTGCAGAAATTATTGCCTCTACCCGTGATGCCACGCCTGCTTCTGCATCAACAATTTCAATAGGCGGAAGGGTCCCTGTCTCTACCTGTATCTTGTTCTTTTCCAATAAATCTTCAGCTCGCTCCTTCGACTTTTTTGCTACCTTTAAATTCTCCACTGCCCTTACATAATCCCAATACGCCTCCTGAACTGAATTTGACACCTCTATTGCCTTGCTTTTGAACCGGGACAGGGAAATCTTTTTGTTGTTCCTGGCGATGTAAATAAGACTCCGGTTATAAAACAAGCCGCCACCTTTCAACAAAGGCTGGGTAATTTTTGCCTCGATAAAATTGGTATAGGAAGGATTTAATAATTGAAAAGGACTGGGGTCCGAATAACTTCTGAATATCTGATATTCCAAAGACATGACTGCGCCCGTAGGAATCAACGACCGTATTGCAGCGTCTGCAATCTTTCCCTCCGATCTATATGGGGTAATAACCGTTGCCGTAGAACTGCCCACCTGTAACAGGTTACTGCTGGGCACTTCATCATCCTGGAGATTCCCTGACATAGAAAAAATAGGGTCAAACCGTGCTTTTTCTATCGTGATATCGTAATCACTTGCATTCGAATCCAGCTTCGATATCTCGATGTCGAAATTATTGCGCAGGGCATACATAACACTATCCTTTAAACTCAGGCTAACAAATTTCATATTTGAGTCCATTTCAATACCGGCCGGTGGTACGGTGGCTGGCATCTGCATTGTGGACGGCTTTTCGCTTCCGAAGGAGATTGCACCACCCCATAAGACAATGCCTACCGTAATAAGGAATCGTATGATTTTTCTTTCAGACATCATGATTGTTCTGGCAAAAGTTTTTATAGCATCAAAATACAGCAATAGTCCTGATACATAACGCAGCACAGCCATACCCAATTCTCCGTTGTGAAAGCGGGAGATTGCTTCGGAAAAGACCCTCGCAATGACACAGGCTATGCTTTGATGACACACTGTGCATTGTCATTGCGAGCACATTCGCGTTGCTCTGGGTAAACTCCGCGAAGCAATCCTTCTCTCATAAACAATCTGTACCTCCTGATAAGGGATAAATAGGGTTGTGAAAAAACTTACAAAAGAAGTTTTTTCACGGTAATACTATAACGCAGCACAACCGCAACTAATTTCCCAGTCCTCCCCCTTTATCCCCTACCGAAGGGGGAGAGGGAACAGCGTAATATTATAACTAAATGTCACCAACGTTGGATTGCACCCGTACCGATTGTATAGAGGAGAGCACTCTTTATAGTCGGAAAAAAGAAGTTTGTTGAATTCCTGGTTTTGCTTATTATCGTAAACGCAACAAGAATTTATCCGCGAGTACTATTGCGAGGGCAAAAGCGAGAATTAATCTCCCGGGGCTGAATGCTTTGTTTCTCCCGCAAGGATAACTTTCTTTTTGCATTTACTATCTATCACTTTCCCTTGATCAACGCCAGGGCCTCTGCTCGGGTAGCGGGATTTTCTCGAAAGATACCTCGCACAACAGAGGTCTTAACTCTGGTGCCTGGTTTTTTAATGCCCCGCATCGTCATGCAGAGATGTTCGGCCTCAATGATGGCAAGCACCCCCTTGGGATGCAATGCCTTCATGATGGATTCTGCAATATCCGTGGTAAGCCGCTCCTGCACCTGAAGACGCTTTGCTTCTATTTCCACAACTCTTGCCAGTTTGCTAATCCCCGTTACGCGGTTTCCTTGCGGAATATACGCCACATGTGCTACTCCGCTGAAAGGGAGGAGATGATGCTCACATATTGAATAAAAGGGAATATCTTTGATCAACACGATCTCATCGTATTTTTCAGATTTTAGCACCTTGATTTCTGTGTGTGAGTCCTGTCCAATCCCCGCAAAAATTTCTTCACACATATCGGCAACTCTTTCCGGCGTTTCTCTAAGGCCCTCACGACTCGGATCGTCACCAATGCCTTCAATAAACAAACGAATCGACTCTATAATCTTTTTTTTATCTACCAAAAGAACTCCTTCTTTTGTAATTTCCCTCTAAAAAGAGGGAACAAAGCGGTGTGTACGTTTGCCATAATCCCCCCGTTTCTGGGGGGAAACAGGGGGAAAGTCGTCGAAGGCATACTTCATCATACCTAAGAATCGCACTCACCATAAATTTACCAAAAGTATTTTTTAAGTATAATGAGAATACCCGCTTTCTTTCAATAAAAAAATGACAGACTTTGTAATAAAAACCTCCGGCAGGAAAGTCTTCGGCAAATGCAAATCTTTTTTATGAAAAGATTTGATAAAGCATGTTTAGGGAAACCATGTATGGTTAAGCAAGCCAACCTTGGACATCCGCAGCTTTCTTCTGATAATAACTCCAGTTCTCCGATCTTATTATTCCCGCAGATTCATCAAATAATCCTTCATTGCCTCTGCCTGCTCTTCTGGTGTGCCGGGAATGTAGTCCTGGAACTCGCCCTCCCGGAAAAACTTGGGCATCTTGGTGCCTGGTTGGATGGATTGTGGGTCGAGGAGCCACCGCTTTATCCATGCTGGCTTGAGCCTCCTTTTGGCAAGCATGAGGTCTGGCGCCCAGCCTGTTTTATCACCTTCTGGCATCTTTTCCCCTTTCACATGACACAGGATGCAATTGACGTCTTTTGATTCAAAGAGCTTCTTTGCTGCCAAAAGATAACCCGGTGATACAGCCTCTTTCGCCGCCAAATATTCCTTTTTTGTCTCAAATAAATATTCAAAGGGATACGCTTTATTTTCTACCTCGGCAAAGAACCTGGCAAGACCGATAGCCTCTTCATCCGGCAGGCTGAAGGTGGGCATCTTTATGTCGAGCCACGGCCTGAGGTCGAAGGGTTCTTTTAAAAATCCGAATAACCATTCAGGCTGTACCTTCTTGCCTTCGCCGTGTAATAACGGAGGTGCAAATACCCTTGCCTCTTCAGGCACCAACCCCTCATTTTCCACATGGTACTCTATGATTCCAGGGGCAATATCGCCGCCAACTGCCTTTTTTCTATCCAGTATTTGCTGATTTTCTATGAGCACCGTCTCACCCGCTTTATGCCCAAACTTTTCATTATCCTCCCAAAGTTGAAAATAGATGCCTGCATCTTCCTCCAGCTTTACCATCCCTGCCACTTCAATATCCCCCTCAAGATGCAATCTGTCCAGGTCAAGCTGATGACAGCCAATACAATGGTACTTCCCTATCAATCTCTTTCCTTCCACGATCGACCGCTCTCTTTCTGTCAGCCCGGCGATGTATTTCTCCGGCAACTTTTCCTCCCTCAGCCCGGTCAGCATCACGACCAATGACGCTATCTCCTCGTCTTTTAATCCAAAATCAGGCATCTTCAGGCGATCCTCTGATTTTTTGTATTTGCCTTCGTCAAACTGCCTTGGGTCATGCAACTTTGCCTGTAACCACGACTGCCTTGCCTTCCCCACATTTTCAGTAAAGTGCCGAAGCCCCGCCTCGCCCAATATCTGCTTCTCCAGTAATCCAAAATCAAACAGGTTTACCTGTTTTGACCCGATGGCTGATAGCTCTGTCCCTATCTTGCCAAGCCCTTCCATGCCTTTTATCTCGTGACAGCCAAAGCAGCCGTATCGTTTGATTAATGCCTCGCCGGCATGGGATTTCTCCTTATCCTCTAACCATGCCGTATCGGTTACTCCTGCTTTTGCATTGCTCTTACCGGTTTTGTTCATCAGATACCCGGCAACAAGACTTGCCTTTTCCCGATCCAGTCTAAAGCTGGGCATACGCGTAAGAGGCTCTTTATCTTTTGGATTCATAATCCACTCCACCAGATACCCATAATTTACCTTTTGTCCAATCCGTGCCAGGTTGGGGGCAAATCCCCGCTCTGTGTCTTCCTGGTAACTGTGACATGCCATACACCCGATCTGTTCAAAGAGAAAATCACCCTGTGCTAATTGTTCTTCATCAAAGGCCGGCATCTCATCAGAGGTCTTTTTCCCATCGGCATGCTGCCACAGGTAGGCTGCTATGGCCTGAGCCTCTTCCTCTGTAAGCCTGAAATCAGGCATCAGTGTTGTGGGCCTGAAACCCTTCGGGTCTTTTATCCATGCCGTAATCCATCCTGCCCCCACCTTGTTCTTTATATGCCTCAGACTCGGCCCAATCATCCGGTGCTTATCCTCACCAAAGCCCACCGTATCATGACACCCGTAACAACCAAGCTCCCCGAAGAGCCGCCGCCCCTTCCAGAGGAATTCGCCTCCCTTAACCTCCTTACCTTTATCATGACATCGTATACATGACCCCTGCGCTGATTTACCACGGTATATGGGTGTAAGCCAGTATTCCACCTCACCGTGCGCCTTCTTCACACTTGACGTGGCGCTCGCCTGTCCCTCGTGACACAGCACGCAGCCGAATTTTTCGGGCGGATGATTGCCCAGATACAACTTCTGGTCGGGATGGCTTGCATACGGCTGTTCTGTCGACACGGTTTCTGTCCTATTGATGCCCACATGACACGACATGCACCGGTCGACGGTGTTTACATCTTCCATATAGGTCTGATATACCTGCAGGCTGGGGCGGGTTTTCTTAAAAGCTTTTAATTGCGCCTTATGTCTTTCTAAACCAATGGTATAGGCATCCAGCTCTTCCGTGTATTTATCAATATCGTGTCTGAGTTCCCTCAATCTTGCCTTTATGGATGCAATCCTATCTTCCATATCTTTTATCTTTCCGGTAAATTCCCTGCCCTTTTTCTCCAATGCCTCAACCTCGTGCTTAATTTGCTCGTTCTGCGTTTTGCCATAGAGATATTCCTTCTCCATACCTTCATTTCTGGCAACTATCGCCTGAAACTTCAATACCTCTAACTCGCTATTCAGTGCCTTCAGTTCTTCTTGCAGTTTCCGGTATTCATCTTGTATGGATGGTTTACAAAAATCTTCCCGTGCACGTTCCAGATTGTCCTTTGCCTCTCCATATTTCTTCTGCATCTCCGGACTTTCAAACATTGCCCGTTCCTTTTCATAGTTCTGCATGATCTTTTCGTGCTCTAAACGATAGAACTGCCTCTGGTATTCCTTCCAGGGTCGCCTGTCAACAGTCTCGTTTACGATCACCCATGCAGTGACTCCTGCAAGGATGAAACTCACCACGACAAAGATTAACAGGTATGATTTTTCTTCTTCTTTTTTCAGTAATTTAGCCATTGGTATTCAGAAGGTGTTTTGGTGTGAGGACACACTGAAACATCGAAACATACTTTTCCTTTTTACATGAAATTTCATAGTTGCAGTTGTAGCGACGAGCCTCGTCGCCCTACATTTATATGTTGAACCACGGTGTTACCCAGATATATTTTACATGCAATACCAGTCTCAGAAATACCTTTATGGGCAGCGCCATCATGGACAAGAACAGAAACGCCACGATAGCATATCTGATCATGCCCAGTTTTTCCAATACCGCGCTTCCCTTTGCCCTCAGAAAACGGTAGGGAATTGCCATGCCCATGAAGAAATATCCGGCTACCACCGCGCCACCAAGAATAAACCCCAGGAAAGATTTAGAATTAACGCCAATGAAACTGGTCAGGTCGTAATTGGTTTCGGCTGCAATCCGGTGGATGTCCCACTCTTCCCAGGGCCAGAACCAGAGCCAGCCTGGGCCACGCATGAAGACACCCACGATAATCAGCAATATCCACAAGATATGAAATCCGAAACAGAAGGTAAGCATGGCAAACTTCCGTTCCCTGAAGGTGTAATATCCGTTGCCTTTTGGGTTAAAATCCACGAACGGGATGGCCATCAAACCTATGATGATAAGTATGGGGAAAACGACACCCGCAATCCACGGATCAAAATAGACCAGCATCTCCTGCAGCCCCAGAAAATACCACGGCGCCTTTGCCGGATTCGGGGTCGTGGTAGGGTCAGAGAGTTCTTCCAGCGGGGCATCGAGTAGGATCGACCAGACGATGAGGATGATCGTGCACATGATGGCCGCCAGAAATTCTTTTCTTATCAGATAAGGCCACGTGGGTATTTCACCTTCATCTATTTCGGCATCTTTTTCCTTGGCAAGGGTAGGACCTTTGATAAAGGTCAGCGCCCGGTATCTGCCTTTTTCTTTTGGTTCTTCTGGTTTGTTATCTTTTGTTTCCATTTTAAACAATCCCTTAACTTTTTTCCGTTGTAATTATTTAGCCAGGTGAAGTTTGGTTGTCATTCTGAGTGAAACGAAGAATCTCTTACTTTTAAAACACGAGACCCTTCGCTTCACTCAGGGTGACATGTGGAAAGTAATACTGGTTGTAATGTTTATACAACCATGCTTCACTTGGCTAAACTGCTGCCTTCTGCCAACATTTTTTCAATATCCACTCCCCAACCCTGAAGTACTTGCCGTGCACTTTGTGCATATCGTTGGGTATATGGTGCTTTCTCAAGGAATGGGGCTAATATTTCTAACGCCTCAATCGCATACTTGATGGATGTCTCCTTATCGGGCTGACTCGCCTGATAAAAAATGCTCAGATTTATGAGCGTCATGGCAACATCCGGCAGATAGCTCTGGGGGTTTGCCTGGGCTAATTTCCGGTAAATCTCCAGCGCCTCCCGGTACGACTTCAGGGCATCTTCAAATTCGTTCTTAGCGGCTTGCAAAGCACCCAGATTGTTGAGCGTCATGGCACGTGTTGCTGTATCCATTTCTCTTCCAAATTTATTCATCACTTCCTGATAATAACGCCCGGCATCATTGTGCTGATTGTGCTCGTAAAGGAAATAGGCATATTGGAAGAGGTTCTCAAACGTTGGATAGCTTTGTATAGATTTTTCATAAAAGCTGCAGGCATCTTGAAAGCGATTAGGGTTACTGAAGTTTGTTGCGGTGATTTGCGCCTTAATCAGGAATTCGCTGGAGTTGCTGATGAGTTGTTTGTTGAGTTCTTCCAGTTCACGGGTCTTGCGCACCTTTGCATCGAGGAGTTGTTTCTGGTCGAGGCTGAGTTCTTCCGCCTTGAGGACGGCATCTGCCTCACGGAATTTTCCCTGGGCAAAATACTGCTGCGCCTGCTTTAAACGTTCGGTATTGATTTCAATTTTATTGAATGTCTCCGCAAGCCTGATTACTTGTTGTTTAAAATCCTGTTCCTGTTTGCGGAGTTCCTCTAATTTTTTGCCCTTATGGAGGCGGCTCACTACCTTATCAGGCGGAATATCTTTTAAATCCTGCTCTAACTCTTTTATTTGCTCCACTAATTTCTGGTAGTCATCAAATCCATAGATATTGGTAACCTTGCTACCTCCAATAATTACATCGCCTTTGGCATTAATGCTTCCGGTAACAACATTCTGACTGTCCTGTATTGATATTTTCCCTGTATCTTTTTGAGGTTGTGGCAATTGATGCTTTAATTCTGCGAAGGTATCCAGAGTAATTGATGTGATAACCACCGTCACAATAATTGCCAGCGTAGTAATCGCGCCCTTTTGTATGGTGTGCTTCATATAATTTTTCCTTGTTTTTGATCGTATAAGGAATTTCGTAACACTTTAGTTTTTTGAAAAACAGCCCCGTAGGTGAGATGTTTATAGAAAATGCGATATACAAAACCTTAGCTCCATCGGAGCGTCATGTGAGACACAGAAACAACATGCCGCTCCGATGGAGCTTGATTGCGGCATAATGGTTTGTCTATAAATATATCGCTCCGAACGGAGCTTTTCCTGATACTTTTTCAAAAAACTAAACTGCTACAGAATTTCAAACAAGAGTCCTCCCCCCTTAATCCCCCTCCCTGAAGGGGAGCAGACAACTGTCCCCCGCTGGCGGGGGTGAAGGGGGTGGACCCATGTCTCAAAAATATCTATTTATACATTGCCGAATGCCTGGTTCAATGTACAGGAATTTCAATCACCCCCCATAATCCCCCCGTAAACGGGGGGAAACAGGGGGGAAAGTTGCCGAATGCCTGGTTCAATGCTCATTTTGCTGTTTTGTCCCGTAGTTTTGACTTTCCGACAATGCCTGAGTGTTAGTAGTTTTCGTTCCCTCAATAATTACGTCACCTTCATGAGTAGTAATGTTTCCAATGACGACATTTTTGCTCTCTTTAACTGATATATCTGGTTTTTCGGGATCTCCATTTTTTTTGATTACTATGGAAATTACAACGGGAATAACGGCTGCCAGAACAGCTCCTATGGCACTAATAATAGCTATTTTTACACTCGTTTTCATAGTAATAGTATATGTTGGAATTTCAAAGTTGAGATTCTTCGGTCGTTTCACTCCCTCGGAATGACAGGGGATTGTTATTTTCCGCTGAAAATCCCGCGCATATTCATCGTGGACTTATTACTTTGTTCATTCCTCTGAATATGCAAACCGTTTCATCGTTATTGCGTTTACCGGACAACGCTTAACACACAACCCACACCTGATACACTTTTCCTCATCAATTACCATCACGGCATCCCAATTACCGGAAACATGCATCTCATCCTGCAAGGCATCTGTCGCCTCAACGTTTTCGCGGGAGACCATGGATATGCAGTTGTAGGGACAAACGTCAATACAACCGCCGCATAAGATACAGGTCTCGTCAATAAAGATGTTGTAATGGCAAAGCAGGCAGCGTCCCGCTTCCTTAAGCGCGTTTTCCTCTGAAAATCCCAGCTCGACCTCTGTGTTTAGACTTTCCCTGCCATCCATGGAAATGGCATCCTGTTTCTGCCTGGGTGCAGACTCATAATTAGGCATCCTGTCGGAAGGGGGTTGATCTTTATAATAAAATGCATATCCCTTCCGCTCTTGCCCGGTCAGAAATGTATGGATCGACCGTGCAGCCTTTCTGCCGTCTGCTACGACCTCAATGACATTCCTGGGGCCGGTTACGCAATCGCCTCCGGCGAATACGCCCTTTCTGGTGGTCATAAAGTTTTTTGGGTCAATAACCGGCATACCCCAATGATTAATCTTTATTCCAAATTTATCCGAAAAGAATCCAAGGTCGGGCGATTGGCCAATGGCCGCTATCACCATATCGACGGGTATGGTGAAGTTGCTCCCTTGAACAGGGACCGGGCGTCTGCGTCCTTTTTCATCTGGTTCGCCCAACTGGTTTTTTATACACTCGAGATGCGTCATCTTGTGATCAGGCCCACCGATTATTTTCACAGGAGAGGTCAGATAGTGCATCTTTATGCCTTCATCCTCTGCCATGCTTACTTCCATCTCACCAGCCGGCATTTCTTCGAGCGTCCTGCGATACACAATCGAGACCTCTTTTGCGCCTAATCTCAGGGATGAACGCGCACAGTCTATGGCGGTAAATCCACCCCCAACGACCGCTACTTTTTCAGGGACGGTTTTTAGCATCCCAAGATTCGTCTCCTTCATAAAGGTAACGCCGTGCATTACCCCCTTAAAATCTTCTCCGGGGATTTCCAGTATCTGGGATTTGTGCGCACCTGTGGCAATATATACGGCGCTATACTCCTTTAATAAGGTATCAAAGGCATCGGGAGTATCTATGGGGCTGTTTAATCGTATCTCTGCTCCGAGTTCTGTTATCCCGTTGATTGCAGCCTCTATCTGAGCGCGCGGCAACCGGTACGGAGGAATGCCCACGCTTAGCATGCCCCCGGCGACCGGTAGCGCTTCGTAGATAACAACAGTATGTCCCTTCATTACCAGATCGTGTGCAGCGGCAAGGCCGGACGGACCGGAGCCAATGATTGCTACGCGATACCCTGTCTTTTCGATATGCACCGGTTTTGCGGGAGATTTTCTCAGAGCAAAGTCTCCTGAGCTCCTCTTGAGAGAACAGATGGCAAGCGGCTTATCGATTACGCCCCTGCGGCATGCGGTTTCGCACGGATGAGTGCATACCCTGCCGAGGATGTGGGGAAAAAGGTTTGCCATAAAATTTAACCGCAAAGAGGCATCAAAGTCACCTGCGGTGATGCGTTCTATATAATTCATGGCCGGTGTGTTTACCGGGCATGCATACTGGCAATTGATGTTTTCCCTGAACCAGTGGTCATCGGCTTTGGTTAGCTTGTAGTTCACGAGGTTATTCTCCCTTTTGACGCCTTTTCTGTGCTATCCGTTTGTCGTTTTCAAATGCCTGTTTAAAGGTAATCCAGGTAAAGAACACGAGCAGGATTATCAATCCGACGATGGGGATATTATCAGGTTTTGTTATAATTGCCCAGACGTTTTCCATGGTTGAATTCTATAAATGAGGACGCAGATACTGCCTTCTAAAATTATCGAGGATTTCTCTGTGCTCTCCGGCTCTAAAATTTCTTATTAAGCTACGCTGTGATGTTTCGGTGTGTCCCCACACCGAAACGTATGTACATTTCCATGGTATTCTGTTTCGGTGAGAGGACTCACCGAAACATCTAAAATATTTTCATGGTTCAGGGTACCGCAAAAATAGCCCGATGATGGCAGTTTGTAGTTTTAAGTTATTCTAAAGTGGCCCGGAAATGCCGCCATCCTTGCGGACACGCCAGAAGTGCACCATCATAAAGATACTGATCATCAGAGGCAACCCGATACAATGCCATACGTACGCCCTTAATAAGGCATTTCCACCTACGAGTGATCCGCCCAGGAGTGCGAATCGGATGTCGTTGTGAGCCGTCATGCCCAGTTGTTCGCCGAAAGGCCCTTCGTGTCCCAGGAGCGGTGTTGAACGTGCCATGTTTGTCCCAACCGTTACAGCCCAGAATCCCAATTGGTCCCACGTAAGCAGGTAACCGGTAAAACTGAGAAGGAGGGTGAGCACCAGCAGGACGACTCCCACACACCAGTTAAATTCCCTGGGCGGTTTATACGAACCCGTTGCAAACACCCGGAACATATGGAACCATACCGTTATGACCATCAGGTGGGCACTCCATCGGTGCAGATTCCTTAAAATTGCGCCGAAAGGCACCTGATACTCTAAATCCTTGATATCCCAATAGGCATCGTGGACGGTAGGGCGGTAATAAAACATCAATAATACTCCCGTAAAGGTAAGTACCAGAAACAGGAAGAAACTGATTCCGCCCATGCACCAGGTATATTTTAACTGAGGCGCATGCCTCTTTACCTTTGCGGGATGCAGATGCATAAAGACGTTTGAAACGACCTTCAGCATGCGGTTCTTTGGCGTATCGGCAAAAGTGTGCCTGAAGACAGACTTCCAGACCTGCGAATGAACCGTTATGTCCCTCAACATGCCGAATAAACCTTTTTCTTTCAGCATGTTTCTGTATTTTGACAAGAAATTTTCTTTGGAATTCTGCGTCATTTTACACCTTAAGAAATGCCCCGGCCTTTTCCCATTCTCCGCGATCTCCCCTGAACCTCGTCGCTTCGTCAACGATTATCTGCCCATCTGCATCCAATGCGACCTTGAATCTCTCCAGCGGTCTTGGTGCAGGTCCCTCAATATTAATTCCATCTGGGGTAAACCCGCTCCCATGGCAGGGACATTTGAACTTGCCTTCCGCCGCTAACCAGTTAGGGGTGCAACCGAGATGGGTACACTTTGCCTCGATTACGTAAATCCTGTCTACCTCTCTGACAATCCATATCCTGAACTGTTTCTTGAACCTTTCGCTCACTCCAACCGGGTATTGGGAAGGAAATCCGACCTTGTATCTCGTTGGCGGTTCAATAATAGTCCGGGGAAAGAAGAACCGGGCGATAGCGCTCAATAAAGTAGCCGTGAATATTCCAATGCAAGACCACCCTGCAGCAAGGAGGATTCGCCTTCGGTCTACCGAGAGTTCTGTTTTTTTGGTTGCCTCTAACATAGGGTCTACGAATATTTTATGAATATATGGCACTTACCGGCAGAGAGTGCAAGATTCCAAAAGAGATGAAGAAGTCGAAAAGATATTCCTGGCGCAGCAAAGCCGCAACCAATTTCCCCGTTGTAAAAGCGGGAGATTGCTTCGGAAGGGATCCTCGCAATGACACAGGCTATGCCTTTGATGACATATGGTACGTTGTCATTATGAGCACATTCGCGTTACTCAGGGTAAACTCCGCGAAGCAATCTTTCTCTCGTAAACAATCTGTACCTCCTGATAAGAGGTAAATAGGGTTGTGAAAAAACTTTACAAAAAAAGAATTTTTACACTGTAATACGGTAATGATATATTGAAGTTGTCGTTGTTGCAATGGAAAATACCCAATTTAAAAAAAAACGTTACCATTGAGCATATTTTTGCCTACGCCACTACGAATGAACAAAAGATTGCTTAGAGAATCCCGAAGGGATGTCATTATTATAGTATGTCGGTATACAATTATGGCTAACCCCGTAGGGGTGGCATGATACCATTATTTTCGCACTATTTCACCCCAACGGGGTTGAATATGGTAGTGTGTCTTTTTTCTATAATCATGTCGTCCCTTCGTGATTTTTCCGTCTGCCCGCTTTTCCCGTTGCTCCTAACCATTCTGTAAAAACATTCTTCGTCAGTTTCGCCGAATAGTTGCCATTGTTACGAATATTCTATTGATTATTTCTTTGATAGTGGTAGTATATTTCTTTACAGTAAAAAATTATGAGCGATTTCCGCACGCCTGTGATCTGATCTGTTTGAAAAAAGGAGATACCTTATGGTAGACATATTGGCAAGAGATATTATTCTGATTATTTATATATTTTGGTTAATAATTACCGGCATATTAGTCTTTTTTATGCAGGCAGGCTTTGCTTTCCTGGAGAGTGGGCAGGTTCGGTCTAAAAATGCTACCCACGTCTATATGAAGATCTGCGCTAATATCGGGTTGGGAACGCTGGTCTGGTGGTTGTTCGGGTTCGCTATTTTCTCAGGCAACTGGAATTACTGTCTTATCGGAGTGACCGATCCGGGACATGTGGACAAACTCAATGTGTATGGACATTGGTTTACGATGTGGGGATTTTGTCTTGTCTCGTGCGCGATAGCATCGGGTTCCATCTCAGAAAGATTCAGCTTTAAGGCGTACCTCATCTACGTGGTGCTCTACTGTGGTTTTATGTATCCGTTTTTTGGATGGCTGGCATGGTCTGCGGGACCGCTGTTGCGGTGGGGCTATGTGGATTACGCAGGTTCCGTGGTGGTGCATTTTCAGGGCGGATTGACTGCGCTTATTGCTGCAATGGTTGTGGGACCGCGCGTGGAGAAGTACGCACGCATGAGCAAAAAAACATGGTTGTTTGAGTTTGGCCGTGGAGAATGTTACACCATTCCCGGCCACAATGTTTCTCAAATGATGCTCGGCGTATTCATCTTATGCGTCTGTTTTTATGGTTTTAATGTAGGGTCGGTATTGGTTGGATCGTTGTGCGAGCCAACCAGCGCGGAGACTGCCCGGAAAATGATCAGCATCCTGGTGAACGATTTACCTACCACGACGATCAACGTTACGATGAGCATGGCGGGCGGTATCCTGGGTGCCATGTTTGGCGGTTGGCTGGTGAATAAAAAGCCAGACCCGCTTACTACCGGGAACGGGGCGATAGCAGGTATGGTCTCTATCTGTGCGGGTGTGGGTTTTACCCATCCGGGTTTTGCTCTGGTCGTGGGGGTGATCAGCGGGGGAATTATTCCACTAGTGGTAAAATCACTGGACAAGATAGGGATCGATGATACCGTTGGCACATGCGGCGTTCATTGCACAGCGGGCGCTATCGGGGGTATAGCGACAGGCATTATGGGCCTTATTCGGCCTTCCTATCATGGCATCAGTTGTCATATTGGGATACAAGCCCTTGGCTTCATCATCTGTATCGCCTATTCGTGTTTGTGCGCCATTATTATTTTTGGTGGACTGAAGGCCATCGGTTTGGGGCGTGTGAGTGAAGAAGATGAGACCATGGGACTTGATATTTCTGAACATATGACACCAACCTACCCGGAATTTGTTTCGGGTGGCATAAAAGGATATTAAGATGATGTGTGTTGTAAAATTAACGAACGTTATTCCTGTGATAGCCCTTGTCATGCAAGGGCTATTTTTTTCTGTCAGCGCCACAGAAGAATTAAAGACGAGCAACCCTCCTCTCAGTATCTGGGAAAGACCACGATATGAAAAGGCCAGGCTCGCTGTAGAAAAGGGACTCATCGACCTGGCCATACCGGAATTAGAAAAGATAACCGTCCTTTATCCGGAGAACGTGGAAGCCCATGCTTATCTCGGATTGGCATACAGCCAGAAAGGGTTAATTCCCTGTGCCGTAGGGGAATTCCAGAAGATATTTCAGATAAATCCAAATCTTCGAAACACATCCTTTGACTATCCCATGACAAAAGATACGCCTGATGCGGTCAGGGAGTTCGCGACCAATTTTGAAGGCATTATTGATCTGATAGATGAATTCACCGGAGCACATGAAGTGATGGGCTCCTTGTATGTGCAACTGGGAAGGCTGGGAGATGCCCTCAATGAGTATAAAGAAGCACTAAGACTGGCACGTGTTGGCGAAAAAGAAACCCTTTCCGGGATTGACCAGGCTATACAGGAATACGAGGATGTATTGCAGTTAAAACTCAATTGTGTGGAAGCCTTTATCAAATTAGCCTGTGCCCATGCAGAGAAAGGGATGCTGGATATGTCCATTGCAGATATCCAGAAGGCGATATCCCTTGAACCTGACCGGCTGGATGCACGCGTCTACCTGGCGTGTTTTTATGCGAAGAAGCGGATGCTGAGCGAGGCATTACAAGCGTTGGATGAGGCAAAAAAAAATCCGAGATACCATCCTTGAAAATCTCATTGCAGAAGGCAAACGGTGTCTGGATGATGGAATATTTGAAAAAGCAATAACCATAGCGCAAGATGCATTAAAGATATATCCGGGGAGCAAACAGGCATATTGGCTTCTCATTACGGCGTATGACAGAAATAGCGAACCAGATAAAGCGGCTGAAATATGCAAAGAGGTTTTATGCAGGTATCCGGATGATGTCCCTGTGTATGCATTCCTTGGGTGGATTTATGTCCAGTGCGACTTGACCGATCAGGCAAAAGATATCGTGGAACAAGCAATGCGCATTGAGCCTGAAAACGCCGATATTCAAGCATTGGCGGCTTTTCTGTATGCCACACAAGATCAGCTCCAGGAGGCAATAACGATGTGTAATATGGCACTGGATACTATGTCAAAGAAAAGTGAGCTCGCGAATGATTATGGATGGATTCGCGGCAAAATACCGTCGATTGAACAAAAATTCCGTGAGGTTAAGGATATCATAGAAATAAAACCCGATTACCCGGAAGCCTATCTGTGTTTGGGATGGTTGCATGCAAAAAACGGAGAACACGAGGAAGCGATCACCGCACTGAAGAAGGCCTCTGAATTATTGCCGGATTCATATACTACCCGTCGTCATTTGGGGAACTTGTGCGCGCAAGGCGGAAAGATAAAAGAAGCACAGGATGAATATGAAAAGGCATTACATATCCTTTCCGTCACCGCTTTGCAGGAATGAGCGAGGCTCAACCTCAGACCCGGGAAAACAGGTGAAATCACAGTCGCCACAAATTACCCGCATGGTCTTGGAAAAGAGCAAATCAATGACAGCATACGTCCCTTTTCACGTGATATACTCAAGATGTTCATGAAGGATGAATTTTACCTTGGTAGCAGGGTGGCACGGACAAACGAAGTTTGTCCGTGTTGGCATCGCGGGACATTGTTTATAGTATTATTGTGTTAAGACTTCTTTCCCCATTCCCCGTTTTTACGAGGACGAGTTTCACGAGGGCATGTTTTTGTAAGTTTTTGCACGCCCCGAAATCCCTGAGGTAGGTCAACCGTCCCCGGTTGACATCATAATGACAAGCGGGGGGACGCCTGCCCTACCGTAAAGGGGGTTTTGTGTGCGGCTTTGCTGCGATATGGATAAAGAAATGTTTTTCCCAAGAGGTAAAAAGGCATCTCTTCAGCGTCTCATAAGATTACGGTGAGCCATTTACCTTTACCTCAAACGTACATCCAAGGAGTTTCGCGGCACGGCGGCAGGCAACCATGCGTGCGGTGAAGATCTCAAAATATTCCACCATGTCCGAGATATCCTTGTCGATATCAAGATTGAGGGTGATTGCCTTTTTGGGTACGTCTATATGTAGTTCAGATTTTGTTACGGCGTAATTGACCCGGTCGTGGATGTCAAAGGTAATCTCCTTTGTGCTTCTTACCCTCGACCGGTGGACATCAGATTTATCCGCAATGATGAGTGCCGCAGCTACTGGGCTGACAATATCACAGGTGCCTTCATCATGATTTCCTACCGCACTCATGACGAGCACACGATCTTCCACGGGCATGTTGAGCTCTTTTAAGAACTGGTTAGCCAGGTATGCGCTATGCTCCGGATGCGAATGACGGCTGACCACGTTTCCAATATCGTGAATATATCCGGAAATAGCCGCAAGTTCACACGTATTTGCATCGTAACCGAGTTCTTGCAAAATTTTTCGCGCACTTCTCGCCACATAATTTCCGTGACGTTCTCCATGCTCCGTGTAACCAATTACCCCTAAAAAATCATTGGCTCTTTTTATACATACCTGGACGTCCGGATGGTTTTTTACTTGTTCTAGCGTAATCATATCCCGTTATTTTATCTTTTTCCAAGTGGTACCGTCTGGTTTATCATCCAGTGCGATACCTATTTCTGAGAGTTTATTACGAATGAAATCCGATAGCTGCCACTGTTTTGCCTTGCGCAGTTCGTTGCGGGTGTCGATAAGCACCCTCATAATTTCCTCTGCGGTTTTATTCTGCCCCTGCCAGCTCTGGATAAACGGTATCCCTGGCACTTTTAGCCCTCTGTCACTGCGTTTCGGGATAATCCCCAGGATGTCACCACCGAGTTGCTGATACAGGGCATCAATGTTTTCAAGGCAGTTATTGCTAATTTCCTGCCCGGAGTTAAGCAGGGTATTAACCTCTTTTGACATGTCAAAGAGGACGGCAATTGCGTTTGAGGTGTTGATGTCTTCGTCCATTGCCTCGGTGAATGCATTTTTGTAGTGTTCCAGTCTCTCGGAGATGACATCAGGCAGTGAACCATCCTTTGCGGAGTCGATCCGCTCCCACAGGTTTTTTATGGTATTGAGCAAACGTTCGAGTCCTTTGTCCGCCGCATCCAGCGCCTCATTACTAAAGTCCAATGGACTGCGGTAGTGGGTATTGAGGATAAAGAACCGGACGGTTAATGGGTGATATTTTTTAAAGGCATCCTTGAGGGTAATAAAATTCCCGAGAGATTTCCCCATTTTTTGGCCGTTTACGGTAACCATGTTATTGTGAATCCAGTACCTTACAAAAGGTAAATGGTTTGCTGCCTCGCTCTGGGCAATCTCACACTCATGGTGGGGAAAGATATTTTCCAGTCCGCCTCCGTGGATATCCAGGGTCTGTCCGAGGTATTTCATCGACATGGCGGAACATTCAAGATGCCAGCCGGGAAAGCCTTCTCCCCAGGGACTTTTCCATCGCATGATGTGACCGGGTTCTGCCCTTTTCCAGAGCGCAAAATCGGAAGGGCTACGTTTTTCAGGGTTGATTTCTATGCGGGCGCCTGCTTCAAGTTCCTCCTGTTTTCTGCCGGAGAGCTTTCCATATTCCTTGAAGGCAGTGACGTCAAAATAGACCGATCCGTTTGACACATAGGCAAACCTCTTTTCGAGTAACGTTTCCACGAGTTCAATCTGTTCGGGGATATGCGCCGTCGCCCGTGGTGAGATGTCGGGTCTGACATTGTTCAGGGCATCCATGTCTTCAAAATAACTTCGGGTATAGATCTCGATGAGTTCTGCGGGTTCCAGATGGTCTCTCTGTGCGCGTTTGAGTATCTTGTCCTCACCGGTGTCGGCATTGTCGGTTAGGTGTCCAACGTCGGTAATATTCTGCACGTAGCGAACTTTATAACCGAGGTAGCGGAGGTAACGGACAATTACGTCGAAACTCACATAGCTCTTGGCATGTCCGATATGAGGGTGGTCATAAACGGTAGGACCACAGACATACATGTTTACAAGACCTTCATGCAAAGGGGTAAAGATTTCCTTCTTTTTCGTTAGTGAATTGTAAAATTTTAGTGCCATAATTCAAATATTTTAAGTTCCCAAATGTTGTATGGTACGTGAATGCATCAAAATATATCCATTAATGCTAGTGTCAAACCTTTCAGCAAGGAGGATTCAAGGACAGTCCCTTTGCCGTAGGACTTATAAAGCTGATAGGCGGTATCCTTCAGGGTGTAAATCTCTATCTCCTCACCTTCCGGAATTACTATCCAGTATTCCTTTACACCAAATTTCGCATACAGTTTCTTCTTCTGCACCATATCCCGATAAGCGCTATTCTCTGAGATTATCTCTATCACGAGGTCAGGCGCACCCTGCACATTCTTTTTGCCGATAATGTGAAGCCTGTCCTTTGAAATGAACAGTAAGTCTGGCTGAACGACATTTTCATTATCAAAATACACATCATATGGTGCATCAAAGAGTTCTCCGAGTTTATTTTCTGTTATAAATTTTTCGAGGATAAATTCAAGCTTCCTTGAAATTCTTTGATGATTTGTAATGGGAGATGGTGTCATAAGTAATTCTCCATCGATAAGTTCATACCTCTTGTCATCTGAGGCCTTGCAATAATCCTCATAAGTATATTTCTTTGGTTTTTTTTTCTACAGCAATTTGTGCCATAATAAATCTCCTTATCAAATGATTTATTCGGGCGAACTATTACCATGCCTGAATCATCACTTCTTTACCAAAAGAAAACGTTCGATCCTTTTCTTGCAAGTGTCAATACCCAGAATATGAGCAACACCATAGAGTTCAGGGCCATGCTCCCTGCCGGTTAAAGCGACGCGGATTGGCAGGTACAGCCCCTTACCATTTACTTTTGTTTCTTTTTGAACCATCTTTAGAATATCTTTGAAAATTTCAGGAGAAAGAGTGTTTGTCTTACAGAGTTCCTGGTAAAAAGACAAAAGTATTGATTGGGTTATCTCTGACGACAGAAACTCAACATGCTGTTCGCTGATAACGATATCATGGAAAAAGATATTTACTTCCTGCACGATTTGAGACGTACAGGATATGTTGTTTCGCACGGTATCTACGATCTGTCTCAATTTAGCCCTGTCAATAGCATCTTCATTCTGAGAAACAAAGCCAGCTTCCTGCAGGTAAGGTATCGCTAAATTGGTGAGCCTTTCTAATTCCGCTTCCCGGAGATATTGTCCGCTCAACCAATCTAATTTTTGCTGATCAAATACCGATGAAGCCTTACTCATGGTGCTGATTTCAAAGGTGTTGATGATGTCGTCGACTTTAAACCTTTCTTTTTTATCTTTCGGCGCCCACCCCAGAAGCATCATGTAGTTGAGGAGCGCCTCCGGCAAATAACCCAGTGTACGGTATTCCGAGAGAGAAAATGCCCCGTGTCGTTTACTCAACAGGGTTCGATCTGCACCCATGGTGAGTGAAAGATGGGCGAATTGCGGTGGTTTTTGACCCAATGCATGAAAAAGCAAGATATGGCACGGTGTATTGGATAAATGGTCTTCCCCGCGGATGACGTGGGTAATCTGCATCAGGGTGTCATCTACAGCAACGGCAAAGTGGAACGAGGGTGTTCCGTCTGACCGCATAATCACAAAATCTCCAACCAGGCTCATATCGAATTGACACGTTCCCCGAATCAGGTCGTCAAATACCAGCAACTCTTCCGGCACCTTAAAACGAACGGTAAAATTTGATCCGGAGGTTTCAAATGCTTTTTTTTGCTCGCTCGTTAGATCTCGGCAGCGATTGTCATATCGCGGAGGTTTTCCGGTTCGTTTGGCAATCTGTCTGCGCCCTTCCAATTCCTCCGGGGTACAATAACATCGGTATGCAAGACCTTCTCTTAAAAATCTCTGGCAGATGTCATGATAGATGTGCAGGCGTTCTGATTGTATATACGGACCGTATAGACCACCCACATCAGGGCCTTCCTGCCATGTCAGACCTAGCCACTGCAGGTCAGCCATGAGCTGTTCCATGTGTTTTCTTTCAGAACGGGCAACATCGGTATCTTCGATCCGCAGGATAAAGGTGCCTTTATGCCTTCTTGCAAATAGCCAGTTAAAAACGGCCATGCGGGCATTTCCGATATGTAAGAGGCCTGTAGGCGAAGGTGCAAAACGAACACGAACCATAATGTTTAGCAAGACGAAATCGTTGTAAGCTTCTATACAAACGACGAAAAGATCACTCCTGATCCTTCTTAATACAATTTAGATTCCGCGTAACAGTTTAGTTTTTTGAAAAAGAGCCTCACATGACGCTCCGATGGAGCTAAGGTTTTGTATATCGCATTTTCTATAAACATCTCGCCCCTACGGGGCTGTTTTTCAAAAAAACAAAATGTTGCATTTCCTCTCATTTTTTATTTGTCTTCTGTCCATACCCAATGTTGAGTGCTTTTGTGTCGCGTCCCATCTTTATTTCTTCTTGTATAACATTAAAGATAGATTTCTGATATATGTTCCGTTACAGGCTTAATCAACTCTAAAAAATTTCCAATTACTTTGTCTTTCATAAACTATTCTCTCTCGGAATACCCATTCCAAAGGTACATAGGTCTGGTATCACGCCGATCTTGTAATTGCGAGATATCCAGCCTGACGGTATTATGCTGAAACAATTTTTTTGGACATTAAGCTAAAAAGGTCGGCCAGTCCGTAATGTTTTTCATATCTTACGATAGTTGCTTCGGTAAGTCCTGCCAGTTCCTTTGTTGTGTTGACGGCATCTTCCAGGTAACCTAGTTGGTCAACTAACCCCTTTTCGAGGGCTTGTTTGCCGGTATAGATTCTTCCGTCAGCAATCTTTTTTACCGTTTCGATATTGAGTTTCCTACCCGTGGAAACCACCTTGACGAATTGCATGTACATTTCATCGATAATACCTTTTAAAACGGCAGCCTCGTCTGCTGTCATCTGCTTCAGCGGAGAGCCTATTTCTTTGAGATTACCCGAGGCAATGGAATTATCCCTGATGCCATACCGGTTGATAAGTTCCGCCACATTGATTAATGGCATGATTACCCCGATACTCCCCGTAATGGTTGTTGGATGCGCAATAATGGCGTCAGCTGCAGAGGAAATGTAGTATCCGCCTGAGGCCGCAACATCTTGCATATAGACAACAACCTTTTTCTGTGTTTCCGTCTTAAATTTTATAATCTGATTATAGATAATATCACTTGCCGTAATACCGCCGCCAGGGCTATCTATCTCTAGTAATACCGCCTTTACCTGGGTATCATCAGCGGCTTGCCCGAGTTGTTGTTTCACGATGTCGACAATGCTGGGTTTTTCAACAAAGAGACCTTCCGCTGATTCATTACTCAATATACCCTTAACGGGGATTATGGCAACCTTGTTTTCCCCGTTTCCTTCGATAATGGTTTCAACAACGTGTTTCTTGTCTTTTGTCGAAGTGCTTGTAACGAGCGCCTTATTAAGTACCAGGGAGCCGATAAAGAGGACAAAGAACATTACCGTACATAAAAAAAAGAATGAGGCAAATCCAACAGCAACCCAAAAACCCGCGCCTCTGCTCTTTTTGATATATACGGGTTGCCATCCCATCCCTGGCGGTATATTGTTGTGTGTATCAGTCATAAAGCCCTTTCCCTAATTTTCTTTACAAATGCAAGGAATTTCTTTGCAAACGGGACACCCTGCGGTGTACTTGACAATCGTTTCTTCCATCTTAATGCCCGATAGACTTGCCAGGGTAAAGAGCCATGCAAGGACATCGGCAAATTCTTTTTTCATTTCTTCTTTGTTGTTCTCTCTCAACGCACGGGAAAGTTCCCCAACCTCTTCAGTAAACCACATAAAGGTTTTAGAAAGACCGCGTTGTGCGTCTTTTTTTTAAATAGGTCTCTTCAATAAGCTTTTGGAATTGGTCAATTTCCATACAGTAACTATAGTGAGCGCAAAAAGAAAGTTAGCATTGCGAGCGCAAGCAAAGCAAACCTATGAAAGTTCTCCCTTTGCTTGGAATGACAGTCATGAGATTACTTCGGGCTATCGCCCTCGCAATGACACCTGCATGTATACTTATGTACTACGTTTACTAATGTTTTGCAATGATGTTAGACATCCGATGTCCTGATAAACTCTTCTCCGTGCCATTCAGGAATTAGGTCGTGTTTTATCTGTAATACGTCCAATATCTTGGCCACAATAAAATTCACCTGTTCATCTATCGTTTTTGGTTGATGATAGAATCCTGGCATGGCTGGTAAGACGCATGCCCCTATAGAGGATAATTTTAGCATAGCTTCCAGATGGATAGAAGATAATGGAGTTTCGCGTGGCACCACGATGAGCTTTCGGCCCTCTTTAAGGGTGATGCTTGCCGCACGTTGAATAAGGTTATGAGAAATACCATGGGCAACAGAGCACAGGGTGTTCATGCTGCAGGGAACAATGATCATTGCCCTGGTTGGGTAGCGACTGCTGGCGATGGTCGCACCAATATCCGAGTTATTATAATAGATAATATTGTCGGTAGTATAACCCAACAATTGTGCAAGGTTAAAACGGTGGCAAGGTAAGTCAATCCCCAACTCATGTTTGATAACAAGGAATGCAGCATCCGATATTGACAAGTGGATATTGTATTCTTTTCTGCAAAGGACTTGCAGCAGGCGTTGGGCATAAATGGATCCACTGGCTCCGGTAATGCCAATAACAATATTTTCCACACGAACTCCTTAAATATGAAAAGGCTTTAGTACTGAAAGTACATCGTAAATAGCATGGGTATAAACAGCGACACCCAATCCCCGAAACATGAAGATCGTGGACAAAACTATTCCGGCCAGGATTCTAAAGGTAAAATTACTATACGTAAAAGTATCGCCTAAAGTTCCCATGTAGTGCATGGCTGCAAAAAGTAGCGTGCCTGTTATAATGCTTATTATTGCACTGACGGGTTTGGAGATTTTCATGAGGGTCGTAAAGATAAAGTATAATGACGTGATGAGTAAAAGCCGGAATACAATCTCTTCATATACCCCTGCCCCAACCGAAAGGATAATTCCCAACCACATATTCAGGGAAAAAGGCATTGCCAGTGTGTAAGGAAATAATATCTTATACACAAGGTACCCGAGGACATTGCCCATAAAAAGGGCGTATATCATGCTTTCTCCAAACATGAAGACGAATGTCAGAAAATCCAGCCGGTAATTTTTTTTCAACATATATGATGGATATCAGGAAGAAAGCAATAACTAACAGATTAAATATTAAAGAGCCGTTCTTACCAAATGAGTTAAAAATCTTTTCTATAAAGACATCAGAAGCATTTCTAATGCTTGATTCTTGCAATGCAATTCCTACCTCATACAAGACCAATAAAGGCAGGATGAATAAAAAAACTATTGGCTATATTTTTTTGAGCGATGGTAATACGATTCCATGTACCTGCATTACCTTTGTTATAAAACGGGGGACAAACAGACCGCACCTCTTTCTGATGCAAAACGTAAAAAGGGTTGTTTGAGACGGGAAGTTAGTATATCAGCCAACCTAAGGGGTGTCAATAAAGTTTCATATGGCCACAAATGATAGACAGTCTGCGGTAAGCCAGCATGGGTAAAAGGAAAAATTATTTGACAAAAGGGGTCGATGTGCTACAATTCTAGCAAGTTAGAACAGTGCGGAACAATTTGATTGCAGTTTAATGCTTTTAAAATTGTCGCTCTAAAGAAGGGGATGCGGTATGATTCCTATGGAACTTACAAAGATTATCATTACGGAGACGAGTGATCATCAGATTATTGTCTTGAAGGAAAGGGAAGGGCAACGAAGTTTCCCTATCGTTATTGGTCTCCATGAGGCGTGGGCGATCGACCGGGCAGTGAAGGGTGTTACCACTCCGCGTCCTTTGACACATGACCTGATAGGCAATATTATCGAAGGGTTAAACGCGGGAATCATAAAAATCATCATCAACGACCTGAGGAATAATACCTTCTATGCAAAGATTGTGTTACAGCGAAACGGATCAATGGTGGAGATTGATTCCCGGCCTAGTGACGCTATAGCAGTGGCAATGCAAAAGAATACGCCGATTTTTGTTGCGACAAAGGTCTTGGAGGAGGTTTGCAAATCGGAAAACGAGTTTTAGTCCTGTTCCTGAAGAGGTTATGATACGAGGAGGGATGGCCGAGTGGACTATGGCGGCAGTCTTGAAAACTGCTGGAGGCGAAAGTCTCCCGTGGGTTCGAATCCTACTCCCTCCGCCATGTACTGAAAAGGTATTGACGCTTAAGTAAACCACGAATATCATGAGTATGAGGCATGGATATCCGTGGTTATTTTGTTTAGAATATTCTGAGAGCAGATGAAAAACCGGAGAGGTGGCTGAGCGGCTGAAAGCGACGGTTTGCTAAACCGTTGTAGAGACAAAATCTCTACCCCGGGTTCGAATCCCGGCCTCTCCGCCATAAAAGTTGTTTAATATCAATAACTTAGCGATTTTAAACTGCCAAAAATATCGTCACCAATGTGTCACCAATTTCTATAAGTAGTTTTTCGTTATTAAATTTTTCCTTTAATTCTCCATGGAATATTTCGTGATTTATTTTATTGGAGACTTTCTGGAGAGGGAATACGTTAAAAATGGAACCAATTTGTTTATTAAATGATGCTGAAAAATATAGCGGAGAGTATGTTGCTACAAGGTCTTTTACAGATAGAGAAGTGATATGTCATGGTGGCGACCCTGTAAAGGTATTAAGAGAAGCAAGAGAGTTTGGAATAGATGAACCGGTAGTTTTTTATGTTCCGGAAAAGGGTGTAATTCAAATTTACTAATGCCTATAAATGATTGTCCCTTTACAGACTTTAAAAGTGGTATTTATCGCCCTTATCTCGCCCTAAAAATAATTAATCCTCTTACTAATAAAAGTTATAAAACTTTTGGTCTTATAGATACGGGTGCTGATGAATGTGCAGTACCTGCCTTTATTGCTGATGAATTAGGCCACAACCTTCATGCAGGGATACCAAAAACAATTACTACTGGTAGCGGGAAAACCTCTGTTTATCGTCATACAACTAAACTTGAGGTGTATCATCCGGTAACTGGAGAACTTCTTTATACTGTTGCAGACACGCCGGTAGATTTCGTATATAACCTTCCTATTGTATTGTTGGGTGTTAATAATTTTCTGAGTAGATTTATTTTGACAATTGATTATCCCAACAGGTCATTTTCAATAAAATCCCCTTAAATATTTTGTGGAAAATTTATACTGTATTTTTGAAAACTTGTTATTTGGTCCAAGTGTACGTTTGAATGCCATAAAAATTCCAAATCATCAAACAGTTTTTAGTTTAGTTTTAAGTGTTTTATTTTGTTTAGGTTGCTACTGGAAATTAAAAATTCACTTTTGGTTTATTTTGTACTGTTTTGGGATATTGTGTTCACATCTTGTTCACACTTTTACTTGGCAATTTTAGACCCATCAAAAACCTCAAACAAACTATTACTATAATATCCTTAATCGAATAAATCCCTTTTAGCTGATTATTTATTTGTTATTGAGGTCCTTTTGCTAAACATTATATTCAATAGTTTACCTTGTGTAATGCAACTAGGATATTTAACGCTTTCTCTCAGCAATATATTTATCTCTGGCTTTCTTTAGTATTTCTTCTGAGTCTGGATCTTTTTTTGGTTCATTTTTTGATTCTCCTTCGCCTTTTATAAAAAATTCTAATTTGAAAGTTTTTTTTTAGAAGGTGCGGATCAGCCCTAACTTTTTCAGCATCCTTATCTAATAAATAGGCCATTACAGGAATAGGTTTCGACCACACTGTAGCTCCGCCAGCAGCTAAAGCTACTTTTTCCCACATGTTATTTTCTAGTTTCCATTCGTAACATATTGTACCTTTACATACATCATCAGAAGGCTGTATTTCAAATCCTTCTACACCAGAGAACAAAAGTGAATTATTTAAATCATCTATACTTATTTTTTCCCATAAGGATACAGGTTTGATAGAATAATCAGGGTTAATAATAAATGCGCTAGGAGGATTAACTTCAAAATCTCCGGTTAAACTAAAAATATCAATGCACGACTTTTTACCGGAAGATAAATAATCTCTAATTTTATTTTCACAAGACACACCTCCTACATAATCTTTTAAATCTTTGAATATTCTGTCATAAAAATCAAATACAAAATATTTCTCATAATAATATCTTTTTGACGAATTTTCTTTTAAAAAAGTAATTTTCCACTTCGAGATTATTGTTGGATTAAAATTATCTTTAAGTATGTTAAAAGCTTCTATTTGAAGTCCGACTATGTCTATTTCTCTTTCTTTTTCTTTTTCTAAATCCCACATATGAGTTCTTGAACCGTTATAAACAAAATAGTTAAAGTGTGGGACACCTTCACCTTCATATACCTGTTCGCCAATTATAAGATATATTTCTTCTTGAGCCCATATACTTTTACAATCTATTGATCCGATATTATTGATAATAAACTTATAGGATTCTTTGTTTGGTGAGTAGTAAAAGTACTTGTAATAACAATTGATTTCCGGTGCTAATTGTTCTTTATACTTTTTTACTTCGTCTTTGTAGTTTTCCCTACTTAAATATGTTTGATAACATTGAAGGCCATTTCCAATTAATGATAAAACTGTAGCAGATAAAATAATTTTTAAAAATTTCCCCATTTTTCCACTACCTTCGCATTTTTTAAAATTAAATGGTGCATAGTTTTTAGTTATTTCAAAAATGGTTTTTGAGCTTAATCTGTAAGAAACTTATAAACCTTTAACAAGCACAAATTACAAGAATTTGAGATATTACAATCAAAATTTTCTAAATATAATTTAGCATATTTAAAAATACTTAGTTGTTCTCTTATGCGTCTTTTACGTTTATTCTACTCTATTTTTCCCACAAACTTAATTTTTCCTTATTTCATCATCTCACAATATTAAATAAATCCTTCGGATCATCCAGGACTTTAAATTCCCACGTTCCAAAATTACCCGTTGCATTAACGGCATTAACCCACTCTCTCGCTGCCAGCCATTTTGCATTATCCTTCTCGGTTGCTTGGCCCTTTATCTCAAGTATTAAATACCTCGTATTTTCAAACTTAATGACGTAGTCTGGATAATATGTTTTTGTTTGCCCTTGCCAAAGATAATATATCTCAAAACCCAGATGATCATTTTTAACCCACGAAATTAAGCCCGGTATCCTGTTGCGTTCAAATTCTAAGCCCACTTTTTCCCAGCCACTATCTATTACAATATGGCTTATTTGGCTCTTTTTTACCGGTTGTGTTGGCTTCGTTGTCCACCATGTCATCGCCGTAGCAGTACTTCTTTTAGGTCTTACGGGATCCAAAATGGCCGTAGGGGATTCTTTACTTGAACTCCGTATGAAATTACCAATATGGTTAATAATTTTTTGAGAGTTGAGTGCAATGACTATGTTTCTTAGCTTTTCAGTTCCGGCAAAGAGGGGAACTTTTATTTCAAGCTTATCTGAAGCTAAAAACTGGTCAAAAATCTGCATCAACTGGCTGATATGGCTTCCAGTGTCACCCTCCCAATTCTTTCCAAACTGTTCGTGAAGCCTTACAGCGGCCTGAAGCTTTATTTTTTGAAGGCGATGTTCTTCGGCAAGCCTGTCTAAATCAATTTCACTGATCTGGCCAAAATTTGGCTTTCCATCTATGACTGGGGCAACCTCTACAATAGTAGGCGCATCTTCTGGAGAGAGTATCAGTCTTTCAAGATTATCCCAGTCCAGGTCTAAAAAATAACTTAATTTATATTCCACCCGTAACACATGCGGCCATGCTATCTCTAATGCACTTCTTTCCTGTTTGGGTTCTATTTTTGTCTTTGGTTTTTCTTCTCTTGGCGTACCTTCTTTTTGTTCGGACGGCAGGAACGTAAAAGGTATGCCAAATACCGTAACGTACTCTGGATCGTATCGCCCCGTTTCTTCATTAATGTCATATGAAATCCTTCGTAACCCTCGCCCTACTACCTGCTCACAAAGCAACTGGCTTGTAAATGCACGAAGGCCTAAAATATGTGTAACGGTGCGGGCATCCCAGCCTTCTGATAGCATGTTGACACCGATAACACATTGAATTTGTTCCCCAGCTTTACCCTTTTTGCCTACCGTGTTAAACTTTTCACGTTCTGACTTAACCAATTCCACCTTTGATTTTTCTAATTTATCCTCTTCATCTGATTCTATCTTGTCCAACGCATCCTGATCTATCCGAATCAACCTGTTTTTATCTGAAAGTTCTTCAATAGCAAAATATCCATTCGCTATTGAGTACTCCAATCTTGCTGCTGTCTCAGTCTTATTGCAAATCATTATCAATACCGGCGGCGTTTCCCGTGGAGGATTTTGCCTTTCCCATTTTTCTTTTTCTTTTAACCAATCACTGCCTAAAATATTTGCGGCATTTCTCACAAGGTCGGGTAATCCCTCATGCGGTTCTGCCCTGCGGTTTAAATCCTCTTTTACCTCAGGATAAATATGGAACAACTTTGATTTGAAATCAGCGCTAATGCCAGAATCATCTCTGACGGCTACTTTGGGAGTTTTCACTAATCCGCTTTCAATAGCATCGTTAAGCCCAAAATCGCTCACTATCCAGGTGAATAACTGCTCTCCCTGGTTGATTTTCCCGGTAGGTTTAAATGGAGTGGCAGTGAGATCGTATGCCTTTAATACCCCGCGGGCATCATGTATTCTATCAATACCGCTTATCCAAATAGTTGCCTTTTCCTTTTCTGATTTTTCCTCATCCTGAGCGGGACGGTGGCAATGATGCGCTTCGTCGTTTATTATCAGGATGTTATTTGCGTTCCCAAAATCAGGCAAAACCCTTCTCACAAAGGACTCACTATTTTCCGGCCCCTTTTTTACTACTTTAGGCCCATAATTTTCGTTTATCGGGGCAAGTTTATGCCAGTTGGTAACGAGTATCTTTGCCTGCAACAGGTCTTGCCACATGGTCGAATCGACTAGTATAAAACTCTGATAAAAATTATCTTCATTTTCAGGCAAAAGGACTTGCAATCGTTCATAGACGGTAATGCCTGGCGCGATTACCAGGATATTTTTAGAAAATCGGATATCTTTAGGATTCGCTATCTTATTTAACGCTTGCCAAGCTATGAGCATGGCCATAACGACTGTTTTACCCGTGCCTGTCGCTAATTTTAAACATTGCCTTTCCCATAAGCTACCGTCACTTCCAATAACAATGCCTTGTTTTTGGGCTGGCGGTGCTTCGGTAAGCCATATTGCCGTCTCTAATGCCTCAATTTGACACCAAAAAAGACGTGTTTCCCGCTGGCTTATATCGTTCCAAAACCCAAGTAATTTTCTTGTTACGCCGGTAATATTTGGATAATTGCTTTCTCTCCATTCCTTTACCCTTGGCCTGATTTCATTAACACATTTTATTTCGATAAATTCACCCGGGTCATCGTGTCCTAAACGTGCCTTTTCCGTTGCCCGCCAATAACCAGACCATCTTCGGCCAGGCCTTCGTTCAAATTCCTGTTTTTCACGTATATAAAGCCAGTGTTCTTTTGGTTCTTCGTAGGGATTATTGATAATTAACTGGTCTATACCTTTTTGGCTCATAATTTCAATTTTACTTATAAAATTTTCTTAACCCACTAATATTAAATAACTTAATTTTTATACGACTTTTTGTTTTACGTATAACCTATCAGTTTCCACTTTTAATCTCGGGGACATCTACTAGCTTATATTTAGTTCCTTTTTTAAAACCTGATGGCGGCTTAATCGGAATCAATAATCCTTGCTCAACCCACCTTCTCAACATATAAGACATTTTATCTCTTTGAACAATAGCCGTAACATTTCTTGCCTGCTCATTCGTAATGTATTTATTTTCTCTTAAATAGGCACTTATTTTTTCCCACTCCGATGCCTGATGCTCATTAAACAGCACCACTTTTATAGAATCCGGATAGGTCAAAAATATAGGAGGATATAAATTTTCGCCGGCCATTTCTTTTCTCATTGCCCGAACGCCCTCATTTTCATCCAAATTGGGCGGTGATGGAAACTCGCGTAAATGTTTGACTAAAAGATCGTTTCTGTACCCTTCAGCTCTGACCCATCCAATATTCGCCCGTGTGATATTATATGGAAACAAACCCGGGCTTTCAACCTCCAGCCTGTCTTCAAAGATTTTAACGGAAATATCTCTTTTAATATAATAGTCACGGTGAATGACAGCATTGGTGATAGCCTCTTTTACAGCGCGTTCTGGAATTTGGTAAACTGTTTTAAAGCCTGAAGGGATTCTTATGCCCGACCTGAGAAGAGTCAAGACATACTCATGGGCATCTTTAATTTGTTTAATAAGAGGGCCCTGTATTGTTTTAGGGATACCAATTAAATTCGGAGTTTCCCCTATGCTCTCAATAGTTCCGGTATATTGAAAAACCCGGATAGCACATTTTGTCTCAGTAAGGTCGCTTGGATACTCGGCGAATAACAAAACAGACGCTAAGGTAGGCAACAATTTTCCTGTATCAGATTTTCTGGCTAAACCACTTTTTTCCAGAATTGATTCTACCGGAGAGCCATTGATATTTCGAGACTGCTTCCATTCCTCAAAATAAGGCGTCTTTAATAATTCAAAGGAAACATCAGCCAGTCCTTTATCTGCCTTTTCAAATCCTTTTGCATAGGCAAATTTAGCAACCTCATGTGCGGTTAACTGTCGGTTGCCTTTTTCCTGACGGACAAACACATGATTGTTGATTGAGCGAAAACTGTCAACGGCTTTAGGTACAAAAATCAAGGCAACTCGTTTGCTAATCTCTGTAACATCTACAATGCTTGGCGGCCATAATCCTGATAATGGCGGGATAATTTTGGGCAGTTCACGGCCTATTGCATCAAAAAGTTCTAAATTCTCATTAATGCCATATACCCTGTCGAATCCTTTGAGTTTTGTTTTTTCAGGGTCATCAATGCCAACTATAATCACGCCGCCGTCTGTATTTGTCATGGCTACAACGGTTTCAATAATTTTTGCGACAATTTTATCTTCGGCAAGACGCTTAAACTCAATAGTCTGACTTTCAGCCGGAATTTCAAGAATGTCTTTTATGAAATCTTTTGGGTTAGTTAACGGCATATTTATTTCAATTCCTTTATCACAAACGACTCAATACCTCTATTATCAATTATCTTAACTGCTATCTTCTTATGCTCCCCTTCAGAAAACGGTAAAGACTCAATGCCACGAAAATGTTCAATTAACTCATCATTCACCTCACCGCTTAGTGCCTTAGCCAGTCTTGTCCAATCGCGCTTTGAATCTCCCTCCGGGAAAAATACCTGTTCAGGGTAAAGACTTCTTTCGTCATAATCCGTATCAAGAAACCACATTGCGATATGCCTGGTGCCTTTGGAAATAATTTCACCGCTAACGGGGTCATAATAATCAAAACCATTTACCTTAACCTTGTATTTGCCGTCTTTTGCCTTCATAACTTCCACGTCTGGCTGACCAATAAGCCAATAACTCTGGTTTGAAGACCGTTTCTTACGCAAATCCTTCGTTAGCAAATCAACGCTCATCTGCGCCTTGAGCACCTTTACCCCATGCCAGTTAATCAGGTCAATGTCTTTGGCTGCCTCCGGGTCAAAATGGAAGGCGGCAAATATCACGAAATCGGGTTTACTCTTTAGGCTCCTTGCTTCATTGATTGCCAGTTCCACCTGCCTTTGTTCAATAGCCCCGTAATCAGGCCCAAAGCTGATATAGGCTTTTTTATTCGTTCCGTCTTCCTCCAAAATTTCTCCTTCGGCGTGTAAAAACTTTGTGGCAATTATCGGTTCGATTCGTGAAAAGGATATAACTTTATTGCCAACTGCGCGAATGCCCGTTGCCTTTAACTCATCCCGCCATTCGGCTTGTTTACCGGTTTCTCCGGTTCTGGCAAGTTGTTCGTTGGTTGCGTCAATTTTCGGTGTATTTCCGTCAAATGGTTTGACCCGCAGACTTGGCACGGCCTCAACGGTAAATGGCCCCGTTACCCGGACCTTACCCTTCTCTATGTATGGTTGGTCATATAACGTCTCTTCTTTTGGAGGTTCGTTGTTAGCAATGGAACCGAGGGTGATATGCGGAACGGTTTTATATTTAAACCCGCTTCTTATGCCTTCATCAGGATGCGCCAGTTCATAATAATCAAATTTCGCTGTCATGAGCCTTTGTTTTGCCAGGGTAATTGCTACCCGTGAGGTATCGCAGGTAATCCAGCGGCGGCCCCATTGTTCCGCAACGTATGCAGTAGTACCTGAACCACAGGTTGGGTCGAGAACAATATCACTGGGGTCGGTGGTCATCAGGCTGTCCGAGAATGTTGCAGTAAATAAGAATAAAAGACAAAGGAAAGGGTGTGTAAATTAAAATACGATCGATAAGCAAGTCAGGAAACGTTTAAGATTTTTCCATCCAAATCATAATTTTGTATTTTCGTATGAAAGGGTACCTGAAACTGCTTAAGGAGGGCTTGTTT
>AYTS01000084.1 GCA_002009475.1 Candidatus Brocadia carolinensis | reverse complement strand
GACCCACCCCTGCTTCGCCAATACATGCGTTATCACCGACGTCAACGTCGTCTTACCATGATCCACATGCCCTATCGTACCTACGTTCACATGCGGCTTCGTCCGCTTAAATACCTCTTTCCCCATCGCAACGACACTCCCTTAATTTTGTCTCTAATTTATATTTTTAAATTTTATATTATTTTATTTTTCTATGGAGCTGCTGATGGGATTTGAACCCATGACCTCGTCCTTACCAAGGACGTGCTCCACCACTGAGCTACAGCAGCAAAAATTGAAATACGACGCTCATGGAAGACGCACTCATTATTTTATGATACGCGAGCGTAGAAGTCGAACATATTAGCAAATGAAAAAACAATTGTCAATATATTTTTTATGATAACTCTATTATCATGCCAAACTAAAGCGGGCGATGGGAATCGAACCCACATGACTAGCTTGGAAGGCTAGGGCTCTACCATTGAGCTACGCCCGCAGAACACAAAAAAAATTATAAGCCTTGCTAAATATGGTGGGTGGAGGAGGATTCGAACCTCCGAAGGCTATGCCAACAGATTTACAGTCTGTCCCCTTTGGCCACTCGGGAATCCACCCATGTACAAGCCCTTCTTGAACGAAAATAACATCCTTATGGAGCTAGCGGTGGGACTCGAACCCACAACCTGCGGTTTACAAAACCGCTGCTCCGCCGTTGAGCTACGCTAGCTCAGAAAGGGTAGTATGATATCAAATCATTACGATTATTCAAGGGAAATTTACGACGATAACGAAATACTGGAAAGATATCCTTCATAATTCCGCCTGACCTCATCCATGCTATCAGTTCCAAATTTTTCCAGGAATGCCCTGGCAATTTCAAAAGCGACCATTGCTTCACACACCACTGCGGCAGCGGGAACAGCACACACATCAGATCTTTCATACGTGGCAGTAATCGGTTCTTTTGTCAATAAATCCACGGATCTTAACGGCTTTTTCAATGTTGGAATCGGTTTCATGTAAGCCCGCACCACAATCGGTTCCCCATTACTGATACCGCCTTCTAACCCTCCGGCATTATTTGTCAGCCTCTTGAATCCGCCCGTTAACGACCTGCCCTCCTTTGGCTTTTCATAAAATATTTCGTCATGCACTTCGGAACCGAACTTATTGGCCGCATTACAGCCCAATCCCAGCTCTACCCCTTTAATTGCCTGAACGGACATCAGGGCATAGGCAAGCCTTGCATCCAATTTGAGATCCCACTGGGTATGGCTTCCCAATCCTACCGGCAATCCATAAACAATCACTTCAACAACACCGCCGAGGGAATCGCCCTTTTCCATGGTTTGCCTGATTTTTTCAATAATTTTGCCTTCAATATCATGATCAATGCAATAGAGAGGACTTTTATCGCGTATGATTCTCGCAACATCCATATCTTTCTTTTGAAGAAATTTATCCGACGTTATCCCCCCAATCCCTTGTACGTAGCCAAACACATCTATCCCAAAACAAGAAAGTAAAATCTTTGCCACCGCACCGGCAGCCACACGTGCAGCAGTTTCTCTTGCGCTTGCCCGTTCCAAAATAACGCGCGCGTCCTGCTCATGATACTTGATAACACCAGATAAATCGGCATGGCCAGGTCTGGGGCGAGTAACCGCCGGCAACTCATCAATTTTATAATCATGATTTTTAATCTGTAAACAAAGGGGACTTCCCAAAGTTATCTTTTTCCTGATCCCACAAAGAATTTCCACACGGTCATCTTCGATCTGCATCCTTCCACCCCTGCCAATTCCGCCCTGCCGGCGCTTCAACTCCTGATTTATAACTGATTCTTCAATCAATACCCCGGAAGGAAATCCTTCTATTATTGCAATCAGACATTTCCCGTGAGACTCACCAGCAGTTTTAAATGATAGCATTCACCGTCTCCACAACAGCAAGTTTATTATTTCGTTGCCTAAAAGAATTCAGATGTGCTAGAATTTCGAGATTATATAGTTAACCCTGTAAAATAACAATGTAAATCCTCTTTCTATGTACAATCTTTTCATCAGCCTGCGATATTTACGGAGCAGGAAAATATCGTTCTTTGCCATTGCCGGAGTTGCTGTGGGAGTAATGACCCTGATCGTTGTGCTTTCCGTAATGAACGGCTTCGATCATGAACTCCGGAGCAGGATAAGGGGCACTCTGGCACATATTATTATTTCAAAAGGCGGTATGTACGGGCTTGAGGACCATCAACAAGTCATCGAAAAGGTAAAAACCTTTGAACACGTTGTCGCATGCGCACCCTATGTGGAAGGACCCGCGCTCATCAAATTAAGAAACAGAAGAGAATTTGTTTACTTTAAAGGGATTGACCCCCTTGCGGAATCACGTGTGAGCGATTTTCAGTCATATATCTCACCCTTTGGCAACCGGCCGGAAGACTTATTAAAAACCCATGGAGAAAAGAATACCGCAAGCGCCTTCGGTGGCGCAGAATTACTCAGGATTGGTCCGGGTGAACCGGAAAAAGACCCCGGCAGCTTCATCCAAAATGGCGAACAGATTGTGCTCGTCACCCTGAAAGAATGGGACAAGATAAGCGTAAAGGCATTTGAAGTTGTCGGAAAATTCAAATCAGGGATGTACGACTTTGATAAAAATTACGTATACATTCCTCTTACGGTAGCACAGGAGTTAACCGGAGCAAAGGGAAAGGATGCAGTCTCCGGAATAAGCGTAAAATTGGACGATTACCGATATGCGAATGAAGTTCGGGATAAACTGCAGGCAGCATTGGGCTTTGAATATTATGTACAAACATGGGAAGACGCAAGAAAGACCTTTTTAACTGCCGTGATGATGGAAAGGCACGTAATGGCGCTCATCCTGTTCTTTATTCTCGTGGTTGCAGGTTTCAATATCCTTGCAATCCTTACGATGATTGTCCTTGAAAAATCCAAAGACATTGGCATCCTCAAAGCTCTCGGCGCAACCACGCGGGGGATCATGTCGATCTTCCTTTTGCATGGATTGCTTATTGGCAGTACGGGCGCATGCGTGGGGGTTGCTACAGGGCTGTCAATTGTGTTAAGAATTAACTGGCTGGAAAATGTGCTCTATAATACTACGGGCTGGAGGCCATTTCCTCCTGAGGTCTATTATTTCAATCAGATTCCCACGGTAATAAGTCCGATGAGCATTGTTATTACCGCAATCATTGCTATTGTAAGCAGCGTTGTATTTAGCATTTACCCGGCATTGCGGGCTGCACGGTTAGACCCGGTAGTGACCTTGCGCTATGAATGAATAACAACGTTTTTCCCCCTTTTACAAAACCAATTGACAGGCTATAAGAGAGCTGTTAATATTCTGGTTTTATGTCAGTAGCAATGTCCCTGTACTCTCAGGAAGCGCACGAAGATATTTATGGTAAATTATTACGACATTCTCGAGGTGCACTATGAAGTAAGCACAGAGGAACTAAAACGTTCTTACCGCACCCTTATAAAAAAAATATCACCCGGATATCCACGGACAAAACAAGCTTTGGGCTGAATCCAAAACAAAGACTATTATCCTGGCTTATAAAACGCTTTCCAACTCAACATCACGTGAACACTACAACAGACAATACCGGCATCTCTTACGGACGAATAACAGGCAAAGACCAAGGGAAAAACCTGAAACAACAACGTCATCAGACGATCTTCATGAATACGTCCGCATCATTTTCACCGGTCTCTTAAACGGCCATATAGAACAAGCCATTAAAAATTATGAACGTCTGTTAAAAAATTATACTGGCGTTGACCTTTTTTCATCTTTAAATAAACGGGACTATATTGACTGTAAATTTCTCCTGGCAGAGGCATATGAAAAATTTGAAAAGTTTGATACAGCCATCATCCTTTACGAACGGATCCTCGAAAGGGGAAAAAGCGACACAGACCGCAGTCATTTGCTTCATGAAATTAAAGAACGGATAAGAAACATCTATTGCCGAAATCTGGCGCGTAATGCCACCCCCGAAAAGGCCCTCGGTTATTATGAAAAGGTACTACGACTGAATTTATACAAAAATGAAAATGCCTTTATTCATAAAAAAATAGCCGAGTGTTACCTCAAGTTGAAAGAGTATGAAAAAGCCTTACAACACCTCAATATTGCCTTATCATTAAAGCCTAACCTTCAAGGCGCTGGCAAACTCAAGACAAAACTCAAACAGCATATACCAAACTTCGCCATATAACCATGAAAAAAGAAATCATCCCCCTTCTCACAACAAACATCCCACAACTCAGATTGTGCAATCGCGGTAAAGTCCGGGATGTCTATGAAATAAATAACACCTTATTAATTATTGCAACGGACCGCATCTCGGCCTTTGATGTTGTCCTGCCCAGCGGCATTCCTTACAAAGGGCAGGTGCTAACGGGGCTTTCTGAATTCTGGTTCACCTATACCTCTGCTCTCATGGAAAACCATCTGATTACCACGCACCTGGAACAGATGAACAACCCTGTTGTAGCACAGCACAAGGATATCCTGACGGGCCGTTCTATGCTGGTAAAAAAAGTAAAGGTTGTTCCCATAGAATGTGTCGTTCGCGGTTATCTGGCAGGTTCCGGGTGGAAAGAATACCAACAGACCCAGTCCATTTGTGGAATAAAACTACCGGCCGGTCTTAAAGAATCGGACAGGCTCCCCGAACCTATTTTCACCCCATCAACCAAGGCTATTGTCGGACACGATGTAAATATAACCTTCTCAGAAGCGATCGACATGGTCGGGAAAAAACTCGCGGAAGAATTGAGAGAAAAAAGCATGAAGGTGTATCTTAAAGCGCGCGACTACGCAATTGACCGGGGCATTATCATCTGCGATACCAAATTTGAATGGGGCATTACAGACGACAATAAAACAATACTCATCGATGAAGCGCTCACGCCGGATTCATCACGCTTCTGGCCGCGAGACGGCTATGAACCAGGAAAACCCCAGCACTCTTACGACAAACAATTTATACGTGACTACCTCGAGAGTATCCATTGGGACAAGAAACCGCCAGCGCCGGTACTCCCACCGGAAATCATCCAAAAGACCTCTGAAAAATATCTAAATGCCTACAAAGCCCTGACGGGGAAAAACCTGTTTTAGACTATTCCAAATGGAGAGAACCCCGTACGTGAAAACAAACCCAGACGATTTATCTCACTATCTTGACGTGGCACGTGAGGCCGCCCTGAAAGCAGGGGTGGTTTTAAAAGAACACTTCGGAAAGATCTCCACCTCCATGATTAATGAAAAGGCCCAAAACGATTATGTGACCATTGTAGATAAAAAATCTGAGGATATTATTAAAGATCATATCAAATCACACTTTACGAACCACGATATCATGGCGGAAGAATCCCCGGCAGAAAGGCATTCTTCCCGATTTTTGTGGATCATTGACCCCCTGGATGGCACCATGAACTATATCCACGGCCTGCCGAGTTTCGCCATCTCTATTGCCTTAGCGATTGAAGAAAATTTGGCAATGGGTCTTATTTACGAACCCCTGAGAGAAAATCTCTATTCTGCAATAAGAGGTCACGGCTCTTTTAAGAATGGCAAACGTATCCATGTCTCCTCTTCCGAAACATTAAGAACTATCTTGATCGCCACGGGCTTTCCTTTCAGGATAAAGGACATTATTGATCCCTATCTCAAGGTATTTAAAGATCTTTTCCTGCGGGCCGCTGGCATCAGAAGAGGCGGCTCGGCATGTCTCGACCTTGCGCATACGGCAGAAGGTATCTTTGGCGGGTTTTTTGAATGTGCCCTCTCACCATGGGACATAGCTGCGGGTGCACTTCTGGTAGAAGAAGCCGGCGGTGTGGTCACAGACTTCGCAGGTAAAAACCAGTATTTAAAAACCGGGAATATCATTGCTGCGCCCGGGAAGTTCAGCGTGAGATGCTCAAGATCATTCGGGCAACGTTTCAGGATTAACAGACATCATCCCGGGCGGTATCATCCTCAGCTCTTTTTCACCTTTTTTTGTCGAGAATCATACCGGGCAGATTGAAAGAGAGACAAGAACAAACGGCAATCGTTGATTTTTATCTTTCAGGAATATTATTGAGGACTGAATTTCGCACTGCAAAAATCACTTAAAGAATTTAGATATGAAGCTTTTATCAAAAATTGAAAGAATCGCCGTACTGCTTTTCATAGCAATTGGCACTACGCTTTTAATCGGTCACCTGATAGCAGCAGTTCTCAGAATTTTTGGTTTGAGCAGCTTGTCGCAATTCCTTTACCTCCTGGATTTCGTTGTTCTATTTTTAATTCTTGGATATTTCTGGAAAAAATGGGCGCACTCAAAATTGGTTTTAGTAACTGGAATTTTCATTATGCTAATCAGTTTAAGCTTAATTGCCCTCCCACCAGCGCGACTGCCGTTTCCTGCTAAGATTGTAGCATTTCAGCTTTTTATAGTATTCGTGCCATTGGTATTGCTTTTACCCATTTTAGGGCCGATCGTTTTAATCTACGCCTATTTCCGGGGATTGTTGAAAGACCAAAGACAATTACCAATCAGCCAGTCGCAATCATCATTTCTCCAAGCACCTGAATCTCCGGAGGTTTTGGCGGCAAACAAGCGAAAGATAAAGATGAAAAACTACCTTAGCTTGGCCGTAGGAATTGTAGTTTTATTAATACTTGCCTCGCCAATTTACTTTATCCTCCACAGCGGACAAAGAGATAATATTTTAAAAGACGACCCACATGTTGGGCGGATAGTAAGTTTCAATCTTCCTTTGGCATACTCCAGTGATTGCGTTGGTTGTGATGGATCAAAAAGGGCTTTGGAAATCAATCGTCGTTTAGAATGTATTGAGGACATCGATTCGGTGAGTGCCCGACTCTACAAAGACGAATTTTACAATGTAAGTTACGTTCCGTCTGATATGAAGTTTGAAGTAATAGAAGTTATTGATGTCAAAAGTTATGGCATGCAGCAGATCGGCAGCTCGGGATATACTCTTGCAGTTTTGAAGGATACGAATGGGTTGCTTTCCACCGAGTTGCTTAGTTCTCTTGATGACGATGGTCCTTGCTGCAATCGGATGACATCGCATTTAGAAAAATTATTCAGGTACATTGAAAAGAATGGCAAGGCAAGGGTACTAGCAACTGTCTATGACTTACATTCAAATAAGTCTGATACCGTAACCCAGCAATTTGTACTTAATGCCTTGAATTCAGCGCCATCAAAATATAGATTTTCTAACCCTGAAGTGATGGCAAGTTCAATTCCAGGGATGTTGGGGATTGCTGTTGATGTAGACGCAGATTCACTGGTATATTTGGTTGCTTCAAGATTAAATTATAAGATTTGGGAAATTACCGGACTTGACGCCGATTACCTGAGCGCACTGACACAATCTGAAATTTCAAGGATGAGACGATCTCCCATTAATTCGAGATAGGCTGCAGCTTCCAAGGATTTTTTAGCCTCCCAAAAGAGCACGGCGGAATGGGGAGGTGAAGGGTGGAATTCCGCCGCACTGGAGTGAGGCGGATGTCGTTGTTGAAAGGAATGCGTATCAGACAATAACATTATTTCATGCAAGCAGGCAAAAAATCTGTGATTTCTTTGTAAGGGCAGAAATATTTTCCGTGTCAAGCATCTTCTCATGAACCAACAAAAAACCTTTATGTTAACCCGACCTTCGCAATTCGAGGGGTAGGCAAACCGCTAAGCCAGTAAATTCAAGGGGTCGTGTAAAAAGGTCGGCACTACAGCCCGATCTGACCTGATGCGTAAATCTTGGGTGGTGGTTGTTCTGGAAGCGATAACCCCAATTGTGCCAAAAGAAACGAAACATCCTTTTCTGGCTGTGTACAGCGGCTCATGACCATGTGACGGCCATCCGTTGTCGGTAAATGAATATCAATCATTTGCAGGGTCGATAGTTTTTCCAAAATTGCTTCAGACGTCAGCCCTGCGGCTCGCCCCCGGGCAAGATTTCGCAACGTCGTGTGGAGACAAAAAGCCAAAAAGGAAACAAAAATATGGGCTTCAATTCTCTTTTCCAACTGGTGCCAGATGGGACGAATGGAAAGCGATCCCTTCAAATCCTTAAATGCCTGTTCTCTACGGGTCAAAAGGAGATACGATTCCCAGACGGTTTCAGGTGAAGCGGCCTGCATGTTGGAACGAAGCAGATAGCGTCCCTCACGCAGCAACGTTCGCCGCAGGCGTTCACGATCCAGACTGAAATGGAACGTATGCTCATTCACCGGTTCTTGCGGATTTGGCTGAGAGATACGAACCAGCCCAAAGTCCCGCCCGGCTTCTTTCTTTAACGCCCCAATATGCATCAGCAGATCATCTCGAGTGATGTGCTTTCGATTGAGAAGTTCGTGCAGGCTTCTCCACAAACGCTTGAGTCTGCGGCGACGCATGGAACGTTCTTTGACTACCCGGTCATGGCTTTCCACATAAACATAAAACTCCGACTCTTGCTTGAGAATTTTCACGCGGACGCTCTCACGCGCCTGCATCCAGGTCTGTTCGAGCAATGGTTTTTCAACACGGCTCAAACGTCCCTTGGGAGTGCCAACCAAACAATCAATCCCGCGTGAGCGCATCTTTTCCAACATCTCCTCCGTTGGAATACCCCGATCCAGAAACTCCTCTAATGTTGCGGTGTCTCTTGTATTGCCGGGGTATACTTCGTAGGCCACGGGAAATCCTTTCGGTGTCAACACCAATGCCACCACCACTTGAACACAATCCGAACGTTTGTCCCGGCTCTATCCAAAACGTTTTTTACTATTCGATCCCGCCGGCGGTGGGTCGCTTTCAAAATACGTGCTCGTCAAATCATACAGCAGCACATCGTACTTCGCTCCAAGCAGCTTGCCCCATTGCCCTTTTAAAAACCCAAACAGCTCGTCTCGATGCTCAAGCAGCAAATCCAAACAACGATACGGTTTATCCTTCTGTACCAGCGAATAATCTTCCCCCAGCAGATCTCCCATTGCGCTCCGTAAATACCACTCTCGGTGAAAACGAAATTCGCTTCCCGGATCGATCAGCCGATAACAGACGAGCGCCTTCAACATATTCAGCCAGCTTGTCCCTTTGCGGCTTGACGGCAAACGCGCCCTCCAAAATATGCTCAGTCCCAGAAGATTCCACACATACAACCCTAACCAGCATGCTCCCCACTGCCGGGGACGGCACAATGCTATTTTGTCCAGCTGCACCCGGATGAACTCACAGGCCAGCATCGGCAATTCTTTCCGGCCATCCGGAAACAATGCCAGTTGTTTTACCTTGGTCTTTTCACCCCAAAGTGCCTCTATCGTCCGAACCCATCCCGCCCGTTGGTTATCATTGAGTTCTCCCAAACAGAGAACATGTTGCTGTACCACTCTTCGTCCGCTGACCCGGCGGTTCTCTACCACGCTCCAATACCGGTGTGTCTTTCCATCTTTCGTCCGTGATTTTTCCCGGAGAAACATGCAAGCATTTTCGCAGTTTCCCCTGCATGCGTCAATAGGCCAGATCGGTACTACAAGCCGTTTTGAAAATTTACCCCTTAAAAATCAACGGCCCCACGGCGATACCTGCCCAAAAATAACCGTTATTGAGTGCGAATTGCGAAAGTCGGGCTAGATATTCCATTAACAGGCAAGGCCGGATGGAGTGATAACGAGATCGATCCGTTGCTGAACCAGTTTCACCTGCGTGGCAATATCGGGTTGAGAGTACTGGCAGTAGAAATGATGCCGCGTTACGAACAGTTTATTTATAAATATGATGTACCAGTACCGGATGTAAGACCTTTATCGCGTGAGCTGGGGCGGTATCGTATACTGCGAACATCCCGGTTGGTAGCTGCACCGGAAATATGTTGTGAAAATTGCGGGTAAGGTTTTGCACAAAGACGCGAAAACACCAATTACTTTATAATGATTTTTGATTCAGTTAACACTCTGGTGGTCCACCCTACCAATCGTCTCAGAGAGAGAGAGCAATTGATCAACACTCAAAACCTCCCCCCTTACCCGTTCATCCAGTTGCATATCCTTAATTACCCCCTTGAGGCGTTCTCTTGAAATCTTAGGAAAGTTTAATCTTTCAAGACTATTCATCAATGTCTTGCGCCGGGAAGTAAATATTGCATGAACGATATTTTTGAATAATTGATAATCTGTTATGCTGCCTGCATACTTCTCTTTGCGAACGACTATCCTGACTATGGCCGAATGCACTTCCGGTCTTGGCCAGAATACCTCCGGAGGCAAGGTCTTTACCACCTCCACTTCAGAATACAATCGGGTAATCACCGATAATATGCCATATTCCCTTGTCCCAGGAATCGCTAACATACGATCCGTAATCTCCTTCTGAAGCATGAGCACCATCAAATCGATCGGCAGAGTATCTTCTAACAGGTTAATAATGAGGGGCGTACTGATATGGTATGGCAGATTGGCAACGACTTTTATACGGGTTTGATCGTATTCTCTCAGCCAATTGAGGATCAGAGAGGTTATGTGCGGGTTCAATTCGTGTTTTGTTTTTAAAATATCCGCATGAACGAGGGTTACATTGTTATATAATTTAAGGATGTCCGACGATAGTTCAAATAATTTTTTATCCACCTCTATGGTAAACACATGGCTTGACCTGGCGGCCAGTAGCCTTGTTAATCCACCGGTTCCGGTTCCAATCTCCAGAACAACATCGTCTTTCCTGAGATCGGCAATATCAGGAATGCACACCAAGGTATTTTGATCCGTGAGAAAATTTTGACCAAACCGCTTATTGGGGGTAATTCCTCTTTGGGTGAAAAGCTGTTTCAGTACTGACGGAGTATGGGGTATAAAGCTTATTTCTTCCTGGGACATCATCACTCAACGAATATAGGATGGCACGAACAAACTCGTTTGTCCGTGATTCAGATACAATATTAACAGTAAGCGCACAATGAAAGTTGTCATTGCGCAAGCACTCACCCAAAGCAATTTCTATCGTGGGATCGTTTCGCTGTCGCTCACAATGACCAACACATATCAATTTATTTAATACGTTTACTATAATTACCTTTTTAGCTATGAAAGCTCGCAAACAATTTATAAGACCTCTTCATCCTCTGGTCGCCAGGCTGGTTCGACAATACACAAAAATTTTAAATCGTCATACCCGATATTTTTAATACATTGTACTGCATTAGGTGGAATATAAACGGCCTGACCAGGACGCACCTCCACAGACTCCTGATCAATATGCATCATTCCCTTGCCTTCCAGGATGTAATATACCTCTGAATGCTTTAACTTGTGACGGAATGAAGTTTCACCTTTCTTAACAACTGCATGCGCTAAACTGTAACGAAGCTTTACCTTCTCCTTATCGGGATGCAAAAGTTCACGGAGGACGGCATTGTCTCCCGCTATAAACTCTTTACAGTTTTGCAGGTCTTTTATAAACATCTTGCCATTCTCACTGCCGTCTTTATGGCTTCCATCATAGAATGCGGGTTGGCAATTCCTTTGCCCGCGATATCATAAGCGGTCCCATGGTCAGGTGAGGTGCGAACAAATGGAATACCGAGGGTAATATTCACCCCGGTCTCAAAGGCATGAAATTTCAGGGGAATCGCTCCCTGGTCGTGATAGATAGCCACAACCACATCATATGCGCCTTTTACTGCCTTATGGTATATCGTATCGGCTGAAACCGGGCCATCACATTCGATACCCTTTCCCTTTGCCTTTTCAACTGCCGGAATGATAACCTTTCTTTCCTCATCTCCAAATATGCCTTCCTCACCAGCATGCGGGTTAAGGCCGCAAACGGCGATCCTCGGTTTCTTTATATCAAAGTACTGCTTCAGATGATTGTCGGTAATGGTTATTGTCTCCAAAATATTTTCAACCGTAATAGCCTGAGGCACATCTTTTATGGCAACATGCGTCGTTGCAAAGGCAACCCTGAGTTTTCCACCCACCATCAGCATAACGACTCGTTTAGCGCCCGAAAATATCTGGAGCATCTCTGTATGTCCGGGATAACCATATCCACCGAGGTGTACTGCCTCTTTGCAAATCGGCGCGGTAACGAGGGCATCAATGTGGCCGCTCATGGCAAGGTTTATTCCCCGAATAACGCACTGGACAGACAAGTCCCCGCCCTCTGCTGTTGGTATCTTCCGTTTCATAAGACCCCGATCTATGTCGCCAATAGATAAGAGCGAAACGGGATATTTTGTGTCTTTATCAGGCAAATGAGTGACCATTTGGTATGATACCGGCAAATCCAGTTCTCTGGCCGTCAGATCAAATACTCTCTGGTTACCGATGACAACGTAGTGAGCAAGTTTTTTTATCGGTGAGGCATTCAACGATTTTAAGATAATCTCTGGTCCGATCCCACAGGGGTCACCCATCGTAATTCCAATCAGAAATTTTGCTTTTTCATTCTTTGGCATTATAAAAATCCCTGTTCTATCAATTGTTCCTGGGTAATACCGCCCTTGCCCTCTTGCATTTTTGTTAAAAGTTTTTTGACCCACTTCCCCATCATATCAATCTCGATATTCACAGGATCCCCGATTTTCTTAAATCCTAAAGTCGTTGAGGTTAAAGTATACGGAATTAAAGCTACGGAAAAGGCGCTATCCACCAGATCGATAATCGTGAGACTGATACCATCGATGGCAACAGAACCCTTTTCAATCATCATATCGGTAAATTTTTTCCCAGTTGAAAAAGACATGATACATTGATCGGCAGACTGTTTCTTCCCTTGTACGGCGACTGTCCCGTCCACGTGTCCGGTAACAAAGTGACCACCCAATCGGTCGCCAATCCGTAATGCCCTTTCGATATTGACCTTTTCACCACAGCACAGTTTTCCCAGGGTAGTTTTTTTCAGGGTTTCACCAGAGACATCAAAGCTAACATTCCTGCCGGAAATCTCTTTCGCCGTGAGGCAAACCCCGTTAATGGCAATACTCTCCCCCAACACAAGGTCGTTATAGAAGTCCACAAAATCTAAAAACAGTTCTCCACCCCCTGCCTTTAGCGACAGTTTTTTTACCAAAGCCAAATGTTCAACAATGCCGGTAAACATGCAATAATTTTAGATTTACGAATTGAGATTTACGATTTCAGATTACATCGTAAATCTCAATTCTTTCTCAAGTCTGTTCCCGTGGTAAAAAACCATTGTAAGTCCAAAAATATCTATCTAATAAACGCAAAAAAAAATTGACATTGCAAACAAAGTGAGACAGTCCAAACCGTAGAGATTGCTTCGGGCTATCGCCTCCGCATTGACATGTGCAGGAATACTTATTTGTTACGTTTACTATAGATTCCTATTCACGTATCTTCCCGAGTATCGTCTTCCCCGCCGTCACTTTATCACCCACACAGACCATTACCTCAAACTGAACCGAATCCGGGACAAAGACCTCCACCCGAGAACCAAATTTGATCATGCCAAATCGCTGTCCCTGCTGAAAGACGTCACCTACCCGGCAGGCGCATACAATGCGTTTGGCAATTCTGCCTGCAATCTGTTTTATTACAATCTTTGTATGACCTCCCATGAGCGATAAACCCATCAGGTTGTTCTCATTACTGCTAAAACACTCGTCGTCCCTGGCATCGAGAAACTTACCCTTCGTGTGCTTTAGGAATTCGACACGTCCGTGAACCGGCACACGGTTCACATGCACATTCAGCACGGACATAAAAATGCTGATCTTCGTCGTGTGGCAATGCAGGTAATTATCCTCGTAGATCGGTACAATGTGGGAAACCGTCCCGTCGGCAGGGGCAATAATGAGGTTGGTGCCTTGCGGGGTATCTCTGTCTGGATCACGAAAAAAATTAAGGATAAAGGCCAAAATAAAGAGTGGTAAAGGTACAAGCCAGGGGAATAGCACAAAGGCGAACCCTGCGCCAGCCACACACGGGACACCAAAGAGAATCAGTTCTTTTATTCCATATTTAGTTAATGGGATACGCATACGTCTTTCATTCCTTTTATCTTCCCTATAAGAAAATGTCTATAGTAAAATCCCTTCCAGGATATCAGGGGCATAAATATCGAATTGCAACTGCGCCTGAATAGTCCGTGCAAATTCTACGGTAGCCGAAGCCTCCCGCATCCTGTCTTTCACACCATCCTTTAACCGTTTTGGAATACGACCCGAATGATCCAGATGCACATGGGTCAACAGGGCATAGTGAATCCCTGACGGCGTAAATTGGAACGACTCAACATTTCTTTGTTCGTTACCTTTGGTCCCCTGAAAGATACCGCAACCGATGAGGATGTTTCTATCGCTTGTCTGAATGCCATAGCAGGACCCGGCAACCGTTTTGCTGCACCAAAGAACTTAATCTTCATGGGTATAATGTACAATGGAACGATTCATGAGTAAAGGAGAAAAGTATTTCATTGTATTTCATGGAAAAATCTTGTAAATATTAAAAACTTTGGCGTAATATATGCATCGACATAGATTAACAAGGGTTAATACTCATGGGAAATAAAGGCCGTCAGGCAACTATTATTCTGATCATTTGCAATATCTTCCTGTTTGCTATCAAGATAACCGTTGGCATAACGTCAAACAGCCTTGCCATTATTTCAGATGCCATTAATTCGCTCACCGATATTATTGCTTCAGTAATCATCTTTTTTGCCGTAAGAGCATCATCAAAACAGGCAGACGAGGGACACCCTTTCGGTCACCATCGGGCAGAGCCGATAGCAGGGCTAATTGTGGCTATTTTTGCTGGTATTTTAGGATTTGAGATCCTGCACACCTCGGCATTCAAACTCACAGAAACGCACGTCCACAGGGGTAGCATTCCTGCGATTGTAACTCTGCTGGTGTCTATAGGTATGAAATCGGTTATGTACACCTATTTTAAAAGGGTAAGCCGCAAAATCAACAGTCCCGCCTTACTGGCAAGCTCTATTGACAGCAGAAACGATGTCTATATATCATCCACAGCCCTTGTCGGAGTTGGCTGTGGATTTTTCGGGTATACTCATATGGACAATATTGCCGCAATCCTTATCAGTTTTTGGATTATTTATTCCGGCTACAAGATTGGCGTTCAAAACATTGATTACCTCATGGGTAAAAAACCGGAAGACGGCATTATGGAGGAAATTAAAAAGAAGGCATCTGGCGTTCCCGGTATTCTGGGCATTCACGACGTCCGCGCTCATTACGTAGGGAATTACATTCACGTTGAAATCCATATATCATTAGACCGGGCCATAACCCTGACACAGGCTCATGATATTGGAAAAAAGGTTCAATGGGCAGTAGAAGCCATCGATAGTATTCATAAGGCATTTGTGCACATTGATCCACTTTAGACAATTCCTCTGTGCAGAGAGACAGGGGTACGTTTCATCTTTTGAGTTAGGCCTTCGGCGACTTTCCCCCCGTTTACGGGGGGATTATGGGGGGTAATTGAAATTCCTATACCTTGAGTTAGGCCCTCGGCAGCTTTTATAATAAGATTAACCCACCCATGAATCCCCTCACGAGAGAGGGTTGGAGTGTGTAAGGGAGTAGCAGAAACTTTGAAATGCCGACACATCAAGAATGAGACACCGGTTCTGACATGCGAAGCCGTTGCGTCTCCTGAAGATATTTTTTACCGATGGCAGCCGCGTCTTCATACTCAAACCTTTGAGAGCACAGCGAACATTCAATGTAATTATCGTTTTGTCTCAAGCTGGGCAAAACACCGGTTTCAGTCGTGCGTATGCCCAGAAGAGGGGATTGTTTAATAACTTGAAAATTACTCGTGAAAATTCTAAATTCTTTATTATTCCCGCAATGAGGACAAACATAAAACGTTTTCATTATCATGCAGTCAACCTCCGTAATAGCAACATCAAGATAAAATTTACAATGCGATAAACAAGACAACAAACTATTTTGTTCCCGACAACTATGTTACCCTACAACCAGATCATCAGTAAGGCCTGGGCCTTCAGAAAAAAAATATATAAATCATGCCAACACAAACGTATACCGGTTGGTAAATTCTTACGGGGACGCCCTGCCCGAGGTGACCATAGACGTCTATGACAAAGATATCCTTGTGCAATATTTTAAACCGTGTGAAAAGCACATAAAGAATGGGATTTACCACGCCCTGAATGAAATCCTGGCACCCCAAACCGTCACGGAAAAGATACGGTTGAAGGGAGAAGATATCAAGACACAGGCAATATCTGGCCAGAAGGTTCCCGAAGATTTTGTGGTACAGGAAAACAGCATAAGATTCAATATATCACTCCGTGAAGGCGGCGGAACGGGGCTCTTTTTAGACCAACGGGACAACAGGATGAAGGTACAGACCCTGGCCAAAGACAAGGAGGTACTGAACTGCTTTTGCTACACCTCCTCCTTTTCAATATACGCAAGCCTTGGTGGGGCTGTTAGGACAACCAACGTGGACTTATCGAACAGGGCAATAGAGTGGAGCAAAAGGAATTTCTTACTGAACCAACTCGACGTAAATAATCATGAGTTCGTCGTAGGAGATGTATGGGATTGGATCAAGCGATTTCAAAAAAGGGGACGGACATTTGATATGATCATCATCGATCCCCCCAGCTTCTCCACGGGCAAAACCACCGTGTTTACGGTAGAGAAGGATTTCCCTTATTTACTTGGTCAGGGGCTCAACCTCCTTCGCGAAGACGGTATTCTCATCTTTTCCACAAACCTGGCAAAAATGAACTATTCTAAATTTTTCCAATTACTACCGAAGGTAAAAAACTTTACCACAAAGTCATATAAACTCATTGGCATCTCATCACAGGGTTTAGACTTTCCCATCGATGGAATACATATCGGAGAACCCTATTTGAAGTTCATTATGCTGTCATAGTACCCTTCGATTCGTTTATTTGTTGCATCTCTTTTTGCGTGCATAAATGTCTTGCATGCCGAAAAGCCTTCTCAGTTCTCCTTCTATACCTTTTTGTACCGTTCTTGCAATACACCCGGCTTATTCGTTCCCACTCTAGCATAAACCCTTTAGCATTTTTTAAAAAAGTATTTAAAAACACGAGATGCTTTGCTATGATTTACTCAGTTGGGAATTAAATTCTTAAATCTCTTGTTATTTTGGAAGGGTGACATGCTGGCGTGTAATCGAAGATGGGAAGGCGTAATGTTTAGACAAACAATCGCACTCCGATTTGTTTCGTAATAGCAGATTTCTTTTCTATTCACCATTTCAATGAGGCTCTTAATATAACTTTCTGTGTCTACCATAATAGAAAAAATTAAGGATTGGAAAATAAAAAGGAATGCTGTAATCCTTGCGCATAACTACCAGCGCGGTGATGTGCAGGATATTGCGGACTTCACAGGCGATTCGCTAGGACTTTCCCAGCAGGCGGCCAAAACAAAGGCGGATATCATTGTGTTCTGTGGCGTTCACTTTATGGCTGAGACAGCATCTATCCTTTGTCCTGATAAAATGGTGCTATTGCCCGATGAACATGCAGGGTGTCCTATGGCTAACATGATAACCCTGAAACAACTCAAGATAAAGAAGAATGAACATCCCCACGCTAAAGTTGTTTGTTATGTTAATAGCACGGCCGCTATAAAAGCTGAAAGCGACATATGCTGCACTTCTTCCAACGCAATGAAAATTGTGTCATCAATTCCAAAAGACCAGGAAATCCTCTTTATACCAGATAAAAGTCTGGGCGGCTATGTATCTTCCAAACTGAATCGACCTATGATACTCTGGGAAGGCCACTGTCCTACCCATCATAGGATACTGTCTGAACATATTATCACCTTGAAGGCAAAACACCCTCATGCAAAAATCGTTGTCCATCCAGAATGTACGTCGGATGTAATTGCTTTGGCAGATCATGTTGCCAGTACTACTGGTATCGCTAAGTATTGTAAAGAAACCGAGGCCAAGGAATTCATCATTGGTACAGAAACAGGCATCCTACATCGTTTAAAAAAAGAGAATCCACAAAAAATCTTTTATGCCATTACCCTTCTTGCTGATTGTTCTAATATGAAACTTATTAGTCTTGAAAAAGTATTGTGGTCATTAGAGGACCTTGTTTTCCAGATAAAAGTACCCGATGATATTGCAGCAAAGGCACGGGTGGCTATCCAAAAAATGCTCGATTTGTCATAATTTGACTCAAAAAACGCTAAGCATAAAAAAGAGCTATGAGTACGGAAGAAAAACTGAAAAGATTAAGAGACACGATAAAGGCATTAGAAAGTGTCGTAGTGGCTTTCTCCGGAGGGGTGGATAGTTCTCTCGTAGCAAAGGTTAGTTATGATGTCTTGGGAAACAAGACTCTTGCCGTTACTGCGCGGTCAGAGACGTACCCCGAGTATGAATACGAAGAGGCCAAGAAGATTGCTAAGGAAATTGGTATTCCTCATATGACCCTCGATACCAGTGAACTTGGCATCGAGGGATTTGCCCAAAATCCACCAAATCGATGCTATTTCTGTAAATCGGAATTATTTGGGAAACTCAAAGAGGTTGCCAGGGAAAAGGGCTATAAGCATGTTGCAGATGGCGCTAATCTGGATGATGTTGGTGAATACAGACCAGGACTGGATGCAGCAAAAGAACTTGGAGTGCGTAGTCCTTTAAAAGAAAGTGGATTGAGAAAACCTGATATACGCGAGTTATCGAAATACCTGAAACTTTCCAACTGGGATAAACCTCCCTATGCATGCATGTCTTCCAGATTTCCTTATGGAAACTCAATAACCGAGGAGAAATTAGCCATTGTTGCTGCAGCAGAAAATTATCTGAGGAGTATTGGCCTGCGGCAATTCCGTGTGAGACACCATGATACTATTGCACGAATTGAGGTAATGCCAGGAGACATCCCTGAACTCTTGCAAAATGACAAGCGAAGAGCTCTTATTAGAAAGTTTAAGGAAATCGGTTATAAATATGTGACGATTGATATGGAAGGATATCGGAGCGGCAGTATGAATGAGGTGCTTACACAACAAAAATAAAAAGGGTAATATTCTTTTTGAGAATATTACCCTTTTAAAAAGTAATAAAATCACGTTATTGCAATATTGATGTATCAGTTCCTACCGAACTAGATACTCGGTTACCGCTTGCTGCTTCCTCCCAGATGTCATCATGACTGGTACCATAGTAACCGCACGTAGCAGTACCTTTCCATTCAACATGACCATCAATAAAGAGCACATTTTGTCCTTTATTATTATGATTGGCTGAAAGTCCCGTACTTGCTGTATCTGTTCCTAGCCTATCTGCGACGACAACTACCCCTGGGTCGTTATTTGCGGTATGGTTATCATCGTAACCATAGCTACACGAGGATGCAGTGAAGGAAGAATTCGTCGTTGTTAAAGTTAACACATTCGCTTCAGTAACAGCGGTATCACTTGGACATCGAAAGACCTTTCTATCAGTAATATACACATCAAATAACTTTCCCAAAGATTGTAATTCTTCCGCTGCATCATCACTGCTGGCTGTCGTGGGAAGTGCTTCGTTGTTATCATTGGCATACATATTAAGGGCCAAACCGATCTGTTTCAGATTTGAGGCACACTGTGTCCTGCGTGCCGATTCACGTGCCTTTCCCAAAACTGGCAAAAGGATGCCTGCAAGGATACCAATAATGGCAACCACAACCAACAACTCTATTAATGTAAAACCTGTATTATTTCTTTTCTTCATCATAATTAATTCTCCTTTTATCTCGTTAATTTATTTTCCTTATACCTTATCTTTCTATAGCATCAAATTCGACACTGTTTTTTGATTACCTCCTTTTTGTACTTATCAATTTGGTTGTTTCTGAATACCCTTGGACTTTGCAAATAAATGTTTTAAAGCAACATATTGTCGCGGTTGTATTTTGACCAATTGATTAATTGTGGTTGTTACTTCGACTATTGTTCAATGCTTGTTTATCGGAAAAATTAAAAAATAGTTTAGTAAAAAATATCTTAGATTTTAAGCTATAGCCACAACCAAGATATAAGTAATTGATATCATCATTTTTACACTGACTTCAAATAAAATTTACTCAAAAAGATTATTTCGATTTATTCTCGTTTCATTTGTATTTCTTCTGGTTTATGAAATAGAACAATAATGATAAGGCTTGCCATAGCAACCAAAAAGCTGTAAGATAAAATTCATGAAAGAGGCCATGTTTTTTTGAAAAAAATTGGGAATAGTAGGGTGAAATGTCATCTTTGTCGTCATTATTGCATTATTAATGAAGGCATGAAGGGCATTTGTCGAGTCAGGGCAAATCATGGTGGCACACTCTATTCACTTGTTTATAGAAAGCTTATCTCTGAAAATATAGATCCTATTGAAAAGAAACCGTTTTTTCATTTTTATCCCGGTAGTACTGCATTCTCTGTGGCAACGGTAGGATGTAATTTCAAGTGTACGAACTGCCAAAACTATGAGATATCTCAATTACCAAAGGATCAAAACCATATTGCAGGCAGAGACATCGCACCAGAGAAGATTGTTGAAGACACTATTCGGTATCATTGTAAAAGTATTGCATATACTTATACTGAACCTACGATTTTCTTTGAGTATGCATATGAAATTGCAAAAATAGCTTCACAGCAGTCTATTAAAAATGTATTTGTAACAAATGGTTATATAACACGCGAAGCCTTAATAACAATAAAGCCATATTTGCATGCAGCTAATATTGATTTGAAAAGCTTCTCCACGGAAACGTACAAAAAGCTCTGCGGTGCTCGGTTGGAAGAGGTTCTCGATTGTATCCGTTCCTATAAAGAAATGGGAATCTGGATAGAAATTACCACCTTGATCATCCCTGAAATTAATGATTCAGTATCGGAATTAAGACAAATAGCTGAGTTCATAAAGAGTGTTGGTCCTGAAATTCCCTGGCATGTGAGCCGCTTTTACCCGCAGTATCGGCTCATTGAAAAACCACCAACGCCGGTAGATACCCTAAGAATGGCTCGTAATATCGGTATGGAGGTAGGTCTCCGCTATGTTTATGAAGGTAACGTTCCTGGTGAAGGAGGTGAAAATACCTATTGTTATACGTGCAAAAAGATTCTTATCAAAAGATATGGATATCAGATCATGGAAAGCAACATCGTCAATGCAAGATGTCCATCATGTAATACAGCCATTGACGGTGTTGGTATTTAGGTATAAAAAACTTATTGGGGGAGCGTATGATTGTATTAAAGAAAATACTATGCCCGGTAGATCACTCAGAATGTTCGTATCGTGCTTTAAAGTATGCCATTTCGCTAGCATTAAAGGATGAGGCAAAATTATACCTCATGCACGTAATAGACATTCGTTTATACGACACCGAAATTTACAAATTCAGCCCCTATAAACTGAACGAGATCGATTTGACTAAAATCCGGGAGGATCTGCTGAAAAGCCTGCCGGAAGGAACACTAGATGTTCTGGAGGTAGAAACAATCGTGGTAAAAGGTGTCCCGTTTCATGAGATCATTAATGCCGCAACTTCAATTGACGCGGATCTGATTGTAATCGGTACTCATGGCAGAACTGGGCTTTCTCATGCTGTTATGGGTAGCGTGGCAGAAAAAGTGGTGCGGACAGCTCCGTGTCCTGTGCTTACCGTCAGAATGCCACAAACTATTCCATCTAAAGACTAAGGGTAAAATTTATCGGCACTCAGAAAACGAGCCATTGCAGCGTAATATTTACGCCACAATGGCTCTTCATTACCAAAGGGTTCTCAATAGGGATAATTTACCTTTGACTCTATTTATCGGACTGAATACCTTCCCATATGTCTGTCATGTAATTCGCCAATTTTTGACTTATTCCAATTAGATACCCGACTGTAATATCCTACTATGCGCGTAACTCCATAGAGACGTGTTGTAATCCCCGTCTCAAGGGCGTGAATAACCGTTCCAACATCCTGACGAATCACCGAATCAACATCTATGGCAAACGCACATTCTAACTTATGGTTAATAATCTTTATGCAATCTTCTTTTGGGGTATTTCCCAAGATATCTCCATCTATCTCCAAAAATTCGTGCCGCTCTATTGCTGTATCAAAGGCACTCAGCTTCTCTTCAATTAATATCTCTATATCGTCCTTACTGTCAACTCTACCCCGTACCACAGGATTTTCCAGTATTGCTGCTGTCATTTTCCATATCTCCTTATGTATTGTTAGTCGTTTTTTCCTCTACCGCATCAGTCTCGTCAGTAAATAACCACTATATTTTATGCAATTCGGCAACACAAACAACGTAATACCTTTCGTACTTCAACTGTCTGTCCGACCACCTCCATTTCTTTTATAACTTTATCAAAATAACATACGCTGCTATATGTTGTACATCACAGGTGCGCATATTTATATCAAAAAAATTTAATTTGTCAATGGAAAAACACAATATTTTGTATACTTTTTGACTACCAATACAATATGTTGATTGTAACTGTTTTGTTGTACGGCATTTACGATTTTTTGTATTTATCCATAACAAATCAATCCATTGTATAGACAAGATATTGTTGCTTTCGTAAATTTTTCATTGAAAGAATCCCGTATACTTTGTAGAATCCAGCTCTGTGAATAAAGCTGCCATATTTGATATCGATGGAACCATAATAAGAAATATATCATCCGAGAGGGTTTTTTTTCAGATATCTTCTGGACAAAAAACTTATCACTTTCCAGGATCTCTTGCGATTTGCAAAGGTATTCTTTAATAACCTCTTGCTTTTCAAAGGGTTATATGTTAGAAAAAATAAATTTTATTTAAAAAACAAGGAATACGAAAAGATCGTTTCTAGCATAAGCGAATGTTTCAACGAACGTATCTCTTCACACATTTCGTCAGCCGCTATAGAAGAGATAAAGATGTTGAAAAATGCAGGGTATTTCATCATATTGTTATCAGGAACGTTAAGTCCTTTTGTGGATTGTTTTAGAAAGCATTGTAATGCTGATGTGGGCATAGGAACGAGACTTGCCATTGATAACAAGGGTATAATCACTGGTGAAATTAATGGTATACATCCATACAGCGGGGGAAAGGCGAAGATTGTGAACCACCTCGTTACGGAGTACAACATTGATCTTTCGTCTTCATATGCCTATGCTAATCAATATGTAGACATAAAATTTATGCAGATGGTTGGATATCCGGTAGCGACAAACGCAAGCCCTTTACTCAGATTATACGCAAAGATTAACCGCTGGAAGATCGCAGAATTTTAAAAGGAATACTATGGATATATATGAAATACTGAAGAAAAGACGGAGTGTTCGTTCTTATAAGTCAGAGCCAATTGAAGAAGAAAAGCTTAAACGAATATTGAATGCTGCTCTGTCTGCCCCCAGTGCAGCGAATAGGCAACCTATCTATTTTTTGGTTATCAAGGATGAAAAAATAAAACATCAATTTAAAAACGCATATAACGCACCTTGGTTTTATACAGCCCCAATAATCATCTGCGTCTGCAGTATTCCTGAAAAAGGATGGAAACGAAACGACGGGAAAAACTATGCAGACATTGATGCCACGATTGCCATGGATCATCTCATCCTTGCTGCGACGGCGGAGGGGTTGGCCACATGCTGGGTTGCCGCTTTTAAAGCATCCATTGTAAAATCGATTTTAAACCTCCCGCCAGGAATTGAACCAGTAGCATTAACCCCACTCGGATATCCTCTGGATATCCCGGAACCAACACATCGGAAATCGCTGGAAGAGATAGTACAAACTATCTAATAGGCATGAGGACTATGTAATCGTTTCCGCAATTCTTCGGCATTTCGCAGAACCTCTTCCTGATGTACTGCTTTAGACACTTCTTGTAACGGCTCTAATTGATAAGCTAAATAATGTTCGTCCTTCAGCTTTGCAGGAATTATTAATTCAGAAAAAAAAATCCAGTGGCAATATTTGATAAAAAGGCGGTTTTATTTTTTCGTAAATAATTTTTCTTTCATACAGAAGTCTGCCTTCAGCGTCTACTTTTTCCAAAGTGATCTTTCGGGTTCCATAATAGGTAAAAGTAGTCGTAACCGGTGTTTCTCCAATCAGTTCGTCGTCCAAATAAACCATTGCTCCTGAAGGTTGTGAATCAATGGTGAGAGATCGTAAAACACAACCGCAGAGCATCGCACAACAGAGAAGGCATAACGAGATAAAAACTATTTTAGAAAATCTTTTGTCCACTGCTAACCGTTGTCCAGGGATACTGTTGAAAGGTCAATAATATCTGCTTGGAATGTCTTAAGGTCAAGTATTGCAACGGTATTCTTCCCATTTAACCATCCGCCACACTCACCCGGATTGATGTACATAGGAAGTCCCGGTCTAATTTCAGGTATATGTGTATGTGCATAAACAATGAAATCCGTATTCATCTTCGACCTTCTTGATAGACTCTCAAGCATATGGGTTACGACAATGTGTTTTCCGTCTAAAATAAGATCATAAGGGGGCTCATGCAAACTTTTACATACCGCACGCAGTCCCGTCCGCTCGCCATCATTATTTCCAAATACCCCTATAAACTTTGCAGTCACGTTCATCATTTCTTTCAGGGAGAAAGGAGCAACATAATCGCCAGCATGGATGATATACTGTACATCCTGGGTATTAAAAAATGAGACTGCTGTTTTAATAGCATGGATATTATCGTGAGTATCCGCAAGGATTCCAATTTTCATAGAATTGTCTTTTTAATTCCAGAAATTTATCCTAAACCAAAACCTCTCCATTTGACCCTATTTTATTCTGCACTAAAGTTTCACGTTCCTTATCTAAGTATCTGAGTGAAGATACGATATTATCTTGTCACTTGTCAAGATTTTTATGTTTTGTCAATCCTGTTGATACAGAAATTATGTTCCCAATACCCCTCCTTATTTCCTTTGGGGCTATTCAGAGATTCTTGTATATCCCGTCCTGTCATTTCACGCTACTCATCAAAATAACTGTTCGCAAATCGTGAATTCCACGGTGAAAATTTATCAATCCTGATTTTAGAATCATACATCTAAAACAAAACCCTTGCTATCCTCAATACCTCATAAACCTTTATACCCACGGGAAACGATTTTTTCCCGGAGAAACCATCAATAAATTACCGATGCTTTGTCACTCCTACCTTTCTACAAAAGACATTGACAGGACAGGTATTGCATTTGGGAGAAACGGGGGCACAGATATTTTGACCAAACGTAACAAGGAGATCATTAATGGTAAGCCAATATTTTTTCGGGAGTTTTTCACGAAGGACAAATTCAGTTTCATAAGGATTTTTTGTCTTAACATATCCCCAGCGGTTGGTAATCCTATGGACATGGGTATCCACACAAATACCTGGTTTTTGGTATCCAAGAGTTACCACAAGATTTGCCGTTTTACGGCCTACCCCGTTAAGTTTTAACAATTCATCAATTTCATCAGGCACTTTGCCCGAGTATGTTGTAATTAATATCCCGCAAATCTCCTTGATCTTCTTTGCTTTTGTCCGATAAAACCCTACCGGATAGATAATTTTTTCCAGCGTTTCAGCAGGAATCTTTACCATCTCTTCTGGATTATCGGCCATGGCAAAGAGCCGATTCGAAGCTTCACGGGTAGTCTGATCCTTTGTCCTGAGGCTTAAAATGCAGGAAATAAGCACGTGAAATGGGGTTCGTTTCCGGGAGATGGTTGTAACAATGGGTTCGACAAACCGTTTGTTTTCCAGCTCAATAATCCTGAGCACTTTGTGAATGTCAAACAAAAGTAGCCTCTCAACAAAAACGGCAACGTGCAAATTGCGCTCACACGTTGCCGTCTCTTTATATTTTCTGTTATAAAATGACAGGGTGTATCTTAATATTCGTTTTTCTTATTTTTTCACATCAGCAAAGAGCTGATCATACACAAAACCCGCTACAATTCCCCCCAAAATCGGGCCAATCCACCAGACATAGTGATGGGTAAACTGCCCTGACGCAATAGCAGGACCAAAAACACGCGCCGGATTCATTGCACCGCCACTGATTGTACCTCCAATCATAACACCAAAGAGTACTACCAACCCAACAGCAACCCCAGCAAATCCGGTAGTTGCCCTTTTATCTACCAATGTCCCGTAAACAGTAAAGACCAGAAGAAAAGTAATAATAAATTCCATCAATATTCCACGACCGATAGAAACTCCGGGCGCTAACATGCAGGTACCTAAATATACCGTCTTCAGCGCATCAGGGAAGAGCGTTCTCAATGCTAGCCCCGCAATTGTTGCACCAGCGATCTGAGAAATAATATACATAATGGCTGTATTAGGATCCATTCTTTTGCTAATCCAAAATGAGATCGTCACTGCCGGATTTACATGGGAGCCGGAAACGTAACTCGTAGCATAAATAACGGCAATCACCACCACACCAAACGCAATAGAAATACCCAAAAGACCTAGTCCTTGCCCCCCCTCCTGTCTCAAATAAAAATCCGCACATACAGAGCCAGCCGCTATAAATACAAGCGCAAACGTGCCAACCAACTCTGCTAAATATTTTTTGTACGCTTTCATTTCGCTTTCTCCCGTATATTTTTATTGAAATTTTTCTTTTGTACTCAGCAAGAACATTTATAAATTATCCGCCCTTTGATACTTTAAACTTTCTAAAATAACTCATCAATCGTTATTCTTTAACATCCATCAACTATCTGGCTAACCTTACATTACCTCCTTCCAAAAGGGTAATCTATACATAACTGCGCTAAACACATAAATTTGAAACAAGTTAACACAATCGATGAACCCTGTCAAGCAAAAAGATTTTTCCCCGTTCTACGATGTTTGAACTCATAGTAATGAATATCTTGTCGTGGTAAACGTAATGGATTGCAGACCGGGCCAGCACGTCTCCTTCGCCTGTTTGCCTGTAATCATTCGATAATCGTAGGAGATTTTTCAAACGAGTGAAACAGCATGGAATAATACCTCACGAAATATTGCCGGACGGGAAGAACGCATGCTGTTTAATTAGGTTTTCTGCGACTTACCTCTCTGTTTCCCCCCAGTTTACGGGGGGATTATGGGGGGTGATCGAAATTCCTGAACCCAGACATAGGTACAACGCCACCCGGATAAATCAAAGCCACTAACGTCCAGCGTTCAGTTTTCCCCTAATGAACCGCCACTATTGATCTTTTGGGCATAGATGTCCCAATAATTCTTATCTTTCTGACGACCATCCTGCCATGCAATAATTGCCCCACCCGCACCATCACCAACCAACAGCGGGAAACATTGGGTGTCAGGTGCCGCAGAAACAACGACACCATTTTTTTCCCATAAAGGGAGACCACTCTGGTCAATTCGTTGCGCATACACATCAAAATCAGCCGGAGACATACGGTTATCGTTCCACACCAGTATGGCCCCATAGTTGCCATCATTGATTATAGACACACGATTCTGGATCCCTGTCTCTATACAGATAGCAACACCATTGTTTTCCCACTTGACGGAACCGGAAAGATCTATCCGTTGTGCATAAATATTGAAATCTCCGCTGCGCATATCCCACCATGCACTTAGAGCCCCACCGGCTCCATCGGTAGCAATCACAGGATAATTCTGGTTTCCTGGTGCAGTACATAAGGGAACGCCATTAGTTAACCACTGCGTAGCTCCATTCCCATCAATCTGCTGGATGAAAATATCATTATTATTGGTGCCGTTACGGGTATCTATCCACGTTACAATCGCCCCTTCCGCTCCATTACTCACAGCAACGGCAAAACTCTCGTGCCCCTGGGCATTACATACCACAACCCCCCATTTCTCCCATAATATAGCGCCACTCCCATCGATGCGTTGAGCATAAATGTCTGAGTAATTTCTCCGAAAGTCCTGCCACACGACAATGGCACCACTTGTCCCGTCGGACACAACTTCTGGTGCATTTTGCGCTCCTGAGACGCCACAAACGAGCACCCCACTTTTAATCCAAAGCGGCTCGCCGTTTTTATTAATCCGCTGACCATAAAGATCTGCATAGTTCGTCCGAAAATCTTCCCAAACAACAATCGCCCCCCCTGCACCATCCGATGCAATACAGGGACTATTCTGTTCGTTCACTTCATTACAGACAGGTATGCCGTCATTTGTCCATAAAGGGCTTCCCTCTGCATCAACCCGCTGGGCATAGATATCGTAATTACCAATACCGCCCCTCATATCATGCCACACAATAATGGCGCCTCCATTACCATCACTTACCAGCCTTGGCCGTTTTTGGTTCTCGGGTGCAGTACAGACAGGAACACCATCCTTCTGCCACAGAATGTTTCCCCGTGCATCAATGCGCTGGACATAGATATCAAAATGGACATCTCTCGTATCTTCCCATGCAATAATAGCCCCTCCAGCACCATCGCTAATTATTTGCGGAGAACTCTGCTGACCGGAAGCCGTACAGATCGCCGTATTTTCCCGCGCATGAGACGACCATGCAGCTACAGAAAACTGCTGACAGGGTAAGACTAAGAAAAATGTAAATACAAAAGAAGTGAGTATGAATTGGAACAGTACTCTTACAGTGGTATTCATAAAGATTATTATCTTTTTACTCCTGCGTACAAGAGGGGATCTAACTCCACAGCCTTATTATAAAACTTCATAGATTCGTCGTATCTTCCCAGATTATACAGACTATTTGCCTTATTATGCCATGCCCTTGCACTCTTCGGATTGATTTCAATTGCCTTATCAAATGCCCTTATTGCATCCTCGTGCATCCCCAATCTGTTTAAGGTAATTCCCATATTATTCCACGCCCATGCCCTTTTGGGATTTGCCTGAACTGCCTTGCCAAAGAGTTTCAGGGCTTCATCAAATCGTTCAAAAAGAATTAAGATATATCCCTTCCCAAGCCATGCCAAATCATCTTTTGGATTGATTTCCATAGCCTTATCAAACGCAAACATCGCCTCGTTGTATCTGTATAATGCAATCAGGGCAACGCCTTTATTGTACCAGGCAGATGCAAGTCCTGGTTCCGACGCAAGTACCTTGTCGTATAACTTCAAAGCCTCTTCATATTTACCTTGTTTATAAAGGCTAATTCCCTTATTTACCCGCGTGGAGTTGACCTTGGGATTAATCGCCAGCGCTTTATCATAAGCCTGAATAGCCATGGTATAGTCACCCAGGCAATAGAGTGCATTACCCAGACCGTCCCAAGCCTCAAAGTAGTCAGGATAACGTGCTATTGAATTATTATACGCCTTGACAGCGCGCTCATATTTCCCCCGCCTATAATACGCATTTCCATTTTTAATCAACTTTCGTGCACTGTGTTTTTTTTGATGTGGTTTTATAGATCTTTCCTTGCATAGTGACTGCCCAGGCACTGTGGCAAGGGAAAGAAAAGGAGGCTATCAGGAAGAGAAAGACTACCTTATATAAGTATTCCCGCACAAACGTTGAGAGTAAAACTGTAGTAGTTACCTTATGATACATAATGCAGCAAGCCGCAACCACATCCCTCTTAGTAAAGGGGGTGAAGGGGGTTATTAAAAAAACTTGCAAAAAAAGAAAAGCCTAATACGGTAATGCAATATCCATAGGATCGCCGGATAAACCATTCCGGTATTTTGACAAATAAAAAAACTGCCACAATATTTTTAAAATCTTATAAAAATCATCCTTTAAAATCAAACAATTAATAAAACAGGAAATTACTATCCGGGGAAATGCAGGAAAAGGATACCCAGGCTGTTTTAAACGAGGCAGGCTAAACAGCCCCTGGAGCGGCCATCGTTAAACCCTCCAGCCTTCGGCAACGACGTTGAACTCCCCTCATGGTAAAGAGATCAGTGATATGGTGGATGCGCTTCGCTTCATCCACCGCATAACTACATTAATAAAATGAAAATTCCTATACCATCGGGTTAGACGAGCACAGACAAACGGAGTTTGTCTGTGCCACCCATAAGACCTGTTTAAATAAAATGGGAAATTATCCCCATAAAGCTGAAAATACCTGGCAGGCTATACCACCCTACCCGGCTATTTCTCACACCAGGACATAAAGATTTACCGTATGTCTCTTGTCATTATTCTTCGAGGCTTCGGGTCTTTGTGTAATTGTGCTTCTTATCCCCCTGTGTCTTCACGTTCATGAATGGCATACAGGGAAAAAACAAAAAGTTATGTAGGGCATGGCACCGCCCCCCACGAACATGATGCAAGAAAAAATGGTAGGCAATGCCTACCCTACCCGGCTTTTCATCCGTTTCATTCATCCCACATCCTCATAAATTACCCAACATGTGTCCGAAAAAATGGTAGGCGAACCCACCCCGGTTTTCCAGAAATACGTGGTAGGCGTTGCCTACTCCACCCCGGCTTCATCGTGTAGTATTCATAAATCAGGCTTCCCCCTTGCAGCATGCCATATCCTTACAAGTTCTATTACCTTTTTGTGCATTTTGATCCGATAGACAATCCGATAAGGAGTTTGAATTATTTCTCGAATATTTTCATCCCGAAATTCTGGGACAACTCTACCTGATGTGGGAAATTTTGGAAGTTGTTTTATATGGTTTAGTATTTTATTTCGAAATTGATTTGCAGCAAGAGGATTATTTTCCGCAATGAAAAGAACGATGTCTCGAAAGTCCAACCTGGCAATGGGTGACCATTCTATTTCGAGATCCATGATGAAGATTCATCCTCAATTTGATTATGAGGAACTCCTTTCCCTTCATCCAATTCTTTTAATGCCATTCGGATTCCAGCAACAAACTCTATTCGTTCTTTGACGTCTTCCCATGTAGCATTATCAGGAAGGCTTTTTATGGTGTCTATAGCTATTTCTTTTATCTTCATAGAGCGTAGCTTAGCAAATTTATTATCAAAATCAAGTCAAATGTATTTTCGAACAGAGGTTGTCCTGAGGACATTTCATAATATCAACCTACCCCACTGAGTCCCTCCCTGGAAAAAATTGAGGGAAGGGTATTGTGAAGGTGGGCTTAGTCGTGAGCGCTCGACCGGGCTCATGCCGTAGTCTCTGTCGAACGATTCGGCGTAAAAAAACACACGCATTAATCTACCCTACCCGGTTGAAAGTAGCCGCATCCCTTTAGGGTGCGTTTCAACCCAAGGATAAACATGACGGCTACCAATTGCAAAAGTGTGTATTTGTTGAAAAGCACGCAGGCTAAAGCCGTGCGATTATACGTTGTTCATGGAGGGCATGGCACCGCCTGCCACATCACACCCCCCCAAACATGATGCAAGACATCGTTTCATCCATTTCATTCATCCCACATCCTCATAAATTACCCAACATGTGTCCGAAAAAATGGTAGGCGATGCCTACCCTACCCCGGTTCATTCACCAAAATCGGTGTCGGTTATCTCATCCATTCCATCCCCACCCCAATCTGACGGATATAGCCCGTTTTTCACAAACCGTTGAAATGTCGAATACGGCCAATCCTTGACACATTTCACCAATCCATGTTTTACCGGATTAAAATGCAGATAGTCTAGGTGTCGCCTGAGATCGTTTTCATCACGAATCATATGTTCCCAAAAACGCCGTTGCCAGATCGTTTCTTCCCGGTATTTTTGTTTTGAATCGGTCATCCATTCGTCACAGTGAAACAGGTTTTTAGCCCTTTTTGAAAATCCCGCCTTAATCAAGCTCCAGCGTTTGGAGTAATCGCAGTCGTTTTCCGGAAGTGTCCATATACCATGGATATGTTCAGGCAGCAACACCCATCCACAAATCGTGAATGGATATTGTTGACGCACCTCGTTCATTACGGCACGCAGAATTTGTCGGCTCTCTGGAATCGTCAGGATTTTTCGCCGTTTGTAGGTAACAACCGTAAAGAAATAGGTTACACCAGGTATCCGTACCCTCCGATAGTTAGGCATATTTATATATTTCCACCCATACAAATGTAGGGCATGGCACCGCCTGCCACATCAAATCCAACAACATGATGTAAGGCAAGCACGCCCCGCCATTACCACAATCCATTCAACGCCAAACCATTCTCAGCCATTTCATTCATCCACCATCCACACAAATTATCCGACATGCGTCCGTAATACGTGGTAGGCGGTGCCTACCCTACCCGGCTGAAAGTAGCCGTATCCCTTTAGGGTGCGTTTTAACCCAAGGATAAACATGGCGGCTACCAAGTGCAAAATTGTGTATTTGTTGAAAAGCACTCAGGCTAAAGCCGTGCGGCTACACATTGTTCATGTAGGACATGGCACCGCCTGCCACATCAACCACACAAACATGATGCAAGACATCGTTTCATCCATTTCATTCATCCCACATCCGCATAAATCACCCAACACGTGTCCGAAAAAATGGTAGGCGATGCCTACCCTGCCCGGCTATCCTTGAGAAAGTACCGGTATTGCTCTATCAGATTTTCGTCCATATTCTCCATAAATTATTCTTGTTCCGATATTTTGTTTTCAACCCAATCCAGGTTCTTTTTAAACTCAACATACGCAGGGAAACTCTTAACCAACGGCGTCAAAAGTTCCTTTGACAATACGTAACACTCCTTTGCCTTCTTTTTGTTTTCAGCTTTTTCATAAGCCAATCCCAACCACAGATAAGATAGAGCCAGGCCGTTTTTAAAGGACACATTGGTGGGGTAGGCTTCATAGAGTTCTTTGAACAAGTCGGTTTCTTCTTCAAAAAACCCCAATGCCTTGTCCAAATTGCCGGTCGTTCCGTAATAACTGCCGATTCTCTCACAGAGGATGGCAACACTATCTTCTGCAACTGAAAAAGAACGCACGACACTTTCAGCATAGCGCGCAAATACAGCAGCCTCTTCGTAAGTGGCGTTAAGCACATGTCCGATGCCGGGTTCATAGTCGAGTTTCTCAACCAAGGTATCGATGAGCGTCCGGCAGTCTTCAATGAGTTGTGGGTTTTTCTTTTTGGTGATTTCCTGCACTACAGGGCTGCACTTAAAAGATGGAGATGTTTCGTTATGCTCTATCCAGCCTTTCTGGGCAAGTGCAAGCAGTTTTTGGTCTAAGCCTTCTTTATGGCTGAGCAGGGTTTCCATCGTTTCGAAACCAATATTTTCAGCAGGCAGCACGGCAAAAACAGAAAGCAGAGCGGTTTCGCCGGGTTGCAGTTGGCTCAGGTCGTACATGGCGGCAATAATGTCTTCGGGTCTTTCTTTCCGCATGCTGCCTTTGGATTGATAGTCAGTAATGACGACCTGGCTTTGTCTAAGGGCAAGCAAGCCTTTGTTCTGCAAGTCGGCAAGCAGGCTGGCGAGTGAGTAGTTGGTTTTCAGGCGGTTGAACGAGTGCAGGCTTTTAGCAAGCAGTTCAATGACGAGGGTGTTTCCGCCTACGGCTGTTCGTATGTGTTTAAAGAGCGCGTCTTCACTTTCCTTATGCCCCGGATAGTGTTTCCGGAAGAGCTGGAGGGCTTCGGCTTCGGGGAGGCCTTCTATTTTGTAACATGCCGCCTGACTGAATTCTGTAATACGGGTGGTGAGCATCACATGAAAATTCTGACACCGTCGCAGGTGGATATAATTTTTCTCGAGGTCGTCAACTTCATTGGCATTATCAATCACCAACAGGCAAGGGGTGTTGAGCTGAGCCATAGCCGTCAGCAACTGGTCAAACCTTTCGTCAGCAGGTGTAGTTTCCTCAAATTGCATCCCTAACCTAAGTTACGCATTTAAGAGCATAAGTAGCTGGTATACAAGGGTCCTCAAATATTTTCCTCACTACAAAGCTGTTTTTTTGAAGGTTATCCGCTTTCTTTTTATCGCCTGTGGATCAACTCCGAGTTTTTTGTATATCTCCCCTTGTGTTGCCTCCACTTCGGTTGCTACCCGAACATGGTGTACATGGATACCATCTGCATCGGGCAGGACTACGGTTACTACCTGATGCGTCTGTAATATTTGTTTTATCGTATTCCAACTTCGTGTTTCTCCTTTCTCTCTCAAGGTGTGCTCAATTGCATGCAAGAGATGGTATGCAAGTACAGAGATAAATAGGTGTGAGTCTACCCGGTGTTCCTTCTGATGATAG
>AYTS01000083.1 GCA_002009475.1 Candidatus Brocadia carolinensis | reverse complement strand
GGGAGATATACAAAAAACTCGGAGTTGATCCACAGGCGATAAAAAGAAAGCGGATAACCTTCAAAAAAACAGCTTTGTAGTGAGGAAAATATTTGAAGACCCTTGTATACCAGCTACTTATGCTCTTAAATGCGTAACTTAGGTTAGTTCCTATATATCTTCCCTCCCAGTCGTCATCCCAGGTAGTTGCTAAACCAAATGGGTTAAAAATTCCCAGCCCAGCACTTATCTTTTCATTGAATTTATGAGTAACATAAACTGTTGATGGATAAAACATACTATCTTCTGTTTCATCATCCTCTCCGGTGATATTACTATCAAATTCACGTGAAGGGAAAATTAAGGTTGTCCCTGATTCTACGTGTGTTCCTTCGAGTTTATTAATTAATGCAGGATTAAAAAAAAACCGCCGATGGGCTATCCGTGTGTGCAATTACAGAATCAGCCTGTCCCAAGGCAGACGCCCCCTGAGTGTATATGGCAAACCCAGAACTATAGGCATTCTGAGTACCACATAAAAGAAGAACAAAAACAGCTATTTCTTTCCTTAGTCTTTTTTGAAGCATGTTAAAATCCTCCATTAAAAATAATCGTCAAACATTCCTTATGATTTAATATAGGTTAATTCAAATTTTTCACTAGACTTCCCATAAACTTATCCTAAGTTAACCGAATTTCAGCCTGCACAGTTAATAGTTTCTATAATGTTGAACACAATTGATGGCGTTATCAAAGGGGCATATAGTGACGTGGTTATTAACATGAAATACTTAGTGAAGGCAAGCCAACGGAACAACATCTTTCCTGGAATAGTGACGTTCCAATAAAAGGGGATCTTATAGGAGGGGTAATTCGGTATTTGCATTTTAGTTTTGCATAGTTCATTACCAATGATAAGTTTACTATAAGCATAAAATATACCAATTACCAGGCAGTCTCGTATTACAATGAAACCTAATTTTTGATATACCTAATAAAATATTTGTATAGCCTACTGATATTGTATGTCATTAAGAATTAATACTTTAGGTCGTACATGATTATTGATGTGCATTATAGGTGGTATAGTTTTTGTTTTTTTTGAAAAACTCTATTTACGAGAGGATAATAATTTTAAATTTTTAATGCATAATTGTTGCATATTTGTTGAAAATTGCTACAAAAAAATGATTTGTTTGTGATGGGCAACGGTGTGTTACAAATGTTTATCGTAGTAATCATGTCTTACAGCATATTTACTTTACGTATTTTTTTACTTAATCCTGCAACAAGGCTTCGCCATGCTCGCAGGATTTAGGTAGAAAAAAAACGGTTTTTATTTTATACTCTTAAACGGAAAATTCGCTTTTTAGCCCTTATCCATGATGATTTTCCAATGTACCCTTCCAGAGACCTATAGTATTACCGTGTAACAACTTCTTTTTTGGTAAGTTTTTTCACAACCCTTTTTGGTACCTAATCAGGGGGTACAAATTGTTTATGGGAGAAAGATTGCTTTGCTTCGCTCGCAATGACAGCGCACAAGATATCATCAGAGCATCGCCTGTGTCATTGCGAGGGTCTTTTCCGAAGCAATCTCCCGCTTTCACAACGGAGAATTGGGTGCGGCTTCGCTGCACTATGAAATCTCGTGACATAACTTAGGAGATACCATTCGTTGACTGTGAAATACGATGTAGTCGTTGTAGGAGTCGGTCCATCAGGCGCAGCAGCAGCCAGAGGACTGGTAAATAAGGGATTCAAAGTCCTGGTTATAGAAAAAAAGAAACTTCCCCGATACAAGATCTGTTCCGGTATTATCTTCAAGAAATCGCAAGAGATTACCAATAATTATTTTGGTGAGATTCCACATTCAGTGTATGCTTCTCCCAATTTTTTAAAAGCAGCAAGATTCTGGGATCATAACGGAAATTATATCGATTGGCCGTTTAGCAAAGATGGCGATGGTGCACCCAATATCTGGCGATCCGAGTATGACTACTGGCTTATTGAAAACTCTTTGGCGGATGTCTGGGATTGCTGTACCCTGATAGGCTTTACAGCCTCTGCCCATTATGTATCCCTGGAATGTTATCATAATGCCAGAAACGAAAAGAAAGAAATAACATGCAAGTACTTAATAAGCGCAGAAGGCAGCCTATCCTTAATCAGAGCGAGACTTGATCCCGAATTTGAAAAGAGTCTGAAATGGTTTGTCGCATATCAGAATTATTACGAAGGCCATTCCGATATAGATCCTTATTTTTATCATGGTTTTCTGGATTCTCAATACGGCGATGTCTATGCATGGTTTAATATAAAGGACGGGCTGCAAATTTTTGGTACCGCTGTAAAAAAGGGTGTTAAGCTATCTTCATATCTGAACAACTACACGAAAATGCTGGAAAGCAAGTTTGGTTTAAGACTCACAAAACTGGTAAGAAAGGTCGGATGCCTGGGTAATGATATGTGCACAACCGGTAGATTTTATTTGGGAAAGAGAAATGTGCTGCTGGTTGGAGAGTCCGCGGGATTTCTGAATGCATTTGGCGAAGGAATTTCTTGTGCGCTATCAACCGGGCTATCAGCAGCAGAAGCGATTAGTAAGAGTGTGTCATCAGGAGACGATACGATTGCGTTGTATACGGAATTAACAAAACAGGAAAGAAGGCAAACCGCCGTCTCGTGGAAGTTGGGTGCCAGGATTGCTGGTAGAAATTTGATGCCCTTATAACGGTGTTCACTAAAGATTAACCCGCATTTCTCACCGAGGGTAAGGTGTAATATCCAAAGATCTCGGAATACGCTACAAGATTGCTTTTCCAGACTGATTTCCCTGTTGTCCTGAAATAAAATGGAATAGCTTAACCATTAGGGGATATCTGTGCGGCAATACCGCACAGATATCTCCATCACCATTCATGCTTCTTAGAATGGACGGTCGCCGCCCTTGACATACCCGGTATGTGCAGGTCCGAGCTTCTCAAATATCTCCTCGTCGGTGTAGGTAATCACCGCCGGTGCTTCATATGCTGGCAATTTCTTCACTTCCATTTTATGTATCCTTTCTCAGGTAAAATTTTGATGTCTCTCTAAGCTTTAGCCATCAGCATCTCACTGACTGCTGATGGCGAACCGCTTCTCCTTCTTTATCATGCTAACTTACAACTTTCAACTTTCAACTTATTTGTGTTTCTGCCTCTTCACTGAGGTATTATCAGACCCCACTCTCACCTTCTCCGGGCCGTGCAGGGTGATTTTCCCGTAGTAGTCCACATCTCCCAGTTTATAATAGAAAGTGCCTTTACCCGGTGTGCCCTCTGTGTCAATAATAGTTGGACACTTTCCCCCATATAGTTTAGTGTAGGGTGGGAAGGAGAAAATCTATGAACAATAGTAGTACAATAAACCTGAAAACAGATAACATGCCAGTGGAAACGGAA
>AYTS01000082.1 GCA_002009475.1 Candidatus Brocadia carolinensis | reverse complement strand
AAAAAGCATCTCAATTTAGACATGAGTCTCTACACAATTTTACAAATTTTGAGTATTACCCTATTTGAGAAAGTCCCTATTTTACAAGTACTTACAAATTCTGATTACAAAAGCGAACCATACTTTCCTTATAAGCAATTGTCCTTGTTCAACTTATAACCGGACACTAGTGATCTACGATCTTCTGATGAATCGGATGTTTGAAGAAATCAAAGGGGGGCTTTTCACAGACCCTGCACTTTTTAAATGCTGAAAAAAATTGGCAATATTGACGTCATTGTTTTCTCGTTTCTGGAGTATAATATGCCTGAAGGTAGGCAATGATCCGTTTTGTCTCATCTTCCGGTATGAGAGCACCATAGGTATTAATCATCTTGTAAACCTCGGCTTCCCACGTGTCAGCCGAAAGCGGAGGCTGCATAGTAATGTACGTAACGCTGTGACACAAGTTGCAGTAACCTTGTATCATATCGAGACCTTCACCCGGAGCCAACTCAGGGGTGTAAAGGGGATATGTCCCCACATTGTAGACACCGTCTAATGATTGTTTCATAGTATCAGGCTGAGGAATACCAAGCAGCACCTCCTTGCTGTATTGCCCGCTGCGAACCAGGCCATGAAGGTCGGTTTTGGCCAAAAGAGGTTTATTTGATACGATTACGAGAAGCAGAATCCCTGTGAAAATATACATTATCTTTTTCATTTGAAACTTTTTCCTGATAAATATGTAATCACACTACTGTGCTGCGTCCACCAGTAATTCCTGTCGTTCAATCTTATTCCACAGGTAACCCTTTGGGTTCCAAAACTCTCCATCTGGCTGGGTAGTGCCTTTTTCGTCAGTTGCCCGTACCGCAAGTGCATACTTGCCGGTATGTTTTGGAATCCAGGTAGTCTCCCAGGTGCGGAAAGAGTATTTCCCATAATCATCTCCAAGTCTGGTCTTGCTCCAGGTTTTGCCATCGTCCGCAGAGAACTCCACGTTGACCACACGCCCTGAACCACTGAAGGCGATGCCACGCACCGTAACCGGCATCTCTACCGGGATTTTGCACGATCCATCGGGAGTGATGATAAACGAACGGATGGGCATCGTCCCAACCGGAACCATGTTGACCCGACCGTCCTTGACGTCCTTTACGGTAGTATTACCATGTGGTGTATCGGGCACGCAATACGTCTTTATCATCCAGAAATTCGTGTCGGGTTCGGTTAACACCCGTATCCAGGTCAATGCCTTGATCCAGTACGTCGAGAATTTACCCGGAACCACCAGCCGGACGGGGAAACCGTTCAGCATGGGAAGCGGCTCGCCGTTCATCTCATAAGCGACAATAGATTCGTTGATAACCGGGTCATCAAGATTCAAGGATTTTAAGTACCGGTGTGAGACACTCTCCGTGAGTCCGCGCCCCTTTTCCAGTCCTTCAAACTGTACACAGAGCGACCCCGCCTTAATCCCCGCGGCATCAAGCACATCCTTGAGGCGCACTCCCGTAAAGAGGGCATTGCCCATAGCACCATTTCCCCATTGAGCGCCGGGCACACGTGGCTGAAAACGACTGCGACTATTGCCGGTGCACTGATTGACCGCAGCGATCGAGACTGGCTTGAATTGTTTCATCAGGTCGGTGAAAGACAAGGTCAGTCGTTTTCCAACATGACCTTCCACGAAAAGCCGCCATTCGGAAAGATTCACCGCATTCGGAATACCCTCCAGATGCCATCGGACATAAAATGCTGCGTTTGGGGTGAACGGAGTCAGGTAATAATGCCGTGGAGTTTCCAACTGAACCGGACGGTCCGTAATCTGGATCAACGGAAGTTTTTGGGGAAAAATAACAAAGGGGCCTACTGCACCCCAGGAAGGATTGACCTCAGGTCCGGTAAAACCCGGCATCTGCTGAGTGGCCTGACCAGAGACCTGGGCCAGAACCGAGGATACCTTGTTCAAACCCAGCCATGCAGCCCCCACACCAAACATCTTCAGCAATATCCTGCGTGATACTGGGTCTAATTTTTTTTCTGTCATCTCATTACCTTTGTATCAAAAAAACACAGCGCTGACAAAACCAATCAATGCACCAAATACCCCGCCCCAAACAACCAGCCAGCCCAGGTGTGAACGCATCATTTCCTCCACGATTTGTTTTACCCGTTGTGGTGTAAGTTCATTGACGGTAGCATCGACCATCGCGGCAATTTTGGATCTGAATGTTTCGAAGTCGGTTTCCTTCTGCAGGATAGCGGCCACGTCAATATTCCGCAAAATTTCAGATGCCTGTCTTTCAAATTCCTTTTTAAATGGTTCGCGCATAGGCTCAATGACCTTTTCTCCACCAAACAAGGTAAACATACCGCCAAAAGAAGAATTTTTAATCACCGTCACAAAACCATGAAATACCTTATCAAAATCAATCTTGTCCAATACCAGTTCTGGTTGTATGGCATGAGGCAATGCATTTTGGGTAACCTTTGCAAAATTTTCTTTAGTAAAAAAGTTTTCCATAATCAGCGAGCGGATACTTTCTTTAAACTGATCAAACCTCAGGGCAATAATACCGGAGCCATAAAGTCCTGGTATTCTTTCAAAGAGCATATAGATGGCCAGCCAGTTCGTCAATGCACCCGATAAGGCAAAAAGACTGGCCAGCATGAGGGCATTTCTGCCAGCAAATTCCGGGCTTAAAAAGGTAATCGCAAATACCGCGGTGGAAAACAAATTGGTCAGGAAGCTTTTATTCCTCAGTATCCTTACCTTGTTTAAGTCGAACCACACCGTTTCTTCCCCATGCGTCACCGGTGGAAGTCTATACGAAATTGTTTCTGATTTTTCTTTCGTCATTTCATAAACCCCTGTTTCGTGCAGTTAGCATGACACCTCGGCTATCTTTCCGGCATGATGCGTTTGAACAGTTCACAGTTCCGGCACATTATCATCAGAAGATCGTGAACTCCCGGTGCAAGCTTGGCCTCTCGCCAGGTTCCCGTTTTATTCTGGAGGTTAATCAGATTCCTCGTTCCGCTCAGAATGACATTTTCGCATTACCGGCCATTCTAAAGTAGTGAAACGACCGAAGAATCTCATCTTTGAAATTACAATACTTCACATTATATCTCACTTTTCGGCTGGTGGGCAAGGCTATTTTGTCATTAGGCCTGCCTTGCAGCAGGAATAATTCACCCTACCGTCAAAAGGGAAGCCGGTAGCAGCAAAAAAGATTGCAATCTTCTCAAATTTTGTTTTTAATATGAGATTACAAGTAAAAGGCAGTTTTTTTTCAGCTAACATTCGTTCCCTCGAGAAATAAATAGTTCTTAACTATTTTGATATAACAAAAATATCATTCTAAAAAGGAAAGGCATAGCACATGGGTTTATTCCGGAAAGGTACAGAAGAGACAAAAATAAATGATGAGACGAAAAGTGACTCTGAAATAAAAAGGGAACTCAGAAAGGAGAGTAAAATGGGTGAAGAAAAAGCAGCATACCTGACGCAGGACGTTGAAATAAAAGGCACCATCAAGTTTAGCAATGCCATGAAAATCGATGGAAAGTTTGAAGGGGAAATGTTAACGGAAGAGGGAGAATTATTTGTTGGTAAAACGGGGAGCGTTAAAGCAAACGTTAAGGTGAAAAATGCCGTTATTGAAGGACGGATGGATGGGAATGTCACCGCAACAGAAAAGGTTGAACTTAAAGAAAAGGCGCATCTTGTTGGCGATCTGAAGGCAAGAACCCTGGTTATAGAGGAAGGGGTTGTTTTTGTTGGAAATTGCAATGTAAATCCCGATGGATTCAAGACAGAAAACACCAATTTCAAGGAATGGAAAAAGGAAACAAAAAAAGGGACAGAATAATCTTGCCGTGCGGAATAATCAATTTATACATGACAGAATCGATTTATGAATTCTAAAGCGGGCGACCTTCCGGAAACGAGAGACATTGTATGTCCTTATTGCCATCGGAATTTTCCGGTTTCGATTCGTTGCATCTCAATACCATGCCGTTACTGTAATCGCCATATCAATATCCAGGAAGTGCTTTTTCCGCCGGAAAAAAGGAAAAAACCTGCTCGCGGAGAGCGCAGGATTCTCTGTTACAAGTGTGGAAAAGAAATCTACACCCATGCAAAGGCTCAGGCAATAACCTGTAATTACTGCTATCACCATAATGACATGAATGATTATAAGATAAAGGTACTGATGGGGAAAATCATCGAAACCCACGGCACGTTATATCTGAAAAAGAAGGGGGTCATAGAAATCTCAAACATTCGGGTTGGGAATGCTATTATAAAAGGGAAAATTCATGGAGACCTTTATGCAAGTGGTACGGTTGAAATTTTGAAGCCTGGCGAAATTTACGGTAAAATCACCTGCCGTAAATTAATTGTTGGAAAGGGGGGGGGTATTTAGCGGAAAGGTGCAGATGTTGCCAGCGAACCAGGAATTTATATAATAAATACCGCTAAACGCGCTGCGGTATGGTATAAATTCTTTACTCCCTCAGTATAACAATCTCGCATTATTTTGTTATTCTGAGGGAGTGAAACAACCGAAGAATATCAACCTTGAAATTCCTTAACTCTAAACCTCAAGACACCGGAAAATCGCGGTATGCGGTATACGGTAAAACCTGCCAGCAGCGTAGAGCACGGTCACACAAACGAATCTAAATTACGGTCTCCATAGTTTGAGCCTCATTTCATACCACCCGTAAATAATACCTGCCGGTCATCATGAGCAGCCAATTATCCAAGAAAACGAACATAGCAGAGGAAATTTTTTTATGCATCGAAAGGGGTTTTTCTACCAACAAGTTTTTCACACCACCTTCTTTATGGAAATCATCCTTAACCCAAACAAGTCGGAAGAGCCTATTGCAAAAACTGAAGGAAAGTCTATTGGCATAGCTATGGCGATGAACTACTGCATGGTGTCGCTGATATGTGCTCAATGAAACTATGAAAAAATTTGCTGTTATTCATTTTATCCTTTTTATCAGCCTCTCGGCTGTAATTCAAAGCACCGCTCATGGGTACGGATATGCTAAGGAGGAAGATCCCCTCATTAAGGTATTTAAGGCCGTTGTCTTTTATGGAAGACAGGGTGACTGGGAAAAGGTCTCCCATGAAGTCACCACGATCGGCGATCGTATTGCTGATGTTTCCGCAATATTCAACATAGACCTCATGCCGGAAATTAATCATGCCATTCAGAAGCAGGATTTCCAGTCCCTTACGAAACACATGGCAAACCTCGTCTTTTTTGCCATTCGGGAAAAATTTTATTATAATATCCAGGAGAAACTGGCAATTTTTGTCCGTTCTAAAGTCCGGTTAGGATTGGCAGAAGAATATTACCTCACCCTCCTTGCGGGAAATGTGAGAAACTATGATGTCCGGCACAAAACCACATTACATGAAAATATTTATCAGCGATTCGTCAAGGCCAGAGGAACCCTTGGCAGTATGGGGTTTTTTGGCGCTGGTGCAATGCCACCTGATATAAAGAAATTTGAGACATTAACACAAGAAATTGAAAATTTACTCTTCAGGGCATTTCCTTATTTTAAAACCGACAAGGATACACCAGATAAGCAATGATGCGCCTCTTCCGCAATGAAGCGACCCGTAAAAAAGACGATGGCAGATCTATGGCTACGCGCTTCATTTCACCCTTTCGAAGGCGGGGGATAGAAGGATTCATTCTATCCGTAGTCACTCTGTGGTGTGTTATAGAATTACCGTGTAAAATCCTTCTCTTTTCGGAAGTTTTCTTGCACCCCCCTTTGTTCCCCATGATGGAGGGGAATTGGTTGCGGCTTTGTTGCGCTATGTGTTATGCAGATGACCGGGCTGATGCGAGTGCAGTTCCTGTAGCAGGAGCAGAGAACGCATCGGAAGGGAACGAATCTGTTTCCCCGGAAGCTTTTCCGGAGGATTACTCTTTCGATATTGAGTCAATTCGTCCAGAGACGGAGGGAGACTGGAAAAAATTCCAATTTCATGGATTCTTTGAGGTTTCATCGCCGATTCATGGCAGTGACGATGAATCTCAGCAGTCATCCTCTCAATTCCTGAAAGATAATGAACTTACTCTGTGGCTGGGAAAACAAATAACCAGAAAGTTATCCTTTGGCTCAGAAATCGAAATGAAAGACGGATTCGAAACGTACGAGCTTGAAAGATGTGAATTCGACTACGACATCATCGGAAAAATGCTGATATTCCGGCTTGGAAAGTTTAAATATCCCCTGGGCATAGAGAGATTTGTAGAATCCGCTCCGTTAAACAAACTGGTGGACCGTCCTTTCCCCTCAATCAGGATTGTACCGGGAACATACTCAGATATTGGGGGAATGCTGCATGGCGTAATCCCTTTTCCCCATGACACAAAACTAAAATACGAATTAGCCCTATCAAATGGTCTTGCAGGGCCAGATCACAAGGATGTACAGCAACTCTGGGATAACAACAGCAACAAGGCTATTGGCGGGCGGCTTGGATACGAGATGATTCCTGGGCTGGAAATTGGTGGTTCATATTCACGGGGCGCGTATGATAACGATAATCGTTTGAGTATCGAGTTCCTGGGCGCCGATATCCAGTTCAAAAAGTGGAACCTGGAAGTGCGTGGCGAATATATTACCAGCACGGTAGAACAAAGTTCAGCTGACGGAGGAGACTATGACCGGAGTGGCTATTACTTTCAGACATCCTATCAATATCCCGTTCATCTCAATTATATAAAATATGTAGAAGGGGTTTTCCGGTTTGATTCTGTGGATCCCAACCAGGATATCACCGACGGAAATGAGGCCGACCGGATTGCCGTTGGCATAAATTATTCTCCACTGGAACATCTGATATTCAAGATTGAGTATGAAGTAGAAAATGAACCCGGAGAAGATATCCATGATAAGTCCTTTATTCAGGCAATATTCAGATGGTAAAAAAACACCTATGGCAAATTTCCAAAAAATTCTTCATCCTGAGAAATTTAATTTACTTCATTACTATGCCATAACCAGTTTTGTGGCCATTGCTGCTATGAGCTTTCTGGTTGGATGGGTCTTCCCGCATATGGAAAGCAGAGAACTGATCAACCGCAGTGAGAAATACGCACATCAGTTTATTTCACACCTGAATTATGAAATCTACAAAGATTTTCTGCTTCCTACCCTTAAACGCGATAAACAGATAGATTTGGAAAATAATAAAAATCAGGCAAAAGAACTTGACCGGATTATCCGGGAAAATCTGTATGGAATGCATATTAAAAAACTCTACCTCTATGATTTTGATGGTCATATTATCTACAGCACCATTCCTGAACATATCGGTTTTACCCTGGATAGGGGTGTAAATAAAAATCTGGACTCCGCTCTCCATGGCAAACCGGCATCTATATTACGATTAGCCGGGACAACCGACTCGAAAGGGGTAGATGTCGTAGAAACCCTGCTCGAAAGCTACTATCCATTCTATGACATGGAAAAGGATGGCAGGAAAAAAAACCAAATTGGCGTCCTGGAGATATACCAGGACATGTCTGACTTAAAGAGGCAGATCGCAATTGCCCGAAAGAGAGCAATTGTCATGACCGGCTCAGCTATGGGATTTTTGTTTCTGGCGCTCCTTCTTATCGTCTTAAAGGCCGCACGGATTATTAACATAAAGACGCAACAGCTCATCGATTCGAAAAACAGCCTCGAACAGAAGGTTGAGGAACGCACATTTGAAATTCGCGAGGCTTATAAAGAATTACAGCTTACCCAGCGTAAGCTTATACAGAACGAAAAGCTTGCAAGCATAGGAACCCTGACTGCCGGACTGGCTCATGAGATTAATAATCCCCTGGCTTCTATTGCCAGTTGCGCAGAAGGTCTCACTGAGCGGCTTAAGATTACCCTGGGTCATGAAGAACAAAGAAACCCAGCAGAGAAAGCGGATTTAGAGGTATTTCCTGAATATCTGAAAATCATTTGTGCTGAAACCTACCGATGTAAAACGATTATATCAAATCTGCTCAACTTCTCCAGACACTCGGTGCCCAAATTTGAAAGAATTGATATTAACCTGGTTATCCAGGACACGCTCTCTGTTGGACAATACCAGCAAAAAGACCGGAAGATACAACTTCATCTTTCCCATGAAGCCTGCGAAGTAATCGGAGACCCACAGCAGCTTAAGCAGGTCTTTCTCAATTTACTCATTAATTCATTCCATGCAACCGAGGAAAGCGGTGGTGACATTCTTATCTCTACCATCAAAAAACAAACGGGCGTACAAATTATCTTTAAAGACTCCGGCGTTGGGATTAAACGAGAGCATCTGGATAAGATATTTGATCCGTTCTTTACCACAAAATCGACGGGAAAAGGCACGGGGCTTGGTCTTGCAATATGCTACGGCATCATCGATGTCCATAGCGGGCGGATAGAGGCGTTCAGTGAAGGCCCCGGCACCGGTGCAACTTTTACCGTTTCGCTGCCGCAGGCAACCTAAGAATTTATTTTTTTAACGACTTTGATACCTTTATCGGGAACTATAAGCGTATGAGTAAAAAACCAAACATCATCTTCACCGATGATGAAGATACCTTCAGAAATATTATGGCAAAGGAACTGAGCCGGATGGGTTATAACGTAGTCAGTTGTGCCAGCGGCGCTGATACGTTGAAAAATATCCAGGAACGGGATTTTGATATCGTCATCCTCGATATCAATATGCCGGTGATGGATGGAATCGAAATTATAAAGAGAGTGAAGGCGCTGGATCCTACTACGGAGGTGATTATCCTTACCGGTCAGGGAACTATTGAAAATGCCGTTCAGGCCATTAAACTTGGCGCTTATGATTATGTAACAAAACCATGCCGGTTAGCTGAACTGCATATCCTGCTGCAAAAGGCGTTAGAAAAAAGGCAGTTAAATAAGGAGAACGTGCATCTGAAAAGGTTGGTGAAGGATGCTCAAAAGACTCCTACGCTGATTGGAGAGAGCGCTGCAATAACTGCCGTGCATAAAATGATTGAAAAGGTTGCAGCTTCCGATGCTATCGTTTTAATCCAGGGGGAAAGCGGCACCGGAAAGGAACTCGTTGCCCAGGCAATTCACCAAAGAAGCGCAAGAGTAAACAAGCCCTGTGTTGTGGTGAATTGCGCTACCTTGCAGGAAGCTATATTGGAAAGCGAGCTTTTTGGACATGTGAAAGGCGCATTCACGGGAGCCGCTGAGTCACGGGTGGGTTTGTTTGAAGTGGCGGATGGGGGCAGCATATTTTTAGATGAAATTGGCGAACTGACGATTAACACCCAGGCAAAATTGCTTCGTGTCGTTCAATCAGGTGAAATCCGGCGTGTTGGTGATAACCGGATAATCACGGTAGACACCCGAATCATTGCAGCCACGAACAAGAATTTAGCAACGGAAGTGAAAAACGGCAGATTCAGGGAAGACTTGTATTTCCGCTTAAATGTAATCACCCTGTCGCTACCTGCCCTGCGCGACAGGATGGAGGACATCCCTGCCTTGATTGATTATTTTGTCACCTCCTTTTGCCAAAACAAACAGAAAAAGACATTGCTTCCCGAGACTATGGCGATGATGATGAAATATTCTTGGCCGGGAAATGTTCGTGAATTAAGGAACACGATAGAACGATTAATCGTATTAACAGAAAGTGAAAATATCTCGACTGAAGATTTGCCTGAAAACATCCGAAATAGTTCCTCCAAGTTCAACATGGTTGAAGGGGCAGATGGAACACTGAGTGAAATAGAAAAGAAGCATATTCTGAAGGTGTTACAGGAAAGGAAATGGAATAAAACACTCGCAGCGGAAGCCCTCGGCATATCCCTGAAAACGTTATATAATAAACTCAAGATTTACCATATTGATCTGTAATGAATAACTTTTGATTATTCCCTGGATTTGTTATTATACTGAAGACATATTTTCCCCTGGAACCCGGCGATTTCATAATAATCATATACCCGTGAGTAATTACGTGAAGAAATATTTTTTTGTCTTCATCGCCTTTTTTTTTCATATCAGCCTGCAATTACATGGAGGAAAAATCAGCTCCCCACGTTAAGACACTTCACACAACGGAAAGAAGCAAAATAACCACCGTAGCAATTCTGCCCTTTACGAACAAAAGTGAAAAGAAAGGGGCCGACGAAGTACTGCGCAAATGTTTTTTTACGAACCTCAGTATAAAAGGTTATAATTTGCTGAAACTTGAAGAGATCGACGAACGGCTTAAACTAGCTTCAATTGACGCATCCAATCTCGATAAAGAAGACATTTTCAAAATAGGACGTATCGTAAAAGCCGATGCCCTTATCTATGGAACTGTGACAAAGTGTTGTAAGAAGTATTTTTGTTTATATTCCCATGTGACATTCGGGGCAGAACTGAAGATGGTAGATGCAAGGTCATACACCGTAATCTGGCAGGCTGATCATACAGAAAGAACGCATAGTGATGCGATACCCGTCTCCCCATTCAGCATACCGGAAGCAGTGATAGAAAGCTCGATTAATGTCAGAGAAAAGGTTTTTGCTGAGACTGCGACCGCCTCGTAAAGAAATTTCTCACCAGTATACCGGCTAAGGATTTTGACTCCCCCATTAATGCCAACGTAATTCTTGTAAAATCCCATGGACGTTCAATAGGGGTGTATTATAGGGTACAGGACGGCGATACGTTATCGAGTATTTCCGAAAAATTTTATGATGCCACATCGAAGGCAAAAGACATCAGCAGATCCAATAATGACGTATCAGATGTTACTCTAAAAGCTGGACAGGAACTGGTCATCCCCGATATGCCGATCCTCAATGATATTGAAGATTCACAAACGATAGATAGAAAGAGATACAAGAAGTCCGTATATCGGGTAAAATGGGGTGACAGCTTTTATAAAATTGCCACAAAGGTCTTTGATGACGGGAAGAGATGGACGGTCATTTATCATGCCAATAAGCAAGAAATAAAAGATATTAAGGATCTCCCTGTTGGACAGGTAATCATCGTACCACTCGCTATTTCAAAGGCAGGATCATGGTAATAATTTAGTTTTTTAAAAAAGATAGTGCATATCCCCTGTAATCGACCTGTGAGAGGGATACCCACTACCCCTAACCCCCGCCAGCGGGGGACACCACCAGCGCCATGGATTCCTTTTGTGCAGAGCACATAGCGCAGCACAGCCGCACCCAATTCTCCGTTGTGAAAGCGGGAGATTGCTTCGGAAAAGACCCTCGCAATGACACCGGCTATGCCTTTGATGACATATGGTGCGTTGTCATTGCGAGCGAAGCGAAGCAATCTTTCTCTCATGAACAATCTGTACCTCCTGATAAGGGGTAAATAGGGTTGTGAAAAAACTGCTAAAAAAGAAATTTATTTATGAGCCTCACCACATGAATTTTCGCTGGAGAGTGAATTTCCTGTTCCTCGCTTGCTTTTTCCTGCGCCTGTGTTTTACGGGCAAATATCTTGATAGTTGTGACAGCATAGACTTTGCCCTGGGGCTTCAAGACTACGATCTGTCCCAGTTTCAGCCTCATTTCCCAGGTTATCCTGTCTATATATTTATCTCACGCCTTTTTTTTAAAGTATTCCGCGATGATGTATGGGCATTGACCATGCCGGGTGTATTGTTTGGCAGTCTCACGATCTTCCCCTTATCACTTCTTGCCAAACACCTGTTTTCCGAAAAAATTGCAATATTAACCGCTCTTTTTTATCTCCTCAACCCTTTATGCTGGCTGCAATCTGAAAGACCAACCTCCGACACGATGGGTCTCTTTTTTGTAATCGTCTCCGCCTGCCTGTTGTGTTATGCATGTACTACGGCACACAAGGGCTGCATTTTCTGGGGCAGTCTTGCTTTGGGTTTCGGACTGGGTACACGCATTTCCAATTTTCCTTTTATTGCCGTATGGGCAGCCTCCCTTTTTTATATAACTACCCTAAAAGTGCCTCGTGAAAAAAGGGCTCTTTCTCTTGGTTTGCTCGGACTCACGATCGGCATCATCACGTGGCTTTTTCCACAAATCGGATATGTGGGTTGGCGTCCTTTTTGGCAGAACGGCTTTGTATTCTCGCATGGCCATTTCACCGATTGGGGTGGCTCGGTAATTACTTTTGGCGGACTCGATAGAATCATTTGTCTCGCAAAGTCAATATGGGCATATGGGCTAGGTGGCTGGTGGTACGATTCCTCTGTTCTGAGATTAATTCCTTCCGTAATCATGGCAATCTCTCTTTATTGGTTCCTCAAATATCGTCGCGTTGACCGCAGAGTGCGGTTTCTTGGAGCATATGTCCTTCCTTATTTGCTTTGGGTAATTCTTGGACAAAACGTGGCAAATCCGCGGCATATATTGCCCATCATACCGCTGCTACTGATGATGATTGCGTATGGATTATGCAAAGCCGGTGAAAGAGATTACAAAGGCATTGCTCTGATTCTTACGTTGTCCCTGATTATGAGTATGGCAGTTACGTCGTTCAGGCTCGTTATCAAATATCACCAGGAAGTTCCGGCGCCGATACAAATAATTCAATGGATAGAAAGGCAAGGTAATCCACTTTCTTTGAGAATTTACTGCAGTGATGAGAAAAGATTCTTTGACTATTATGCCCCTCAATGGGATGTGAGGAAGGTGCGGGACATAACAGAGGTACAGAGAGATTTATTATCCTCACTAGATAACCCGCAACAAATTCTCCTGGTTCATTCTTTTGGAGAAATCAGGCAATTCGGCATAACGCACCCACCAAGAGTGACTATTAAAGGGAATCCTTATACCGATAGCACACGGGAAGGATTGTTGCTTTATACCCTGACCGGCTTATAAATCTCGCGTCATTCTGAATTGGTGTTTTTGTAATTGTTACAATTATTCCATGTAACTATTACACGATTTCATACTTACAATAAGTCGTATCCCAAAAAGACAAAAACTTATTAACCTTTATTACAATACAACACAAACACTTACCGCACATCCTTACTCTTACATCTTTTTCAAAAATATTCGGCACTCTCATTGCTTCTCACATTTCATCGTACATGCCATTGCCACAGAAGGTGTGTAAACATTTATAGGTTCACGAGCTTGAAAAACGGTGCTAATAAAAATAATGAAACAAAAGACCATACTGATAACTGGTGCAACAGGATTTTTAGGAAGTTTTATATCGCGAGAGCTTCTCGATGCCGGTTTTAACCTTGTACTTTTGATCAGAAATTCCAAGCAGATGAGAGCCAGGGAGAGGATTTCCGAGGTTTTCCCATTACTGGATACAGAAGCAGCACCGGTATCCGCCAGACTCTCTGGCCGTGTGGAAGTCGTAGAAGGAGACATTTCCCATAAGCATTTCGGGCTGCACGCGAAGGATTATTCAAGATTATCAGGCACGGTTGATGAGGTATTTCACTGTGCTGCCGCAACCAAGTTTCACCATGAATCAGATGATATGCTGGTGCAAACTAACATCTATGGCACTGAACACTCAGCATGGTTTTGTCTTTCAGGTAAAAGGAAAAGATTTCACTATATGAGTACGGCGTATGTCGCAGGAACACGACGTGACACCATTTTTGAATATGAGTTGGAGAAAAATCAGACCTTTAACAACTCCTACGAAAAATCAAAATTTAATGCCGAAAAATTACTGAGACAGCTCGCTGCCCGATATAATATCCCTACGACAATCTATCGCCCAAGCATCGTTATCGGTGATTCCAGAACCGGTGTTACCCGTAATTACGACAATATTTATGTGTTTGGCAAAGGATTACACCATCTCAAAAATTATGAAACACAAAAAAACGAGGATGCACCACGGAGTAGCAAAAAGAGTTTAGGCTATTCTCCGTCCCTGAGAATCCCTGGCGACAAACATGCCACGATCAACCTGGTACCGGTAGATTACGTCACTCAGGCAATCGTTGCCATCTCCAGACAGGAACAGAGTATAAACAAGACATTTCAGATTGTGAATCCGTCTCCGCCCACCCTTGGTGAACTTGCGGAATGGATGACGTTTGCAACTGGTGTTCACCGGGTAAGAATCGTCCCCAGGTACGAATTTCAAATACAGCCGGAGACTTTTGAGGAGAAACTCTTTTTAAAAGGGACGGAAACGTTTCAACCATATATGTTTGGAGAACCTTATTTTGATTCCACGAACACCAGGATCATGTTAAGCGGCACGACAATCGAATGTCCTTTCATTACCCAGGAAGTTATCAACCGCTTTATTCAGTATGCCCTCGATACCAATTGGGGTAAGAAAAATACGTTAATGAAAGAGAATTGTCGCACAGACAAGCTGACCACAACAAAGTTGTATAACCCCTGAAGATATGGCATATATACGCATGAATGAAAGGCCGGAAATACCTGATTATATTACTCACACTGAGTACTTCAATCACTTGTTAAAAGACAGGGTGAACAATTCTCCAATCTCCAAAATACCCAATCTTAGCGCTATCATCCAATTCGAAATAACGGATAGGGGAAAGGGAATATGGTATGTCGTGGTTGAAAACGGTTTCGTCACAGAAGTAACTAAGGAAATGCTTGAGAAACCCACCTGCGTCTTTATATTGGACAGCGATACGTTTCTCTCTATTCTCAGGCGTGAAATAACGCCCCAAAAGGCATTTTTTAAAGGAAAGGTTACCATCAAAGGCAACATGCTCCTGGCGCTTAAGATGAATATCCTTGTTGAGTATATGTAGTATTTAAAGAAACGGAGTATTGTTATGAGAGATGAGGTAAGATACCAGTTTTTACAACAAAAGAAGAGGATAACGTTGTTGCTGTTGTCCATGCTTGTGATAGGTTTCTTTTTCTTCAAAGCAATAATATCATCTCCTGCTATTACCACCGGCGAGAACCAACATTATCTTTTACCGCATAGTGGTTCAAAGGATAACTCATGGTACTATTGCCATTCCCTAAGGAAAAATCAATGGAGCGACAATGACGACGGTCACAATAACGAAGATGATGATGAAGTTTATGATGAAGATGACAGGGAAAATGAGTACGAGCGGGAAGATGCCTAAAATACTCTGGTATCCGGCGGGAGCATTCCCGATTTTTTGTAACCGCTCATAGGATCAGGGCAAAGCAATCCAGCAACCCTGACAGGGTTTCAAACCCTGTCAGGGTTAACACCACGGTACGTTTCATTAAAACCTGGCAGAAGCTACAAAAAATCGGGAATGCTCCCTATCCGGTAGTTTTGCTGATGTCACAAAGACAAGCAACAAACGGTTTACGAGAGGGAATTGATATATACTATTACCGTGTAAAATCTTCCTTTTTCCGGAAGTTTTTTCTTAAGCTTATTTACCCCTTATCAGGCGGTACAGATTGTTTATGAGAGAAAGATTGCTTCACGGAGTTTACCCTGAGTAACGCGAATGTGCCGCAATGGACAACCTGTATGTCATCAAAGTCATCGCCAGTGTCATTGCGAGGGTCTTTTCTGAAGCAATCTCTATGACTGTCATTCCGAGCAAAGCGAGGAATCTCATGGGTTTGTTTCGCTTGGGCTCGCAGTGACCAGCACATGTCAACTCATGAAATACGTTTACTATAAATTGTTACATAATAAGAGGTCTTCACCTTGAAACAATACGTTCATATCCTCCTTAAATTCAGAGTGATAATCTTAGTCTGTACCATCATAATAACAGCATTTTTGGGTTACTGTGCCAGAGGAATAAGAACTGACAATTCCATAGAAATCTGGCTTTCAAAAGATGATAAGGACTTGGATTATTACAAGGCATTTTTGGAGAAATTCGGGGATGAGGAGTTTTTGGTCGTGGCCTTCAGCGCTGCGAATCTGTTTACCAAAGACCGTATCCTGGGTATTAAGACGGTTGCAGAGAAGATGAGGGGATTGGATGGCATTGAGAGGGTTACCTCAATAGCAGATGTATTGAAAGAGAAGATTACGTCTCCTGTTTTTCAGAATAAAATCAGATCTCAGCCGGGGCGATCTGTGATGAGCATCTTTAAACAGCAATTACTCGCAGATTCAGGGTACCGAAATAATCTTATTTCTCAGAATGGTAAAACAACGGCCATCATTGCCACTATAAAGTGTAAAGGACCAGAATCAAGAAAACAATTAGTGAGCGAAGTCAAAGAAATATTGTACCAAGCAACTGTTAAGCCGGAGCACACGCAGAAAAGAACCCCTATGTATCATGTTGCCGGTCCGTCTGTTGTAAATACAGAACTTGATCGCATGTCAAAGCAAGACATGGACAGGCTTACGCCACTGATGTTTGTGATGTCACTTATTGTGTTAGGATGTCTGTTTAGAAAATTTTCCGGTGTATTAATCCCGCTCTTGACGGTTGGGGTTTGTATCATATGGATCACCGGTTGTTTTGTGCTGCTTGGCCAGACGATGAATATGATCTCAAACATGCTTCTCCCTCTGACCTTTATCATCACCCTTTCAGCCTCAATCCATATGATCAGTCACTATTATCGTGAGAGTACGTCTTCCATCCATCAGGAAGATGCCATTTGCAATACATTACGGCATGTCGGTGTTCCTATTTTCATGACCACGATCACAACGGCAATCGGGTTCGTTTCTCTGGCAACCAGCAGCATCCCTCCCGTTTTCATCACCGGATTATTCATGAGTGGTTGTGCTGCACTGACCTTTCTTATCAGCATGACGTTTATCCCCATATTGCTATCCTTTGTCCCTCCAGGTAAGCCTGTATATGCCGGGAACAAAGTTTTACCCGAAAACGATTCAGCAGAGAGTTTTGACAGAGAACGAGGTATGGGACGACTCCTGTTCTGCCTCGGCCGCTTCATCGTACAGTACAAGACGATCATCCTTTCCTGTGGACTTGCTACGGGTTTATTCTGTGCGTGGGGCGTCTCAAAACTTCAGGTAGAATCGGATCTCATGGCATCCTTCCCGGTAGATAGTCAAATAGCAAAGGACAATGCCTACATTGAAAAATATCTGATGGGCTTGCTGCCAGTGGAAATCGTTGCTGAAACAACCAATGGCATGAGTATACTTCAGCCAAACCTATTGAATAATCTGGTAAATCTCCAGAAACATCTTCGTGAAATACCCGAAGTGACAGGGTCAATTTCCATTGCAAATTATATCCAGAAAACTCATCAAATCGTAAACAATGATAATCCACAGTATTATTCTATACCAGCTACCACAACAGAGTCCACAGACTATATAAAAATGGCTGCTCTCTACGGCGATTCCTATGTGAATAACCTGTATACAAAGGAACACACCGATGCAAGGATCTCCGTACGAATGAAGCAGGTCGGCTCGAACCAATACCTGTCCATCATAAAATCAATAAAAGAATACATCCGCCAACATCTTGATACAACCGCGCTGTCATGGCATTTTACGGGGATAGTTCCCCTTTTAATCGATGTTCAGGACAGCATCCTCCGGAGTGAAATACAATCCTTTTCTCTGGCCTTTTTGCTGACCTTTATTTCAACGGCAGTCGTTTTGAAATCATTTAAAATTGGGCTTATCAGCATTATACCAAATGTGCTGCCCGGCATCATAACCCTGGGTTTGATGGGATTCACCGGCATAAAACTAGACGCAGCAACGATCATGATTGCCAGTATTGCCCTGGGGATATCCGTCGATAACACCATTCACATCTTTTACCGCTTTAAGAAAGAATTGTCTGCTGACGGGAATCATGCTGATGCGGTTTGCCGTACCTTGCAAGAAGCCGGGAAGACAGCACTGTTTACTTCTTTATCTGCTGCCTTTGGGTTTATGGTCTTTTCCTTTTCAAGTTTTAAACCAATACAATATTTTGGCTTACTCACCAGCGTCACCACCGTAAACGCAATGGTATCCGATTTATTTATTTCACCCGGCTGTCTGATGCTGTTTAAGCCAAAGTTTAGATGAAAAGTAGGGGCGAAGCATTTGCCGGTTTTTGGAATGAACGCGTTAATGCCAATTTTAACAAATGCTTCACCCCTAAACTGTGCGCCAAACATTACAATAGTAAGCGCATAAAGAAAGTTGTCATTGCGAGGGTGCTGGCCCGAAGCAATCTCTCTGGTGGGATTGCTTCGCTGTCGCTCGCAAGGACTAGCACAGGTCAACTTATAGTATTACCGTGTAAAAACTTCTTTTTTTGTAAGTTTTTTCACAACCCTGTTTATCCCATATCAGGAGATACAGATTGTTTATGAGAGAAAGATTGCTTCGCTTCGCTCGCAATGACAACGCACAATATGTCATCAAAGCATAGCCTGTGTCATTGCGAGGGTCTTTTCCGAAGCAATCTCCCGCTTTCACAACGGAGAATTGGGTGCGGCTTTGCTGCGCTATGTAATACGTTTACTATATTTGTGTACTCTTTTATAAATCAAATTGTACAAATAAGGATACTGTGATGATACAAACTGGTATAAAAACCAATGTCAATACTACCTCGATAAACTCCGATCTTCTCACAAAGCGCGATCACGCCAGACTGGATCAACGTTGGAAACAACCTACCCTTCAAGATGCCGAATGGTTTGGTGTTTCAATCGATATGTGGGTGCGGCATATCATATCAATTCATCTTGATCCCTTTCATGGCTCACTCTATTGGCTTCAAAAGGAAAAGATGCTGGGAATAAATGCAAGAATGGACATCTCCTCCCTGGACGATCTGCACATCCTGGGACCGATGGAGGAAGAAGACCTTCGGAAATACCCGCTGGAATATTTTATTCCAAAGATTTACCTTGAGAATAAAGCATCATTCATCCTGGGTGAAACGGCGGGAACAACCGGCCTTCCAAAAACAACCGCTTACCTGAAAGAAGAGTTCTCTTTGACTTTTGTTGAGTGGTTCCGGTATATCGCAGAGTATCGGGGATTTCCCCAAGGCGCTCAGTGGCTCTGGGTAGGCCCCAGCGGCCCTCATATTATCGGCAAGGCCGTCGGTCCGGTAGCACAGAGTATGGGGAGTATGGATCCGTTTTCCATTGACATGGACCCACGATGGGTAAAAAAACTCAAACCTGATTCGCTGGGATTTAAAAGGTACATCAGCCATATTCTTGATCAGGCGCTGGATATATTGAATCGGCAACACATCGAAGTAATCTATTCGACACCACCCCTGCTGCTCAGATTAGCAGAGATGATGCCAACTGAACAAAGGATGCAGATACGCGGGATTCATTATGGCGGAGTTGCCATTGAACCAGAACAACTCAAACAATTTCGAAACGAACTCTTCCCTAATGCCGTTCATATTGCCGGCTACGGAAATACCTTGTTTGGTCTGTGTATGGAAATTGAGGAATCTATCGAGGGCAATCTTGATTATTATCCTCCCGGCCCGCGCATGGCTGTTCAGGTTGTTTCTACAAAAGACTGCACTCAACCGGACAAAAATCGCCTTGCTCAGGTCGTTCAATACGGCGAAAAAGGACAGGTAGTGTGCCATCGCCTTGACATCTCGTTTTTCATCCCCAATATGTTTGAAAGAGACGAGGCCATTCGCATTGCGCCTACGAAAAATGTACAGGCACTCGGTATTTTTCAGGACGGTGTCAGAAACCCATCGTTGTTGAAGGGATTGGAAGCAAATGCAAAGGTAGGGGTGTATTGATATTGAATTCGGACTTCGGCAACTTATTTAAAGAGAAGATCGAACCGCAGAACAAGGAATATTGAATAGTGAACTAAAAATACCTTATCATTCAATATTCCTTGTTCGATATTCGATATTCGACGTACTGCTTTTTAATGGAGAACGTAAAAACTCTTCGCTCTGCAACAACCGTCGCTGGTTCAATCGTCTTCGATTGAACCGAAACGTTTGATATAATTCCGTCTCACAGTACGAGCTTTAGAGCATCTTTCAAATATATGGTTCAATCTGCAAGATTGAACCCGCCGTAGAATCTCAACTTTGAAATTCTTAAACCTTAAATTAAAAGCACATGAAAGGATAGTATGAAATTATCTGAAACCAAAATAGAACTCCTGGCGCCTGCCGGACGCTGGGAGGCATTGGCTGCTGTAGTGGAAGCCGGCGCAGATGCGGTGTATCTTGGGGGTAAACGCTTTAACATGCGGCTTCACCGGTCAGACTTCAATTTCACGGATGAGCAGATTGCAGAAGCCGTGCGATTCGCCCACGCAAAGAAAGCAAAACTGTACGTCACAGTAAACAACCTGCTCTGTAATGATGAACTGAGCGGGATAGCGCATTTTCTGACCTTTTTACATGAAATTCAGGTGGATGCCATTATTGTCCAGGACCTGGGTGTTTTGCATATGGTCAGGAAGACAGGCATCCCTATCCCTGTCCACATTAGCACGATGATGAATATCCATAATATCGAATCCGCCTTAACCCTGAAGGAGCTTGGGGTGAGCCGCATTGTTACCTCAAGAGATATTTCCATTGACCAGGTAAGGGAAATACATGAAAAGGCTGACATTGAAGTCGAGTATTTTGTGCATGGCGATCTTTGTGTTTCCCAGAGCGGGCAATGCTATACCAGCGGCGTGCTTTTTAGTAAAAGCGCCAATCGCGGTGAATGCATGAAGCCGTGCCGCTGGCATTATACCCTGGTAGAAAGCGCTTCTGGGCAACCGATAGGAGATCTGCCATCAGGACACCTCCTTGCTATGAAGGATATGTGTCTCCTGCGACATATCCCTGACCTTATCCATGCAGGCATATGCTCGTTGAAAATAGAGGGACGTATGAGACACGCCGATTTTCTCAGAGAAATTGTCAGCATCTATCGCAAGGCAATAGATGCCTATCTTGATAATCCTGCCGCCTATTACCTGAATTTCATGGAGTACGAACAGCTTTATAACCACCGGGTAAGAGAATTTACCACGTCCATGGCGTTCACACCGGCGTCTGCATCCCTCGTTGATATATCAGGAAACCGCGAACCTCTTTTCCTAAGCCGCGCAGCAAAAGAACGGTCTCTTACAAGAGAGAATATTTATCAGGATCCTTTTGAATTGCAAATTACAGAAGACCCTGGAAAAGAAAATATCATTCATTCTCAAACGACACACGCAAAGATAGATAATCCCCTATTATCGGTGAAAGTAAGCTCTATGAACGCCCTGAAGTCAGCGTTGGATGAGGGCGCGGATCGCATCTATCTGAGCGGAGAATTCTCGCCCTTGAAAAAAGAGTTTTGGACAAAGACGTCGTACCGGGAGGCAAGCAAGATAGTGCATGATGCCGGTAAAACCATAGGCATTGGTACACCCCGCATAGCTACGTCCCGTGAGATGGCTGATATGGCATGGTTATTTGAGCAGGCTGCGTTATCAGATATCGATTATGTGCTGGTTCACAATCTGGGTGCAATACGCCTGGCACGGGAATTCGGATTAAATATTTTAGGCGACTATTCATTAAACGTACTCAACGCACAATCATTAAGCCTTCTGGAAGAATTGGGCGTGTCAGGCGCCACAGCCTCCCTGGAATGTTCATACAATCATGTAAAACAACTATCTGGCCAGACGCCATTGCCCCTGGAGTGCATTGTCCACGGACCTGTCTCCGGTATGATCCTTGAACACTGTATTCCGGCCATGGTAACCTCCAAATCGCATAAAAAGGAGCATTGCAGGCAGGTGTGTCAATATATGGGATACAGTCTCAGGGACGAACGAGGTGAAATACGCCCCATCGAAATAGATCAATATTGCCGCAACCATCTCCTGCTTGCCAGGGATATATGCCTTTTGCCTTACCTTTGTTCAATGGTGCAAGCAGGCGTAAAGGTGCTGCGCATCGAGGCTCAGCATTATGAAGATTCTCTGGTAAAAACCCTGACTAGCTTATATAGTAAATATTTAACTCTTCTACAAGAACATCCACAGCTATCATTGCCTATACAGGAAAGTGACTGGGATAAACTTACGGAAGAAAGTCCCAGGGATTTTAATCTTGGTAGTTACGCCCACGACATAACGCATTCAAAGAGCACGGCAGCGGTAATGAAAAGTATCAGGGAGTAGTGCATAACAATATGAAGAATATATAATGATAAATTATTCTGCTTAAGTCCCCCTTAATAAAGGGGGATTCAGGGGGGGCTGTGTGTTTTCCCGTGTATTTTACAACCCCTAGCCTCCTTTTCAAAGGGGGATTTTCTGTGCCATACAACCTATAACCTGCTTAAATAAAAGGAAAATTCCTATGCAGTCACGCTATCTCAAAGCAACGATCCTTTCGTCTTTTAGCTGGGCGAAAATCCCTCTGCTCCTGCTTTTCGCGGTTTTTTTCTTCCTGGAATCCTACGCTTTGCTTGTCCATCACTTTGAAGGCAAGAGAGATTTAAACCACCTATCCGGCAATTTCCCCCAGAACAGAGAAAAATTATGCCATGAGAAACTAAAGGATGAATTCAGTTTTGCTGTTGTAGGAGACACAAAGAGTTCCGGAACATTTGAAGTAATTGCCGAAGGATTGCGCAAAGAACCCCTATCATTTTTAGTTTTTTTAGGCGATTTTGTTTATAAGGGCAGTGAAGGCGAACACAATTTTTTTTAAGTCTGAATATGCAACCGAGTTTCACTTTCCCTTCCCATCATTTTTTCTTGTGGGAAACCATGACGTTGACGCCCGAAATTTCCCTATATCAAGATTCGAAGAAGTCTATGGTCCCAGCATTTTCTCATTTGAATATCAGGAATGTCTCTTCGTTGTTCTCCGCATCCTGAACCCCCCATACACGAACAGGGAAAGTCTTCAGTTTTTAGAAAAATTAATCTCAGAAAATACTTCTTCCCGTTACCGGAAGACCTTTGTCTTTATGCATATCCCACCTCCCATATCTTCTGACTTCAAGGCCAGGTCATTTGACGGTTCTGATGAGATTATTTCTCTCATTGATGAGCTGAATCCAGACTATGTAATAGCAGGTGATTACCATGGATATGCAAGAATTACCAGGAAAGACATCGTATATTTAGTGACCGGAGGTGGGGGCGCTCACCTTGAAGAAAAGAAATTTGGCCGTTTCCATCATGCATTGGTTTTGCGGGTGACAAAGAACGGTGTTTCTGAAAAGCTGCTCGTTGTTAATAGAGACGAAACCCTCGAGGACGGGCTTGAAAGATTTGCATTAGCCAGCGTGTATCCGTGGTTAAGGGGTAATTTGCTTGCTACGTCCGTTTTAAACATTTTTCTACTGATAATTTCAATAATATTGTGTAACCATGGCTATAAAGGTTTTAAAAGGTTAAAGATTAATTTTCCTCCTGGTAAAACGGAGGAGGGAAAAGCCTACTTATAATTATACGAAGCGCAAAAATGTTGTCATTGCGAGGAGGAACGACGAAGCAATCCCGGCCATGAGATTGCTTCGCTATCGCTCGCAATGACAAATTCACGTCAATTTATTTAAAACGTTTACTATATCATACATGCCGTACATTTATATAAATTATGACAACAAACCATATCGGACCTGAGGCTATTCTTCAAAAAAAGCAGGAATATCTTATTCCCTGCGTTTACCACTTTTATAAGAAACCGATGCAGATCGTCAGGGGAGAAATGCAGTATCTTTACGACCACACAGGCAAGCAGTATCTGGATTTTTATGGTGGGGTGTCCGTAATGAATGCCGGACACTGCAATCCGGAGGTGGTGGAAAAGATCTGTGAGCAGGTAAGAACGCTACAGCATACCACCGCTATTTATCTTACTCAGCCCATAGTAGACCTCGCAGAGAAACTGGCGCACATTACTCCACGACCACTCAAACGGTCTTTCTTCTGTGCCAGCGGTTCTGAAGCAAATGAAGGGGCAGCGCTCCTTGCCCAGTTATATACCAAAAAACAGAAATTTGTTGCCCTCCAGCAAGGGCTTCACGGACGCACAAAACTTACCATGAATCTCACGGGGCTTTCCCTGTGGAGAACCGACCCCAATCCTCTCGAAAACATTGTCCATATTCCAGGGGCATACTGCTACCGATGTGCATATGACCTTACCTATCCCCGCTGTGATCTCAAATGCGCCAGGCATCTTGAGGATGTGGTGAAGAGCGGCGACTATGCCGCCTTTATTGCCGAACCAATTCAGGGGAATGGCGGTATTATCACACCGCCTCCCGGTTATTTTAAGCTCGTCAGGGACATTCTCGATAAATATCATGTGCTCTTCATAGCGGATGAGGTACAGACGGGGTTTGGCCGGACGGGAGAGATGTTTGCAATTGAACATTGGGATGTTATACCTGATATCATGACGCTGGCAAAGGCCCTGGCGAATGGCACGCCCATCGGCGCCTTTATAACGAATGATACTATTGCCTTGTCTTACACTCGCCCCGGTGCTTCCACAACGGGTGGCAATCCCGTATCAGCCTCCGCGGCATTGGCAACCATCGGCGTTATTGAAAAACATCACCTTGCGCAAAAGGCAAAGCTCCTCGGAAGCTATTTTAAAGAAAAACTGCTAGAGCTTCAGCAAAGACACAAGATTCTCGGCGAGGTGCGGGGAAAGGGTCTCATGCTGGGCGCCGAACTGGTTAAGGAGGACAAAATTCCTGCTGCCGAAGAAACAGACCACGTTCTTGAACGGTTAAAAGATTGCGGTGTTTTAGCCGGGAAGACCGGCGTATCGAGAAATGTACTCACGTTTCAACCGCCCCTGGTTATTACCGGTACGGATATAGACCGGGTTGTGGCGGTACTGGGCGAAATATTGTCCGATATGGAAAAGAAACCAGGATGACGAATACGATTGAAATCAGGGTATGGTAAGGGAACTCATAGAAACGAATATCACCAGGCGTTTGATTCCCAAAGGGCTAAGCTGGTTTGGATGTATGGGAGGGTTGTCACTGGTCGCCTTTATGATCCAGTTGGGCACAGGGGTATTTCTCATGTTCTATTTTATTCCAAGTGCAACTGAAGCAGATGCCAGCATTCAAAAGGTAAGCCATAGCATTCCCTATGGCTGGCTCATCCATCGCGTTCATGCGGTTGGACCCCACGTTATGATCGGCATGGTATTGAGTCATATGTTCCGCATCCTCTTTAAAGGCATTTACCGGCATCCACGGGAATTGCATTGGGTCTCCGGGGCGTGCCTGCTTATCCTGACGCTCGTTATGTATTATACCGGCTATTTGTTATCTGCCGGTAATCGCAGCAACTATTCCGTTATACCTATAACTTTTATATATGCATTGCACATTGCCGGTATTCCCCTGGCAATGGGATTGTTTATGGGTATGCACTTCTTTATGGTAAGAAAGACCGGAATTTACGAACCTCTGTAAGAAGGTCTGGAAGGATTTTTGGATGAAAGACTATACAAAAGGGAAAAGCCCCGATATGCTCGAGCCATTTTTCCCAAATGAACTTTTGAGACATATCATCGTTTCGTGTTTTCTGGTGATTCTCGAAATGAGTGCCGTTATTTTGTTTCCGCTACCATGGAAGGCAATAAATAAACCTGATCACATTCCCTGGTTTCTGTTGCCCGTCTACAAGCTACACAAACTTATGCACAACGAGGTGCTGTTTATTTCTGCCCTCGTGCTCTCCACCCTGATCTTTGTGTCATGGCCGTTTTTGGTGCGTGATACGAAAGGGAATGCATCCTCTCTCCATAATGCAGGAGGCCAGAATGGCAGCTTTGCCCGGCAGGGCAAAGAACGCTGCAATCTGTGGCATCGGCCTGTACTGTTTGCGATCGTTATTTCCACGATTATTTTGCTGATTACGCTATGTTTTATAAAAACGTAAAACTCCTAAAGTTTTTAATCTCTCTTTTCTTTCTACCTGTCTGTTTGTTTCCCGTTAGCTGTACCATCTATCCTGAATTGGTTGAAACAGGTCCCAAATCTCCCAAATCAGAACGGTGCGGAGATTGTCATCAGGACATCTATCGTGAGTGGAAAGACTCACCCCACGCCCGTAGTTTCGCGAACGAGGCATTCAGGGAAGAGACCAATGACTATCAATTTACCTTTTGCATTGGATGTCATGCCCCGGAAACCATCTTTACGGATGAAAAAATTAAACCAAGGAAGGTAAATGAATCGGAAGGAGTAAATTGCAACAGTTGTCATCTGAATGACTGCAAATTAAGTGGCCCTACCCCTGCGCACGGGCCGCATCCCATTGCGGCAGAAAACCCCTTTTTTCGGTCAAGCGAATTGTGCGGAAGGTGTCATGTGGGCACGTATGCGGCATGGCAAGCATCAGGTGCAACAGAAAGCAGAAAAACCTGCCAGGACTGCCACATGCCCGCAATAAACCGAAAGCTTATCCAGGACGATCCATGGCAAAAAATCTATCCGAAGAGAGAAGGGAAGCAGCATCTGTTCGCATCCCTGGCCTTTTTCAAAAATGATGAGAATCCGTTAAAATTGTCGTTTATCCAGGTGAACCGAACGGAAGGTATGGTTGAAGGGCTCCTGGAACTGGAAAACACCGGCATCCCTCACAGCGTACCCACCGGAGATTACGGATACCGCGAGGTCGTTGTTACGGTGAAACTCCTGGATAATGCAGGCCGGGTTGTAGCATTAAAACAGGAAAGCCTGTTCGTTGAATTAAAAACGGCCGTACCATACCAGGGGAAAAAACACATCCCTTTTAGCTTTTCAGGGAGTACGAATGTATCTGTGATAAAGGCTACGATGGTCAGAACCTCCTTTAACAATGACAAAAACACCTTACTTGCAGAAGCGATCCATCACCTGTAACCACTATGTTTAACGAAGTGAAAAGATTAAATACCAGACTTGCCGTCAGACTAGCAATTGCCGCTGGAATTGCCATTGGAATGGTTATGGTGGCACTTTCCGTTACCATAATGAGACCGAAAACCACGTCATTTTGCACCAAATGCCACCGTTCTATTACCTTCAATAATGCCTGCAAAAAACCATCAAAAGATATTGTCTGTATTGAGTGCCATACCCACAACAATCGGAGCGTAGCACAGATGGCCGTTGAAATTCAGGATGAACATTGCACTGCCGAATCATGCCACCCGCTGAACAAATTAAAGGCTCAGGCAGTGCAATACAAAAAAAAATATCTCCTTTCAGCATAAGACGCACGTAGTCAAGTTGTCGAACAATCTCAAACTAAAATGTACCTCGTGTCATGCCCACATCAGTACTGAAAAACATTTTGAAACGGATACAAGGACATGTGACACCTGCCATTTTATCAATACCACGAAACCTCTGTATGCCCAAAATAAGAAACCCATCTCTGACTGCGCCCTGTGCCACGGTCATGTGGAAAAGACAAAAGACATATACGGAAAGATTTTTCAGCACGAAATTTACGAAAAGAATGAAAAAATAGATTGCTCTGACTGCCATTTTGATACCATTCAGGGCGATGGACAGGTTGATAAAAGAAGTTGTTATCAATGCCATGCGGAGATCGCTGATTATTCCGACAAGGTACCGGATATGCATACCATTCATATTGAAAAGCGCAAGGTTGCCTGTACGTCATGCCATGACCCTCTTACCCATGGTTGGATCAAGTCGGCCAATCCCGTCTCTGGAGATGACCATCCTCAGCAGTCTGTTGCAACAGGGCACAAAGTGCAGGAGGTGATTATGATGGGAATGGGTGGTGTGGGCATCAAAGGCGAGCCTGATCCCATGTACCTTGCAACATTAAATTGTTCCGCATGTCATCAGGACAAGCAACGGTTTGCTCTTATTGAACCCAAGGTATGCAATAATTGCCACGAAAAGGGTTTTGATAAAATATTGGTTGAACAGATACGTTTTGTAACATCCCGGATGCGGTTGTTGCAGAGGTTGCTGGCCCAGGCCAAAAGACGCCACAACGGTGGCACGAGCCAGGTCATTCATGAGGCAGAGGTAAATTATAACCTCATTAGGGAAGACGGCAGTTCTGGCGCTCATAATATCAAATATATAAAATATCTGTTAGATTATAGCATTACCAATTTAAAACAAACCGTAAAGTGAATACCATGGTCAAATTTTATGTACAATTGATGTTTTACTTAGGTATTGTTGCTTTGTCATCGATCGCCAAAGGAAATGACCGTTTCACTGCTAAACCAGACGCTGTGCCGTTTCCTTCCGGCTCATGTACTGACAGATGTCACGTGAATTACCTGGCGTATTACACCGTGTACCAGGGAGAAATATTCGGGCATGAATCGCACTCTCCCCATCAGGGATTGGAATGTCATCAATGCCATAACAACGACGCCGTTCACACAAAAACCCATGGTGAGCTGACGATACAAAAGAAAGACTGCTGGGTCTGCCACCACAAAAGTGAACAAGAAATAGCATCCGGTTCCTTCTCAAAGAATCAGGAAATGTCTTTAGAATGTTTCCATTGCCATGCCGAAGTACAAGATTATCGAAAGGGAGAAATCCAGGGCATGGAAATAAAAATGCCCGACTGGATGTCTGCAGCAGTTTCCTGTACCGACTGCCACAAGCCGGAACCGGATGGGCTTTCGTTTAAAGCCGTACGTAATCACTGCATAGCGTGTCATAACAATGATTATGGACTGTTACATGATGCATGGAAGGAGACACTCGATAAACAGATCAAACAATTCAGCGGAAACGGCACCGGGACACAGGACACACGGAATCTCCTGAGACTGGTGCAATCATACGGTATGCATAATTTCCGGTTATCGCAAAAAATTTTGAAATCGATGGAGATTGCCCGTGAGAAGCCGGGACAAGGAGAAGATACTTTTTAACCATGATTGAAGAATGCGTACATTTTTATTCAGACGGCCTAAAGCTGGAAGGAATTTTGACATATCATGAAGAGTCTGCATCATCCCCCGCAATCCTGTTATGCGCACCACACCCTAATCTGGGCGGTGATATGGACAACAATATCATTACCAGTCTTGCCCGGGTATCTGCCGACAGGGGATTTGTATCCCTTCGATTCAACTATCGTGGTGTGGGAAACAGTGCATCGCACATAGAAGATATTGCCCAACGTTTCCAATACTGGGACCGATCTCTGAATGGGGGTGACTACCCTGATGCCATTGTGGATACTCATGCAGCGCTTTCATTCATAATTTCACAGCCTGGCATAACGGATGATATTTTTATCGCGGGATATTCTTTCGGTGCCTTCGTTGGAATGCGGGTAGTTGCGGAGAATAAGAATGTTAAGGCATTTGCCGGTATCTCAATTCCCTTTGGCCGATACCCGCTGGGTTTTTTTCGTACCTGCGCAATGAACAAATTATGCATCTATAGCGAGAATGATTTCTCAACGACAGGAAAAGATACCCTGCAGGGTTTTGAAAGCCTGTTGCCACCAAAGACCCTGAAACTCATTGAGAATAGCGACCATTTCTACCGGGGGCAGGAGGACCTCATTTCACAAAATGTTTGCACCTTTTTCAGAAACCAAATGAAAGATGGCATGCGGTAGTATTGGCACGAGAACATTCATTACGTAGTATCAGGTCGTTCCGTGCACGGTTTGTCTCCTGGGCCTGGCAGAGGCGCTTTGTCCCCGCCCCGCATTTCACCATCGATAAGCGATTCTATGCTGGGGTAAGGATATATTGTTGGTGCATTATGTATCATCAGGCCACCGGTATCTGCAGAAGGACCGTAGGTGCTGTAAATTTCTCGTCCCAACATGCGCAACATCACGGTTAACTGCCCACGATGATGCGCTGAATGTGCGATTCTTCTGGTCATGATCCATGCCCTTGACTGCTTCATGTCAAAGAATGTTGCGATCTTTTCCCACCAGGCCTTATCTGTTTTCTGCAAAGCAGCAAGTCGTTTTCCGGAATCCTCCGCATAGCGCTTTATAAACTCCAGCCGGGTTTCCTCTTTCGGCAAGGGCGGGGCGCCAACATCGATCTCCAGCATATTGCGAAACCAGAGATTTTCACTCACACACTGATGCACCATATGCTCAAGGGCATTTCTTCCACGCCTGTCTTGTTGCCGGGGACGCACACGCATATCCTCGTCTTTGAACATACTCCAGACGCTGAGCGTCTTCATACGTTCGGTTTCATACGTATCGATTAAAAATTGATATTCCACGAAAACATCCTCCTCAATAGTTAGTGTAACTATGCCGCATCCAATTCTCCGTTGTGAAAACGGGAGAGTGCTTCGGAAAAGACCCTCGCAATGACATAGGCTATGCTTTGATGGCATATTGTGCATTGTCATTGCGAGCGAAGCGAAGCAATCTTTCTCTCATAAACAATCTGTACCTCCTGATAGGGGATAAATAGGGTTGTGAAAAAACTTACAAAAAAAAGAGGTTTTTACACGGTAATACTTTATTGCGCTCATTATAAAATCCTCCTTATAAAATCACCATATTGTCCCGATGAATAACTTCGTCGTATAGCTTATAACCCAGTACCTTAGCAATATGAGAGGTACTGCATCCCTTAATCCTCTCGATCTCTTCGGAAGAATAGTTTGTCAGGCCACGCGCGATAATAACTCCATCCCCCCTACCACAGATTGAGATGGTATCTCCTTTATGAAATGCCCCTTCCGCCGATACAATGCCTGACGCAAGCAAACTCTTGCCCTTCTCCGTTAAGGCATGCATGGCCCCCTCATCCACATAAATCGTTCCTCTTGGTTTTATGGTATAACCGATCCACCGTTTGCGGCTCGTCATTTTCTCCTCTTTGGGAAGAAACAGCGTGCCGATATGCATACCTTGTACAATCTTCTTCAATACCCCATCAGTTCTTCCATTGGCAATAATCATGGCTTCTCCTGCATTTGTCACCACCGATGCCGCCTCTAGCTTGGTCTGCATACCGCCTACGCCCCTTTTGGTCTTGAAATCAAAGGCCAATTGCCGTATTTCGTCTGAGACATTTTCCACGACAGGGATTACCGCCGCCTTGCTTTTTCCTGTAGGAAACTTATCGTACAGCCCATCAACAGAAGAAAGGATGATAAGCAACTCTGCATTCAACAGATTCGTTACCAGGGCAGAAAGTGCGTCATTGTCGCCAAACTTGATTTCATCCACGGAAATCGTATCATTTTCGTTTACCACGGGGATGGCATTGAGCTGAAAGAGTGTATGAATCGTATTGCAGGTATTTAGGTACCTCTGCCGGTCCTCAAAATCCTCGCGGGTAAGGAGAATCTGGGCTGCATGATACCCATGCAATTTAAAACAATCATCATACGCGCTGATCAGTTTACTTTGCCCAATTGCGGCAACCGCCTGTAACTCAGGCAATGTGCTCGGCCTCTTTTCTATACCGAGTTCTCCCATTCCTGACCCGACTGCGCCAGAGCTTACCACAACAACATGGTATCCCATCTTCTTGAGCTCTACCACCTGTTCTGCCAGTCTCTGTATTTGTTTCTTATCCACATATCCATCTTCGGTAGTAAGCACACCCGTACCGATCTTGACCACAATCTTTTTTACCTTTGCTATAATTTGCTTTCTGATACCTTCCTTAGATTCCATAGTCTTCTCATAATCAGATTTTCCATTGGACTAATCCACGCAATCATTATAATAAAATTCAATCTGAATTTCTGGAAAAGTCAAGAAATATTCATATGAAACAACCGGTGACGTAATTATAAAGATACTAACTTACCGGATTATATGTTAAGATATCACGTGAATTCTGCGAAGGTTCGTTTCGCCCTTTTGACAAGTCATTTCAGGCACAAAACCATGCAAAACAGGACATTCCATATCTTCCTATTCCTGTGCATTGCAGCGATTGGTGGTTATGCAACCATTGCACAGGTGATCTTAATCCGTGAGTTTCTGAACGTCTTTTATGGCAACGAACTCTGCCTGGGTATCGTATTTGGCGCTTGGTTTCTGGGTATTGCAACGGGCGCCTTTGCAGGTGCAAAGGCTGAACATGCCTTTCGACATGCCTTCACGGTCTTTATCATCACCTTGTTCGTTCTGTGCCTTGTGCTGCCCGTACAGGTTTTTTTTTATACGCGGCGTGCGGGGCTTTTTGAGTGTCGGAATCGGTGAGTACATTTCCTTAATACCTTTGCTCCTTATCTCCTTCGGATTTATCCTGCCGTTGAGTTTTGTCATCGGTTTTCTCTTTCCGTTCTCGTCAAAGGTTGTGTGGACTGCCACCGCAGACCATGATGGCAATAACCATGCCTCTGATTCAGAGCGTAGATCGCGGAATTCGGATTCACCGTCCAATTCACAATCAGAAATCCGAAATCAGAAATCCGAAATCCAAAATGAAAATACCCGTGATGCAGCAATAGATATCGGAGCGGTTTATATCATAGAATCCATGGGGAGTCTTGTCGGGGGACTCGTATTCTCATTTTTCATGGTATCGAGATTTCATCCGTTTAAAATCATTGCACTTTTGAATGTTGGTATCTTTGTCCTTTTGACCTTTTTAGCCTTTTATTCCCGGAGCAAAGAAGATAAGACACATAGGATTTTAGGCCTTGTTTCCCTGGGTTTCGCGGTGGTAATGATGGTAGTTTTGTTTTCACCCATCCCCGATAAGGTAGATGCGTTGTCAACAAAAATACGATGGAATACGCTGAATCCTCATATTGAACTGGTGACCTCTGCAGATTCAAAATACCAGCACATCGATATTGGCAAACAAGCGGAACAATACAGTATTTATCTCAATGGGCAATATGCCGCTGCCTTTCCCAATGAGTATGAGTATGCCCAAACCGCCCATCTGGTAATGACCCAGCATCCCTCCCCGAAACAGGTACTCCTCATTGGTAACGGATTGGGTGGAATCATTTCAGAAATGCTCTTGTATCCTATCGAATCACTGGACTTCGTGGAACTGGACGAAAGCCTCTTGCAAATCTCCGGCAGATATCTATCTCCCTCAGATAAACAAGCGCTGTCCGACCGGCGTGTAACGGTAGTTCATCAGGATGGCCGTTATTATGTAAAAAACAGGGCAAAGAAACGGCACTATGACATTATTCTGGTGAATACCCCCGACCCCTCAACGGCCTTCCTCAATCGTTTTTACACCCTGGAATTTTTTCAAGAGGTACGAACCATTTTAAAACCCGACGGCGTCCTGGCTACCTCAGTCAGCTCGGCCGTAACCTATATAGGAAAGGATGTCGGAAGTTATACGGGTTCTCTGTATCGCACGTTGCATGAGGTATTCACCCAGGTACTGGTAACACCCGGCCAAACCAATTTTTATTTTGCATGCGATGAGAAAGGGATCATTACCCCGGACATTGAAACCCTTATGGAGCGATATCGGAAATTTCAGATACAATCAGGTTGTTTTACTGAATATCTCTTTTATACCCTGCTTCAGCCGGAACAGGTTGCCTTTATCGAAGGGCAACTCAGCCGGAGAGAAGACTTGCCCGTCAATACCGATGCAAGGCCTGTCACCTACTTTTTAAACCTCGTATTGTGGGATTCGCTTACCGGAGGTTATTTGCATGGATTATTTCACTATTTAAAGAATGCGGGTATTCAATCATTTTTCATTCCAATCCTTCTGATACTGGCGGGAAGGATCATGTATCTGATTTTCAGGACATGGAAAGGAAACTACTCGTATTACACCAAACAACTCAAAACCAATTGCCTCATCGCCCTGGCTACAACGGGTTTTGCCGGAATTGCGCTGGAAATGGTACTCCTCTACGCCTTTCAAAATATCTATGGTTATATTTATGAGAGGATGGGCGTTATCGTTGCCGTCTTTATGATGGGCCTTGCGTTTGGCGGGTATTTTGCAAACCGAATTATCAATAAAATGAGCGGTAGGAGACGTCTCCCGACTGCGAATGGCAATATCTTTACGCCAGAGAATTTCAATGCAAAAGGGTGGCACGGACAAACTCGTTTGTCGGTGCCCGACTCCTGCTGGATTACTCTGCTGATGATCTTTGAAGGGGTCATTGGATGCTATGCCCTTGTTCTGCCGTTTTTTATTCATCTGTTGTCTTCTTGTTCAATAGCAGCAGAAGTTGGCTTGACCTGCTTTATTGGAGTTGCAGGGATATTGACCGGCATGGAGTTTCCCCTGATCAATAAGATACTCATAGAACACCGTCAGGATATTGCTATGTCTGCCGGGGCTACGAACAGCGCCGATCACGTTGGTGCCTTTCTGGGAGCAATATTGACCGGAGTAATCTTTATCCCCCTCTTTGGCATATTTAGAACGTGCCTGATCCTGGCGGTACTCAATATAGCAAGCCTCATCCTGATAGGGTTTTCACTCGTGTGTCGTAAAAGATCAAATGTCCGGCATGGATAAAAGTCCACAAATAACTATTTTAAGGTTTAGCCGAACTTACGCAAAAAGTGTAGACGAAGCGGTACTTTTGCATAGTGAGCAAGTCGTAAGTGGTAGAATAATAAGGGTCGAGAATTTTTGCCGACGATGTAGTGTATGAATAGTGGGGATTGTGTTGACATTTTCATCTTCTCTGGTATAATCATGGTATGTATATCAGAGATGCATACAAAAAGAGAGGTGATAAGAAATATTCTTGTCTGGTCCTGGTTGAGACCATAAGGACGAAGAAAGGTCCACGACAGAAAACGATTCTTACGCTGGGCAATATCGATGTGCCGAGAGAGCAGTGGGCGCTGCTGACAGAAATGCTCAGGCGGAG